>JANMLQ010000182.1:0-41673 GCA_031372635.1 Akkermansiaceae bacterium | reverse complement strand
CAGGCCGCCGCCGCCAAGCGCCCGGAAATCGCCCGTCTGAGCACCACCTTTAATCCCGCCACGCCACAGGTGAAGGTGGAACTGGACCGCGAGAAATGCCGCACGCTCAACGTGCCGGTGGACAGCGTGTTCGCCACCCTCCAGACCTATCTGAGCGGTCTTTACGTCAACGACTTCGTGAAGTTCGGCAAGGTCTATAAGGTCTTCCTGCAAGCCGAGCCCGAGTTCACCAGCAAGCCGGACGACATCGGGAAATTCTATGTCCGCAGTAACGAAGGCGCCATGGTGCCTCTCAGCACACTGGTCACCGTCACCAAGATGTCCGGCCCCAATCTGGTCACGCGTTTCAACCTCTACAACGCCGCCGAAGTTATGGGTGCCACCGCACCAGGCTACAGCTCCGGCCAGGCAATCAAGGCGATCGAAGAAGTGATGAAGGAAATGCCTGCGGAGACCGGCTATGAATGGTCCGGTCTCACACTTCAGGAAAAGAAATCCGAAGGCCAGGCCGGCGTGATTTTCGGCATGGCCATCCTCTTCGTCTTCCTGTTGTTAGCCGCGCAGTATGAAAGCTGGTCTCTGCCCTTCGCTGTGCTGCTTTCCGTGCCCACGGTCATCCTCGGCACGATGGTGGGTCTGCTTCTGCGCAAGTTCGACATGAACGTCTATGCGCAAGTCGGACTAGTCATGCTCATCGGTCTCGCGGCGAAAAACGCCATCCTCATCATCGAGTTCGCCAAAATGAAACGCGAGGAAGGTGTGCCCACCATCGACGCCGCCATCGAAGGCGCGAAGCTGCGGCTGCGCCCGATTTTGATGACCTCCTTCGCATTCATTCTCGGCTGCGTGCCGTTGATGCTTGCGAAGGGATCGGGCGCGGCCTCGCGCAGCACGATGGGCACCGGTGTGGTGTTTGGCATGACCATCTCGACTTTGATTGGCTTGTTCCTGATTCCGGTCTGCTACGTATTCGTGCAGAAGTTCGCGGATAGGAAGAAAGTTTCCGAAGAGGGCTGAAGCCAAACGCTTTGGACTGCGGCGAGCATCGCCGCTTTGGCGGTGGAGTCCGGTTTTGCATCGCGGCTTGTTCCAGATCACGAGAACGCCCGCATCATGCCTGCTTGGACATTCAAGCTTCCAAGGAGAACGCTCACCTCGCCCTCAAAGCGGCGGTTTCCGCCGCAGTCCAAAGGATTGCGGGAGCTTTGGACTGCGGCGAGCATCGCCGCTTTGGCGGTGGAGTCCGGTTTTGTATCGCGGCTTGTTCCAAATCATGAGAACGCCCGCATCATGCCTGCTTGGACATTCAAACTTCCAAGGAGAACGCTCACCTCGCCCTCAAAGCGGCGGTTTCCGCCGCAGTCCAAAGGCAATCAGTTGGCCTTGATGTCGTCGCGGGAATCAATGTGTCCCGGATTGGGATTGGTCTTGCCATTCTTACCCATGGACCAGAGGTCGAAATCCGGATTATTCGTGCCGCCGTTTGCTACGCCCGTGCTGTTCGTGGCCGTTCGATAGCAATATTGGTTCCCCCAGGGATCAATGATGGAGGTGTTTTTGGATGCGGTTCCTGTCGTCCAACCTTGTTTGCTGCTGGTTACGGGATCGAGTTCCGGGATGTAGAGCTTTTGGTCCGTGTCACCTGTGCCTCCAGAATTGTCACGGTCTGAATCCCAATACAAGTAGTCGAAGAGAATGGAAGAAGTGCTAGTGCCAGTAGATGTGGTGTATGCCGCAGGTTTGTCTTCTGTCGGAGGATAGGTTCCATTGTCCAGTTTGTATTCCTCCAGCGCCTTGGCGATCAGCGCGAGTTGGACCTTGGCTTTTTCTTTGGCTTTGCGCTCATTGACGAAGCCCAACGCACCGACGACGAGACCGGCGAGGATGACGATGATGGTGATGACGGCCATCAGCTCAATGAGCGTGAATGCGGCGTGACCGTGGCGGGGATTGGTTTTCATGTGGATGGAATGGATGGGTTGTAGATGCTGAGGCGAGCTATCACCCTGCATCGGAGGAAGAAACCACGGATTTCTAGGGTTTCATGGGTTTTTATGAGAGCGGGCTCCGGGCGAGACGCCCGGGCCACTTTCTCACTGGTTGCCCATGGTGGAGATCATCTTGATGAGCGGCAGGAAGAGCGCGAAGACGACCGAGCCGACGATGAGGGCCAAGAAGACGATCATGATCGGTTCCAAGATCGAGGTCAGGGCGGTGACGGCGTTGTCCACTTCGTCATCATAGACATCGGCGACTTTGAGGAGCATTTCCGGGAGCTGGCCGGTTTCCTCGCCGACGTCCACCATGGAGATGACCATGTTCGGGAAAACGCCGGAGGCTTGGAGAGGTGTGACGATGGTTTCGCCTTCTTTGACGGCTTCGTGGACCTTTTCGATGGCGTGGGAGATGACCACGTTGCCAGCGGTATCGCGGGTGATGTTAAGGGCTTGGAGGATGGGCACGCCGGAGGTGACGAGGGTGCCGAGGGTGCGGGAGAAGCGGGAGACGGCGCTCTTGCGCTGGATGTCACCGAGGATGGGCATTTTCAGCTTCAAGGTGTCGATAACAGTGCGACCGCCTTTGGTGCGGCCCCACATGTTGAAGAAGAAGGCGCCGATGATGAAGGCAATAAAGACGAAGAGCACGTTCGGCACGTAGGGGATCGTCTGACTGAGGAAGAACTCGGAGGTGCCGAAGACGATTTGGGAAATGAGCGGCAGTTCCTGATCGGTGTTGGCGAACATCTCCTTGAACTTGGGCACGATGAAGACCATCAGGAAGACGAGGATGGCGACGGCGATGAACATGACGATCACCGGATAGACCATGGCGGAAACGATCTTGTTTTTGAGTTTCTGGGCCTTTTCCTGGTACTCGGCGAGACGGTTGAGGACGATTTCGAGCACACCGCCGAGTTCGCCGGCCTTGACCATGTTGACGTAGAGTTTGTTAAAAATTTTCGGGTGCTGGGCGAGGGACTCGGAGAAGGTGGAGCCGCTTTGGACGTTTTCGGCGAGTGCGCCGATGGTGGCGCGGAGCACGGGGTTGGGTTCCTGTTTTTCGAGCACGGTGAGACTGCGCAGCAGGGGCAGGCCAGAGTCGATGAGGGTGGCGAGCTGGCGGGTGAAGATCATGAGGCCCTTGGGCTTCACGCGGCCACCGAGGTTGCTCTTGGATGACTTGGGCTTGGCCTGGGCGTTGCGGTTTTTGGGGGCGACGGTGTGGACGCCCTTCTTCGCCTTTCCTTCCTCCACGATCTGGGTGGGGTAGAGGCCTTTGGCGCGGAGCTGCTGGATGGCTTCCTGCTCGGTATTGGCGGAAACGGAACCGGAGGTTTGCTCGCCTTTGGCGTCGAGGGCGGAATATTGGAAATTGGCCATGGGACTGGTTGGATTTGGGTTTTGGACGTAATTGGAGTTTAGGAAATCGGAAAGTCGCGGGATTGGCGATGGGAAAATTCAGCGGGGGTCAGGTGTATTTCAGCACTTCCTCGATGGAGGTGTTACCGAGGTAGATATTGCGCAGACCATCCTCGCGTAGGGTGTTCATGCCGAGTTCCACGGCTTTCTGTTTGATGACCACGGTGGGCGCGCGGCCGGTGATGAGTTCGCGGATGGGATCGGTGATGTTGAGCAACTCGTAAAGGCCGCGACGTCCACGGTAGCCGGTCTGGCCGCAGGTGTCGCAGCCGGCACCGGTGAAGAATTGTTTGTCGCCAAGCTCATGGGCGGAGATGCCGAGCTGGCTGAGGATGGCCTCGTTTGGCTCGTACGGGGATTTGCAGTCTTTGCAGATGGTGCGGACGAGACGCTGGGCGAGGATGCCTTCGAGCGAGGCGGCGACGAGGAATGGCTCGCAACCCATATCGACGAGACGGGTGACGGCACCGGGCGCGTCGTTGGTGTGAAGGGTGGAGAGCACCAAGTGACCTGTGAGAGCCGCCTGAATGCCGATGGTGGCGGTTTCCTTGTCGCGCATTTCCCCGATCATGATGCGGTCTGGGTCTTGGCGGAGGAAGGCACGCAGGACGCGCGGGAAGTCGAGGCCGATGGCTTCGTTGATGGGGATTTGAATGATGCCGTCGATGTCATATTCGACGGGGTCTTCGGCGGTGAGCAGCTTGGCGTCGATGGTGTTGATGCGGCGCAGCGCGGCGTAGAGGGTGGTGGTCTTGCCCGCGCCGGTGGGGCCGGTGACGATGAAGATGCCGTTAGGCTTCTCGATGGTCTCGGTGATGTAGTTGTAGATGTATTCGGTGAGGCCGAGGTTTTCGAGCGAGAGGTTGACCGACGAGCGATCGAGCACGCGCAACACGATGGATTCGCCGTGGTGGGTGGGCAGCGAGGAAACGCGCATGTCCACTTGCTTGTCGCCGACTTGTTTGACGATGCGTCCGTCTTGTGGGATGCGGCGCTCGGCGATGTTCATGTTGGACATGACCTTGACGCGGGAAAGGATGGGCAGCGCTAGGTGGATCGGCGGCGGTGCCATTTCGTAGAGTGCGCCGTCCACGCGATAGCGGATCTTGAAGTCCTTCTCGAATGGCTCGAAGTGAATGTCCGAGGCTTTTTCCTTGATGGCCTGATAGAGCACTAGATCGACGTAGCGGATGATGGGGGCGGAGTTTGCCTCGGATTCGAGGTCTTGCGCGCTGAGTGAATCACCGGCGAGTTGGAACTGGCTGAGGATGTCCTCCATCGCTTTGCCTTCGCCGCCGTAGCAGTCGTTGATCTTGGCCTCGACGAGGTAGTCCGGCGCGACCATGACGTGGATTTCCCGCCCGAGTGCGAAGCGCAGGTCTTCGGCGGTCTGCGGGTTGAGGGGATCGACGAGCACGACGTGCAGCCCGGTTTCATCAAACTGGACGGGCAGTGCGCCATGGAGGCGGGCGGTGCCGGCGGGGACGAGCGCGAGTAGGGCTTCGGGCGGCGTCCAGTTACGGATGTCCACGACTTGGGTGCCGAGTTCGGAAGCGACTACCGGCCAGATGTCGTCGCGGCTTTGGATGACCTGAAAGTCGGCGAGGATCTCGGCGATTTCCTTCCCGCTGGTGCTGACTTCCGCGAGGATGTCCTGGGCCAGCGATTCGTCGATGAGACCGCGCGATTGGAAGAGTTCGATGATCTGGTGGTTGTCCATGGGACGGGGAAACGGAGAGGGTTTTGAAATGGGTGGGGTATCAGTCGGCGTCCGACATGGTGGCGTGGACGACTTCGCCGCCGGAGCTGAGACCGGCGAGCACTTTGCGGATGCCGTCCTCGCGCAGGGTGCGCATGCCGAGTTCTCGGGCGCGGCGGCGGAGTTGGGTGGTGGTGAGGCCGGTGTTGATCATCTGGCGGACTTCGTCGTCGATGAGGAACAACTCGAAGATGCCCATCCGGCCTTTGAAACCATTGCCGCGGCATTTATCGCAGCCGACAGGACCGAAAATCGTGGCCTCGGTGAGGCGCGAGGCATCCAGCGAGAGCGCACGCATTTCCTTGTCGGTGAGTTCGGCGGGGCCTTTGCAAATCGGGCAGAGTTTCCGCACCAGGCGCTGGGCGAGCACGGCGCGCACGGCGGAGGCGATGAGGAAGGGCTTCACGCCGATGTCCGCGAGACGGGCGACGGCGGAGGGTGCGTCATTGGTGTGAAGTGTGGAGAAAACCAAGTGGCCGGTGAGCGATGCGTTGATGGCGATGTTCGCAGTTTCCGCATCGCGGATTTCCCCGATCATGATGATGTTCGGAGCTTGGCGGAGCATGGCGCGCAGGGCGGCTGCGAAGGTCATACCGATGTCGGTTTTCACCATCACTTGGTTGATGCCGGGCAGCTCGTATTCCACCGGGTCTTCCACGGTGATGATTTTCTTGTCCGGCTTGTTGATGACGTTGAGACAGGCGTAAAGCGTGGTGGTTTTCCCCGAGCCGGTGGGGCCGGTGACGAGTAGGATACCGTCCGGCAAACCTAACAACTGCTCGAAGGTGAGCTGATCGTCCGAGAAGAAACCAAGCTCTGGCAGGCCGAGCAGCAGTGCGGTTTTATCGAGAATCCGCATGACGATGGACTCGCCGTGGTTCGAGGGCACGGAGGAAACCCGGAGGTCCACTTCCTTGTCGCCCATCTTGAGCTGGATGCGGCCGTCCTGCGGCAGGCGTTTTTCCGCGATGGACATCGTGCCGCTCATCACCTTCAGACGCGCGATGATGGCGGGCAGGAGCTTCTTCGGATGGGTGTCCACATGGATGAGCTTGCCATCCAGGCGGTAGCGGACGCGCACGGAGGTCTCCAGAGGCTCGATGTGGATGTCGGAAGCGCGAACGCGGAACGCTTCGGAAAGCGTCTGCATGACGAGCCGGATGATCGGTGCTTCTTCGCCAGTATCCCCCGCCTCGGAATCGCCCGTCGTCACTGAGTAACCGCCGGAATCCGTGCTGCCGGAGGTCTCGCCAGCCTGATAAAGCTGCTTGAGGTGATCCAGAATGTCCTGGCGAGTGGCGCAGACCAAGTTCAGCTCGCGCCCGATGATGTGCGGCAGGGTGTCGAGCGTGTCAAAATCCAGCGGGTCCGCGATGGCGATGGTGAGCGCCAGTCCGTCATCCTCCACAGGGATGACTTTGTAGCGTTTTGCCGTATCATCGCTGATCGATTCGGTGATTCCAGGCGCGAAAGTGACATCGGTCAGGCGCACGAAGGCGATGCCTGCGTTTGCGGCGAGCGTTTGCGCCACATCTTCCTGCGTCAGGTGAGTGTGGGCGAGCAGGTGCTCGATGATCGTTTCCGAGCCTGAAAGCGCGTTGCGGGCATTAGCGACATCATCAGCGCTCACCATGCCGGCTTCGGCGAGCAGTTCTGCGAGGTAATCTTCGTTAGAAAACACTGGGTTTGGAGTCCTTGAAAGTGAATGTGGAGGCTCGCAGCATCACAGGTTTCCCTTGCTGCATCTCTCGCAGATTGGTCAACCCGCCCTCCCGTTGTCAACCCGCACATCAAAGGGAATCAGGAAATTGAAAATGATCCGCACGTTGTAAGCACCATGCCTATCCATTCGAGTCACCAAGCCGCATTTCACTTCGTGATTTTCAAGCCTGCGAGCCACGCTTCGAGCAGTGGCGGCCACGCTGCGGAATCGCCTTTTCCCTTGAGTCCGAAACCATGGCCTCCCCGCGCATACACATGGCAGACCACCGGCACCTTGTTTTCCGCACAGCGTGCCGCGAACTCCAGCGAGTTGCGCACCGGCACTCCACCATCATCCGCCGCATGCACCAAGAAACACGGCGGCGTTTTCACACTCACACGCAGTTCCGTGGAAACCCGCTCCGCCAGATCCGCTGCCGGAGATTCCCCCAACAGGCGGCGTTTCGATCCCTGATGCCCCCAAGTCTGCGTCATCGTAATCACCGGATAGACCAGCACCGCGAAATCCGGCCTGCACTCCTGCTTGTCGATCTCATCACTTCCCTCCTCCGTGAACTTTTCCTCCGAAAGAGTCGCGCACATCGAAGCCAGATGCCCGCCTGCCGAAGAACCCATCACGCCGATTTTCGCAGGATCAATCCCCCACTCCTTCGCATGGTGACGCGTCGTCCGGATCGCCCGCCGCGCATCCAGCAACGGCACTGGAAAGTGGAAACCCGCGCCATCCTCCTTGCTCACCCGGTATTTCACCACCACCGCCACGATGCCGCGCTCGGTCAGCCAACTCGCGTAATCCATCCCTTCATGGCCCATCGCCAGCATCGCATAGCCGCCACCCGGAAAAACCACCACTGCCATGCCCGTCTTCTCCCCCTTTGGCAGATGCACTTCATACGCAGGCTCCACAGTATTCGTCAGGCGACCGCCATTCGATTCGACTTCACTAACCGCCGCAGGCTTCGCCCCACCTGGGGCCGCGCCCGGCCAAAGCGGCTTCCATTCCGCGCAAGCCATCATGCAGGATGCCAACATCACCAAAGCCGTCTTCAATTGGAGTTTCATTGAACGCCAACACACACCTACCGCCCCCCGCTGACAAGCCGGGCTTCACGTTTCCCGTCACCATCAGCATTTTTCAGGAAACGCACCGAAAATCTTGACACCCGCAGCAAAACCGGGCTTTTTTCCGCCCCGCGCCTGTCGCAAGGCACCCGTAGCTCAATTGGATAGAGCGTCTGACTACGAATCAGAAGGTTAGGGGTTCGAGTCCCTTCGGGTGTACCACTCATTTTGAAAAGATCGTCCTGCAAAAGCACGCCACCTTTTCAAACTGGGCACCCAAGTCACCATCAATAGCGCACTCCGCAGCGAGGTTCTTAAAGACCGGCCCCCAGAAATCAGGAGGCGGTGCCAGCGTCTCCGGCACCGCATGAGTAGCCCTCCGCCGGAACGTATCCGCGATGTCGCGTTTGAGCCGGTCCACATCCATTGCAGCCGATTCAATCAACAAAATCAGGTCCACCAGATCCTTCACCCGTGTGTTCGCACGGTCCGTGCGCGGCATTGTGTAGGCATGGAGCTTCTGCGCGAAATGCTCCTCGCGGCTGATCGAAGGAAAGCGTCCCGCCGGGATTCCGGCAAATCCCAGCCAGTCCCGCGGCTCCGTCCACTCGAACGGCTCGCGCTGGATGTCTCCCAAGCCCAAATCCAAATGGAACCGCGCGAACAAGCGGCCATCCAAATTCGCTGCCACCGGATGTCGTGAGCCGCCGTAAGGCGCACCGTCCAGATCCATGACTGGTTCACCAATCACATACGCGAAAAAGTCCCCTGCATCCCGTGCGGCGGCATTTTGAAGAGCTTCGAGAAGCTCCACGCTCGGCGGCATTTCAGAAGAAAGACCCAGGTCCAGATCGCGAGTCGTGCGTGCGATGGACAACTTCAACTCCAAGGCATAACCGCCTTTCAATTTCCAGGATGGCGCGCCCTCGGCAAACAGACGCACCAGCAGCCGATCAAAAGCGACTTTGCGCCGCAGTCGTTGGAGATCCACTCCCTCCGCTTAGGACGCGGCATTCAACCGGTCTTCCAGCGCACGGCGAAACGCGAATGCGGTCAGATAGATTTTCATACGCCAGCTTCCGATAGGATTTGCTTCTGCGCGGGGAGCAGATCCTCACGTGAGGTTGCCTGTTTGATTTCGTTGTGCGTGATCAACCCTCGTTGCCGCCCTTCCCGCAAGGCTTGGCGCAGCATGTCCAGATCCGCATCCCCAGACTCGGCCGAATCAAGGATCGCGCGCATCGCCGAGGTGACCGCATAGCCGCGCACCCGGATCACTTCATGAGGCTCCAGCCGTGCCTTGTGCAGTACTAGCACGGCTGGAATCCCGCTATTGCGGCGGAATCTTGGGGGCACGGTCATGTGAAGCTTCGCAGGATTGGCATCAGACAAATCCCGCAGCGACAGTGCCGTGGTGTGCGAGAACACACCCTGCGGCTCGCCATGAAGATTTCTCGACCACAGCGACCACACAACGAGTTGACCATTCTCCGCTTGGGGATACTGGCGCAGACGGTAAATGCCACGATGCTCACGAAGCCAGTTCCCCGCCTTCACATGATAGCTGTGAGTGCTGCGTGCAAACCCGGCCTCAAGAGCCTGCGCCATCGTGAAATACCCGTCCTGACTCTCCGCAATTGCGAAAAGGCGGCCATGATCGGGCGATGAAGTTGATGCACGCATGTTCAGCTTCCCTGAACATGCGTGCCGAATCCAAATCCGGCAACCGCCATCTCCAAACCCGGCTTCACTGACGGTATCCGTCCAAGAAAAACCGCTCGACACGCTTGGAACCAGCTAAATTCAAGAGAAGAAGAAGTCGGCGTATGAAAAAAATCGCCCGCAGCATTTTGAACTTCTAGCCATCTCAACCCCATGATACTCATTCCTTCTGGATTTCGTTCGCCGCCGTAAGGTTTCCGCCGTCCATCGCCTTCTTCTGCAACTTTTCAAGCTCTGCGGCATAGGTCCGGTTGATCGCAGCAATCCTAGTGTCCCGATTGGCTTTAAGTGCCGCAGCATCCGGCGGCAGGGCATGAAGGAAGGCGGTGGAAACGATGAAAAGGGGCAGAATTTGGCGAATCATGGGTTTCGCATACCGCATTACGACTCGTGACGGAAGGGTGAACTTGGGCTTGTGACGATCGCAGCCTGCACCCTTGGTAGTGGCATCGTGGAGAAACCTAGATCAAGAGGGAGGCATCGAGGTTGAGTGCTTCGGCGGTTTTTCTGACGTGGGCGGTGTTGAATTTTCGCTCGCCGCGCAGGAGGCAGGAGGCAGGAGGCAGGAGGCAGGAGGCAGGAGGCAGGAGGCAGGAGGCGGGAGGCGGGAGGCGGGAGGCGGTGGAGCGGTCGATGCCGATGAGCTTGCCCCATTCGGTGGCGGTCATGCCGATGTTTTGGAGGTGGGCGGCGAGGAATTCATGCGGCGGCAGGGCGGGCAGCGTCTCGTGGGTGGTGGATTCGTAGGCTTCGGCAAGCTCGGCGAGGGTTTCGAGGTAGTCGGCTTGATCCTTGTTGAACGTGTGACCGGCCATGAGGTCGATGATTTCGGTGACGGCATCGAGTTCGATTTCGTCATGCAGCGTGCGGGGCAGGTGCAGGTGCAGGCGGCAGAGTGCTTCGTAGGTTTTCGGCAGCTTGGCGAAGCTGGGGAGAGGTTTCATTGGCTTAGAGTATCAAGCCACCGCTTCTTGAAGCACTTCGGGATGTTTCAACGCGATGGAGATCAGCATTCGCGCCGCACCGGAAGGTTCGCGCTTTTTCTGCTCCCAACTGCGGAGGGTGCTGAGTCCGATTCCGAGGAGATCGGCGAAGGCTTCCTGCGTCAGGTCAAGGGATTGGCGCACCTTGGCAACTTCGCTCTTGGCTTCCCATGCCTTGGCGGACTTGCGGCGTTGGGTGTCAGGATTCACCGCGACGCGGGAGAATGCGCCATCGGGTTTTTGCTCAATGCGGAACACTCTGGCAGGCGTGCGTTCTCCCCGCTCCAGCGCGTCCTTTTTAGCCTTGAGAGCGGCAGCGTTCTTGGTGGTGGCTTTCATGGTTTCTTGCGTTTGAGTTCCTTCAACTGAGCTTGGCTGAGATTTTCCGATTCGTTCTTGGCGTAGAAGTCGAGAAGCAGGATGCGATGGTCATCGGTCATCCAGTAGTAGATAACGCGTGCGCCGCCCCTTTTTCCGTGGCCTTTGGCTGCCCAGCGGAGTTTGCGGCAGCCACCTGAACCGGGAATGATGTCGCCGGCTTCGGGTTGCTCCATCAAATACATTTGGATCGCGAAGATCCCATCGTCACCGATCAGGCGGAGTGCTTTTTCGGTGAAATCGGGATCTTCCTCAAAGGTCACGGCGATATCCTACGGATGTTTTCACGGCGGACAAGGTCATACTTAGTATTATTTCCAGAATGGCGAGCGAATGGCTTCAAACCACCTTCAAGTGGCGGACTGGTTTGGTTTTCGGTTTGTCCGCAAGGACGGCCCGACGGCGTTTCAGAGCAGTCGGCGATGGATTGCCTCCAGCCTAGAACGCTTGTTTCCTGATGCCCGGCAGGATCTTGAAGGCAAGATACAGTGTGATCGCCATGAGCGTCCCCGTGTAGGTCCAGCCTTCGTAACGGTTGGTCAGGATGCTCCAGACCCAGCTCTGGCAGATATAGAGATTGATCGACAGCGCGGTAACCACAAGCCGCAGCGCGGATGCGGCGCTGCGGCGTAGTTCATGTCGTTGCCAGTAGCGCTTCGTCCCAGTCCTTCCAGACGGGGTCCAGGTTCTTGGCGCGGAGCATGGCGGCGATTTCGGCTGCGCTGCGGGTGTCGCTGATTTTGAATTGCTCGGTGGCGGTCTCGCAGCCGGATTTTTGTTCGAGTTCTACGCGGCGACCTTTGACTGTTAGATGGAGGTCGTCCGAGCCTGCGCCGGTGTAGCCGCCGGGCTCGGTGCGGACGCCGGCGGACATGTGGGTGACGCCGAGCGGGGCGATCGCATCGCGAAGCTCCGCGGGCTCGCGGGTGGAGACGACGATGCCAACCTGTGGGAAGAGGATGCGGAACACGGCAATCATTCTAACAAACGCCTTGTCCGGCAGGAACAGCGCGGGATCGGGTTCGTATTCGTAGTTTCCAGCGTAGGGGCGCATGCGCGGAAAGGCGATGGTGAGCTGGGCTTTCCAGCAATGTTTGTAGAGGTATTCGAGGTGGGCGCAGAGGGCGAGCGCCTCGTGTTTCCAATCGGCGAGACCGAACAAGGCACCGATGCCGATGCGGCGAAAACCACCAGCGTAGGCGCGCTCCGGGCAATCGAGCCGCCAGTCGAAATTCTTCTTCGGCCCGGCGGTGTGCAGTGTCTGATAGACGGCGCGATCGTAGGTTTCCTGATAGACGACGAGTCCCTCGGCTCCATGGTTGACGATCTCAGCGTATTGCTCGTCCTCCATCGGGCCGACCTCGATGGCGAGTGTGGGGATGAAGGGCTTGAGCGCATCAAGGCATTCTTGGAGGTATCCATCGGAGACGAATTTCGGATGCTCGCCAGCTACTAACAGAATGCTGCGGAAACCGAGGCCGTGAAGGTGCCGAGCCTCGCGCACGACCTGCGGGATGCTGAGAGTGGTGCGCAGGATCTTGGCATCGCGTGAAAAGCCGCAGTAGGAGCAGTTGTTGACGCACTCGTTGGAGACGTAGAGCGGTGCGAAGAGCCGCATGGTGCGGCCGAAGTGACGGCGAGTCGTTTGCTGGCTCTGGCGGGCGAGGGTTTCGAGCGGGCCGCCGGTTTCCTCATCGAGCAAACGTATGAAGCGCCGCATCAACGGTGTGGGGCGCTGTAAGAGATCCGGGAAAACATCGGCGAAAGCCATAGCGCGCGGAAGATGCCGCGCTGCGGGCCGGACGTCAAAGGTGGTTTTCGTCTGCGAATGCTTGCGAAATCGACACTGGCGGGCCATCCGGTTTTCTGCCAAGTTGCGATCATGCCACACGTTGCGGAATTGCTCAAGGAGGCTTCAAAACTCGACATTAAAGACCGGGTGGAGTTGGTTTCTTCGTTACTTGAGGATCTCGATCCGCATCCTCACTATGTTTCCGATGAGGAGGCCATGCAGCGGCTTGCAGATCTGAAGTCCGGCAAGGTCAAGGGTTTGTCCGAAGAGGAATTCTGGAAAGCGTGCGGGCGCTGATGATCGCCAAATGTGATCCTCAAACAGCTCGCGGCGGGGAGGCACTACAGTTTCGGCTTCCTTGTCGGTGGCGGGGTGTGAAACCTGCGGCATCGCCATGAAATTTCCGAAAGACTTCACCTGGGGTGTGGCGGCTGCGGCTTATCAAATCGAGGGCGCGGCATCCGCAGATGGCAAGGGGCCAAGCGTTTGGGACATGTTTTGCCTTGAACCGGGCAAGGTGCTGGACGGCCACACGGGCGATGTCGCCTGCGATCATTATCATCGTTTCCGCGAGGACGTGGCGATGATGAAGGCGCTGGGTGTTAGAAATTACCGCTTCTCCATCAGTTGGCCGCGCGTACTTCCCGCCGGGACGGGCGCGGTGAACGGGCGTGGCTTGGATTTCTACGATCAGCTCGTGGATGAACTGATCGCCGCAGGTATCACGCCGTGGGCGACTTTGTTTCACTGGGATTTTCCGCATGAGTTATCTCTTCGCGGCGGCTGGCTGGAACGCGAGAGCGCGGACTGGTTCGCGGACTATGCGCGGGTGATTGCGGATCGTCTATCAGATCGGGTGAAGCACTGGATGACGCTCAATGAGCCGCAGTGTTTCATCGGCTTCGGCCATGCGACGGGGACGAATGCGCCGGGTTTGAAACTCGGACCCGCAGAGTGCCTGCGGGCCGGACATCACGTATTGCTCGCCCATGGCAAGGCCGTGCAGGTGCTGCGTGCAGCGGCGCGGGATTGCACCATCGGCTGGGCTCCGGTGGGCGTCGTTTCCCTGCCTGCGGAGGAAACACAAGCCGACATCGAGGCGGCGCGTCGTGCGATGTTTTCGGTGAGCGGCGGTGACGCGGCGTCCATGGGCATGCCGACGAATCTGTGGTCCAACACCTGGTGGGGCGATCCGGTCGTGTTCGGCACTTACCCGGAGGACGGCATCCGCGCGGCGGGCGATGCGATGCCGAAAATCCTCCCTGGCGATATGGAAACGATCTGCCAACCCATCGACTTTTACGGCGCGAATATCTACAGCGGCACCCGCTACCGTGCTGCTGCGGATGGTGAGCCGGAACGCGTGCCGCACGCCGCGCACACGCCCTTGAGCGCATTCAAGTGGCCGATCATTCCGGAGAGTTTGCGCTGGGGCCCGCGTTTCCTGCATGAGCGCTACCAGCTTCCAGTCATCGTCACGGAAAACGGCGTCTCGCTTTCCGACTGGGTGGCGCTGGACGGCCATGTCCACGATCCGCAGCGCATGGATTTCCTGCAACGATACCTCGGCGAGCTGCGGCGTGCCATCGCGGACGGAGCCGACGTGCGCGGGTATTTCCACTGGTCCGTCATGGATAACTTCGAGTGGGCGGAGGGCTATAAGCAGCGTTTCGGACTGGTGCATGTGGATTACGAAACTCAGGCTCGCACGCCGAAGGATTCGGCGTATTGGTATCGGGACTTCACCGCATCCCGAGACTAATCCGTGCGCCTGCCACGCTGTAAGAAACCAATCTTCAATTCCGTATCCCGCACCCACTTTTCATGAAATTCCGATTTTCCATCCTCTGTGCTGTGACGCTGGTCATTGCAAGCTGTGATAAGGCCACGAAATTGACCACCGCCGCCATCGCTCCAGCTCTTGTAAAACCCGAGGCCGCCACCGAGCAATTGCCCTCAAAGATCTCCTTCAACGAGCACATCCAGCCGGTGCTTTCCGAGTATTGTTACCACTGCCACGGACCTGACTCGAAAACCCGCGAGCCGAGCAAATCCCCACTGCGCCTGGACCGCGTGGAGGATGCCTTCGCCCTGCGCGATGACGGACGCCCGGTCATCATCAAGGGCAAACCCGAAGAATCCGAACTCATCAAGCTGATTAGTTCCGCAGACCCGGACGTCATCATGCCACCGCCCAAGAGCCACAAGGTGATGAAATCCCGCGAGATCGCCCTGCTCAAACGCTGGATCGAACAAGGCGCCGAATACGAAGCGCACTGGTCCTTCGTGCCGATCAAGAAACCCGCTCTCCCCACTGCCGGTGAAACCTGGGCCTCCAATCCGATCGACCGCTTCATCGCGGAAAAACTCGACTCCACCGGACTGAAACCCAACCCGCCCGACGAACCACGCCGTTTTCTCCGCCGCCTCCACCTCGATCTAACAGGACTGCCCCCCTCCCCCGAAGCGCTCAATGCCTTCGAGAAATCTTACGCTGCAGATCCAAAGGCCGCCGTCGAGCAAACCGCCGATCAACTGCTCGCCACCACCGCCAGCGCCGAGCACTTCGCACGCCACTGGCTCGATGCCGCACGCTACGCCGACACCCACGGCATCCACATCGACAACTACCGCGCCATCTGGCCTTACCGGGACTGGGTCATCAACGCCTTCAAATCCAACATGCGCTGGAACCAGTTCACCACCGAGCAAATCGCTGGCGACATGCTTCCTAACAGATCACTCGACCAACTCGTCGCCACCGGCTTCGGACGTTGCCTCGCCACCACCGGCGAGGGCGGTGCCATCGGCGAGGAATACGATGCCATCTACGCCAAGGACCGCGTGGACACCATGTCCGCCATCTGGCTCGGACTCACCACCGGCTGCGCGGCTTGTCATGACCACAAGTTCGACCCTGTTTCCACCAAGGAATTCTATTCTCTAACAGCCTTTTTCCGCAACACGCCGATGTCATCGCTGGATGGCAACAACGCCGAGCATCCGCCCAATGTCTTCGTGCCGCTCGCGGACGACCGCAAGCAGTGGGATGAGGCAAGCGCGAAAGTCACCGCCATAGAAAAACAAATCGCCAACCGTGCCGAAGCAGCTCGCCCGGAATTCGAGAAATGGCTCGCCACCGCCTCCATCGGACCATCCAAGGACATCGACTCCACACTCTCGATCCACCTCCCGCTCACCGAAGCGGACGGCCCCATCCGTGGCACGGTGAACGGCCAACCGCGCGAATGGCCCGCCACACTCACACGCATCGATGCACCGCTCGGCAAGGCTCCGATCATCAGCGGCACACCGGTGGATCTCGGCGACATCGGCAGTTTCTCACGCGGCGATCAAGTGACATTCGGCGGCTTCATCCGCATCGAGGGCAAGCCCTACGGTGCCGTCATCGCCCGTATGAATCCTGCCGAGTCACACCGTGGCTGGGATCTCTTCCTCGAACATGGCCAGCCCGCCTGCCATGTCATCGACTCATGGGACAAGGCCGCCAACAAAACCGTCGCCCCCAATGCGCTCAAGCCCCGCGAGTGGCATCACGTCATGGTCACCTTCGATGGCACCACCTCCGGCCATCAGGCGTCCGCCATCTACGTCAATGGCGAGCGCGTCAATGCAGACACCAGTCATAACACCGTCGGCGGCTCCATCGAAACCAAAGTCCCGCTGCGCCTCGGCGCACGCGCCAACGACGATTCAAAACTCAATGGTAAAGTCGCCCTCCAGGACTTCCGTTTCTATCGCCGCTTGCTGCCGCCAACGGAAATTTTGTCCCTCGCAAAAAACAGTAAGCTCCAGCAAATCCTCGCCATCCCCGCCGCACAACGCACAAAGGAACAAGGCGCAGATCTTTCCAAATACTACCTCGCCAATATCGACGCCCCCACCCGCGAGTTGCAGGCTGGTTTGGATAAACTGAAAGCCGAGCAAGCTGCCATCCGCACGCGCGGCTCCGTCTCGCTCGTCATGGAAGAGAAGAAGGAGCAGCCCTTCGCCCACATCCTCACCCGCGGCGTCTATACCGCCAAGGCAGAGAAAGTCACGCCGGACACACTCGCCGTCCTGCCGCCGATGGCTGCGGACGCTCCAAAGAACCGCCTCGGCCTCGCACGCTGGCTCAATGATCCCGCCAATCCCTTGCCCGCCCGCGTCACCATGAACCGCACTTGGCATTACTTCTTCGGCACCGGCATCGTAGAAACCAACGACGACTTCGGCATCATGGGCGCGCGCCCCAGTCACCCGAAACTGCTAGATTGGCTCGCCTCCGAATTCATCTCCTCCGGCTGGGACCACCGCCACATGGTCAAGCTCATGGTCACCTCCGCCGCATACCGACAATCCGGCGTGGTTTCCCATGAAAAACTGGAAAAAGATCCTGCGAACCGATTGCTCGCCCGCGGCCCGCGCCACCGTCTCGATGCAGAACAAATCCGCGATCTCGCGCTATCAGGCTCCGGCCTGCTCTCCACCAAAGTCGGCGGCCCGTCCGTGAAACCCTATCAGCCGGAAGGCATCTGGGAAGCTGTCGCCATGCCGCAGTCCAATACGAAAAACTACAAACAAGACAGCGGCGAGTCACTCTACCGCCGCTCGTTTTACACCCTCTGGAAACGCACCGCCGCACCACCGTCCATGGAAATCCTCAACGCGCCGAACCGCGAGTCGTTCTGCGTCCGCCGGGACCGCACCAACACGCCGCTCCAGGCGCTCGTGCTGCTCAACGATCCGCAGTACGTCGAAGCCTCCCGCGAGCTTGCGGCCCACGCGATGAAGTCAGGCACGGATTTCGAGAGCAGGCTGGACTTCATCACCCGCCGCCTCGTTTCCAGAGACTTCAGCCCGGAGGAAAAACAGATTGTTAGAAAATCACTCGACGCCACTCTGGCAGGCTACCGCGCGAACAAGGACGAGGCCGTGAAACTCATCACCACCGGAGCCAAGCCGCCACCCGCCGATGCGGACGCACCCGAACTCGCCGCCTGGACCCTCGTCGCCAGCCAAGTTCTCAACCTCGATGAAACCCTCACCCGCTAGATGAACGTCGAACTTTGAACATCGAACTTCGAACTTTGAAATATTGCTATGTCACCGCTCATTGAAGCCCACAACACCGCCTACAGCCGCCGCCAGTTCTTCCGCAAGTCCGGCACCGGCCTTGGTATGGCCGCGCTCGCCTCACTGATGGGACAACGCGGCATCTCCGCCGCCGAAAGTCTCGCCAGCCAACTTCCGCAAATCGCCCCCAAGGCAAAACGCGTCATCTACCTCTCGCTCATCGGTGCGCCCTCACAGCTCGATCTCTTCGACTACAAACCGGAGCTGCAAAAACGCTTCAAGGAAGACCTCAACGGCTGGCTAAAGCAACAGGGCGAGCGCCTCACCGGCATGACCTCCGGCCAAGCCGCGTTTCCTCTAGCCCCTTCCATTTTTAAATTCCAACAACACGGCCAAGCTGGCACATGGGTTTCCGAACTGCTGCCATGGACCTCAAAAATGGTCGATGACCTCTGCGTCATCAAGTCCATGCACACCGATGCCATCAACCACGAGCCAGCCAACCAGCTCGTCTATACCGGCTCCATGCAGGCCGGCAAAGCATCGCTCGGCTCATGGCTCTCTTACGGCCTCGGCTCGATGAACGATGAGCTTCCATCCTTCGTCGTCCTCCACGCCACCCACAGCTCACCTCACTCAAACGTGCAGGCGATCTCCTCGCGCCTCTGGGGTTCCGGCTACCTTCCTGGCAGGCACGCCGGCGTCGCCCTGCGTTCGCTCGGTGATCCCGTCCTCTTCCTCAAGGACACCCCCGGCATCTCGCGCGAAACACGCCGCAACATGCTCAACGGCCTCAACGAACTCAACCAACGCTCGTTTTCCGCCATCGGCGATCCCGAGATCGAAGTCCGCATGCAGCAATACGAAATGGCCTTCCGCATGCAAGCCTCCGTGCCCGAACTCACCGATCTCTCTGGCGAAACCGAAACCACCTATCAGCTCTACGGAGACGACAGCAAAAAGCGCGGCACCTTTGCCAACTCCGCCCTCATGGCCCGCCGCCTGCTCGAGCGCGGCGTGCGTTTCGTGCAAATCTTCCACCGCGGCTGGGACCAGCACGGCAGCCTTCCGCGCGATCTCGCATCGCAGTGCAAAGACGTGGACCAAGGCTGCTACGGCCTCATCCAAGACCTCAAACAACGCGGCATGCTCGAAGACACCCTCGTCGTCTGGGGCGGCGAATTCGGACGCACCATCTATTGCCAAGGAAATCTAACCGAAGCCGATTACGGCCGCGATCACCACCCGCGCTGCTTCACCATCTGGATGGCAGGCGCAGGAATCAAAGGCGGCCAAGTCTATGGCGAAACCGACGAGATGTCCTACAACATCGTCAAAGACCCCGTCCACATCCGAGACCTCCACGCCACCCTGCTCCACGCCATGGGCTTCGAGCACGAACGCCTCAGCTTCAAGTTCCAAGGCCTAGACCAACGCCTCACCGGCGTGGAACCCGCCAAGGTCATCAAGGACTGGTTCGTCTGAACCGTGCAACCGTGGCTGGGACAACTCGCCCCAGCCCACCTACCTCGCACTCTCATACACCTGGATGATGTCCTTTTTCGATAAGCTGGTGAACGAAAGGTTCAAGCCGTCGAGGAATGAAAAATCCAGCCGCTCGAAAACCTCCCGCACCCCGGCTTAGTCGCTCTGACATACCAATAGCTTCCGGCAGTCAGCGTTTGCAGCTCCTTCGGCACGAAATTCGATCCCACCTGCGCAATGGCGAAATCGTAATCCGCCACCAAGCGCGACAAGTGCGCGTGCTTGAGATCGAAATCCCCGTGTTCCCGGCTCCTTTGGATTTCAACCCTTTGCACCTGCCGCCGCTCCCAGATTTGAAACACGGATTTCACCTCACGGCGCACGCCCTCAGGACTCCTGAATTCGTTGCAATCAAACTGCTCCTCCAAATGGAAATTCGGATTCACACGATTCATGAATGCGATCGCCTGCGAACCACGCTGCCCGAACGGCGGATTGCCAATCGTCAGGATATTATCCTCGGACAAGGGCGGCCCCCAACGGAAAAAGTCCATCGCATCAACCCCTTTGCACAGAGGCATAATGTCGATGCCAACCCGGTTCTTTTCCGGCAGAAGTTTGAAAAAGACTCCATCTCCCACGGAAGGCTCCAGAACCAAACTGAAAGACTCGAGGTCGTATCTGGCACAGACCGCAGCCAAGCATTTCTCCGCCAGATCGGCATCGGTGAAATACTGCTCGAAATCAACGGATCGCTTGGTTCTCAGCATCTTCATAGGTGGCTCTCCAGAAATGCCAGCAGCCTAGTCTCCAACCACCCCAATTTTCAAATCATCATATCCTGATACGAAGATTTGTAGCTTGAGCCGTGCCTCCGAGCAGGTTAATGTCGGCCCATGCCGCAGCCCGACACCACCTCCGAGCTTGAGAAAACCCTCGCCGAGCACATTCTCGTGCTCGACGGCGCGATGGGCACGACCATCCGCTCCTACGGACTGAACGAAACCGACGCCCGCAGCAGCCGTTTCGCGGATACCGAAAAAGACCTGCTCAACAACGGCGACATCCTCTCCATCACACGCCCCGACGTCATCGGAGACATCCACAAGCGCTTCTACGAGGCCGGCTCCCACATCTGCGAGACCAACACATTCTCCGCCACCGGCATCGCCCAGAGCGAGTTCTTCGTCGATGACCCGCGCGAACAAGGCGGTCGCAAGGATCCCGAGTTCTTCCAGAAAATCATCGAGAACACCTTCCTCAACGACCTCGCCTGGGAAATGAACATCGAGTCCTCGAAACTCTGCCGCAAGTGGGCGGACGACATCGGCACCGACACCGGCATCAAACGCTACGTCGCCGGTGCCATCGGACCGCTCACCGTTTCTCTAACCAATTCCCCCGATGCCAACGATCCGGGTTTCCGCGTCGTCTCCTTCGATCAGGTGCTCGAAGCCTACAAACACCAGATCCGCGCCCTCATCGAAGGCGGCTGCGACATCCTCATGATCGAGACCATCTTCGATTCCCTCAACGCCAAAGCCGCCGCCGTCGCCGTCCAGGAAATCTATCAGGAACAGAATTTGAAACTCCCGCTCATCATCTCCGCCGCCGTCGGACTCGGTGGGGAAACGATGATCTCCGCCCAGAAAGTGGAAGCCTTCTGGAACGCCTTCGCACACACCCATCCACTCGCCATCGGCCTCAATTGCTCACTCGGCCCAGACCTGATGCGCCCGCATCTCGAGGATCTCTCCGATTGCGCCACCACCCACGTTTCCTGCTACCCGAACGCCGGCCTGCCCAACCCCCTCGCCCCCACCGGCTTCGATCTCGAGCCCATCCACATGGAAAAATTCATGTCCGACTTCGCCGAAGCCGGCCTCCTCAACCTCGCAGGCGGCTGCTGCGGCAACACCCCCGAACACGTCGCCGCCATCGCAAGAGGCGTGGCTAACAAACAACCGCGTGCTGTGCCGACAGTCGGATAAGATTGAACCGCAAAGCCGCAAAGGTCGCCAAGGGACGCAAAGGAAGAAATTTGAAACATGAAAGACTACCTGAACAATTTATCGAAGGAAGTGATTGGAGCTGCCATTGAAGTTCACCGCGATCTTGGGCCTGGTCTGCTGGAAACAACCTATGAAGCGAGTCTGCACCACGAGTTGGCGCTGCGCGGAATCGCTTCTCAACGCCAGCTTCTCCTGCCCATCCAATATAAGGATCTGTTGATTCCGGATGCTTACCGGATGGATTTATTGGTAGATGATTCCCTCGTCGTTGAACTCAAGACGGTGCAATCCTTGCTGCCGGTCCATTCAGCCCAAGTGCTCACGTATCTGAGAATGTCTGGAAAAAATCTCGGCCTCCTCATCAACTTCCACACCGTCCGTCTCGCCGACGAAATCAAACGCCTCGTCCACAATTTCCCCGAGTAATTCTTCCTTTGCGTCCCTCTGCGACCTTTGCGCCTTTGCGGTAAAAATCTTCTTCTTCGATGAAAACCATTCCCCACGCCCTCCGTCTCTCCGGCACCGAGGCCTACAACCACACTGCCGACAAGCGCTTCCTCATGATCGGCGAGCGCGCCAACGTCGCAGGCTCGCCGCAGTTCGCCAAGCTCGTCCGCGCGGGTGATCTCGAAGCCGCCGTCGAAGTCGCACGCCAGCAAGTCGCCAACGGTGCCAACGTCATCGACATCTGCTTCGATGACGGACTCATCGACGGCAAAGCGATGATGGCCCGCTTCCTCCAGCTGCTTCAGGGAGAGCCCGATGTCGCCAAGGTGCCAATCATGGTGGACTCCTCGAAGTGGGAGATTCTCGAAGAAGGCATCAAGTACCTCCAAGGCAAAGGCATCGTGAACTCGATCTCGCTCAAGGAGGGCGAGGAAAACTTCAAACAACAAGCACGCCACATCATGCGCTACGGCGCGGCAGTCGTCGTGATGGCCTTCGATGAAAACGGCCAGGCCGCGAGTTATGATGAAAAAATCCGCATCTGTGAGCGTGCTTACCGCATCCTCGTCGATGAAGTCGGATTCAATCAAGACGACATCATCTTCGATCCCAACATCCTCACCGTCGCCACCGGCATCGAGGAGCATAACAACTACGCGCTCGATTTCATCAACGCCACCCGCTGGATCAAGGAGAACCTCCCCGGCGCCAAAGTCTCCGGCGGCGTTTCCAACATCTCGTTTTCCTTCCGCGGCAACAACAAGGTGCGCGAGGCGATGCACTCCGCCTTCCTCTATCACGCGGGCCTCGCTGGCATGGACATGGGCATCGTCAACGCCGGCATGCTCGAAGTCTATGACGAGATTCCGAAGGATCTGCTGGAACACGTCGAGGACGTTCTACTCAACCGCCGCCCGGACTCCACCGAGCGCCTGCTCGAACTCGCCGAAAGCTTCAAAGGTGTCGGCGGCAAGAAGATCGAAGAAGACCTCTCATGGCGCGAGGAACCCGTCGAGAAACGCCTCGAACACGCACTGCTCAGAGGCATCGACAAGTTCATCGACGAAGACACCGAAGAAGCGCGCCAAAAATACGGCCGTCCGCTCAAAGTCATCGAAGGCCCGCTCATGGACGGCATGGGCGTCGTCGGCGATCTCTTCGGCGCAGGCAAAATGTTCCTGCCGCAAGTAGTGAAATCCGCCCGCGTCATGAAAAAAGCCGTCGCATGGCTCACACCCTACATGGAGGAGGAAAAAGCTGAGCACCTCGCCGGAGACATCGCCGAAATCAAAGCAAACGATCCCTCTCTAACCGACGACGAAGCCCTCCGCCTCGCCGTGCGCGGACGCTCCGCCGGACGTTTCCTCATCGCCACCGTCAAAGGCGACGTCCATGACATCGGCAAGAACATCGTCGGCGTGGTACTCGCCTGCAATGGCTTCGAAGTCACCGACATGGGCGTCATGGTTCCCTGCGACAAGATCCTCGATAAAGCCATCGAACTTGGTGCCGACGTGGTCGGTCTATCAGGACTGATCACCCCATCGCTCGACGAGATGGTCCACGTCGCCAAGGAAATGGAACGCCGCGGTTTCAAAGTGCCGCTGCTCGTCGGCGGAGCCACCACCTCCGCCGCGCACACCGCCATCAAGATCGCCGAACATTACTCCGGCCCCGTGGTCCACGTGCTTGATGCCTCGCGCTCCGTGCCCGTCACCACCTCGTTGCTATCCAAAGAACAGCGCGAAGGATTCGCCACCGAAAACCGCGCCAAACAACAAGTCCTGCGCGATAACTTCATCGGCGGCCCGAAAAAAGAAACCCTCACCCTCGAACAAGCCCGCGCCGCCGGACCACAGTTCGATTGGCAAAGTTATGTCCCGCCCGTGCCATCGTTCCTTGGGACGCGGGTCTTGAAAAACCAAAGCCTGCGCGAGCTGGCGGATTACATCGACTGGACACCCTTCTTCCACGCATGGGAACTGCGCGGCATGTGGGATCGCGAGAACAAGGTTCTCAAAACCAAAAACACCGAAGGTGCCGCCGAAGCCGCCAAACTCTATCAGGACGCGCTTGATTGGATCGACCGCATCATTTCCGAAGACCGCTTCCAGCCACATGGCATCTTCGGCTTCTTCCCCGCCAATGCCGATGGCGATGACATCATCGTCTGGACCGATGAGACCCGCGCACACGAACGCAATCGTTTCCACTCCCTGCGCCAGCAACTCAAGAAGGACTCCGGTAAACCAAACGTGGCCTTGTCAGATTGGATCGCCCCCGTGGCGGCGGTTTGCAACCGCCAAGCCCAATCCTTCAAACCCGTCGCACCCCAAACCCGCACCGACAAACTAACCTGGGGTTCCCTCCCACATTGGTATCGCGATGGAGCAACCTACGCCGTCACATTCCGACTCGCGGACTCTTTCCCTCCATCCGTGCTGCATTCCTACCGCAAGGAAAAGGAGGATCTCCATCAACGCATCATCAAAGCCGATGATGACAATGACAGCCGTTTGGCGGAACGGCTCCGCGTCCAACTGGGAGAACTCTATCGGGCACGCATCGAAGCCGTCCTCGATGAAGGGCAAGGCGAGGCATGGATGAAGAGACCTGAAATCGCCGCTATCATCCGTGACGCGCTGCTTCATTTCGATGGTGATCGCTATGATCTCGGCGCGTGGTGCGTCATGCCAAACCATGTCCATGTGATGCTTTCGCCAAAAGATGGTCATGCATTGCCGGATATATTGCACAGCATCAAACGCCACAGCGCTCGCGAAGCCAACAAGGCTTTGGGACGTGAGGGCGATTTCTGGCAGAAAGAATCATACGACCACATCGTTCGCGATGCGGATGATTTCTGGAACCAGAGGGATTACATCCTGCGTAATCCGAAGTCAGCTGGATTGGAAAATTGGGAGTTTGTGAGTGATGGGGCTGGGCGGTTGCAAACCGCCGCCACGGACCACATCGGCGGCTTCGTCGTCGGCATCCACGGCGCAGATGAATTCGCCGCAGAACTTGATAAACAGCACGATCCCTACGGCTCGATCATGGTCAAAGCCATCGCCGATCGTTTCGCCGAGGCGTTTGCGGAACTGCTCCACCACCGCGCCCGTATCGAGTGGGGATACGAAACCGAAACCGAACTCTCCACAGACCAGCTCATCCACGAAAACTACCGCGGCATCCGCCCAGCGCCGGGCTATCCCGCGCAGCCGGATCACACCGAGAAGCCGATTCTTTTCGACCTACTCGGAGCCACGGAACAAACCGGCGTCACTCTCACCGAAAGCTGTGCCATGCATCCCGGCGCGGCGGTTTGCGGCATGTATTTCTCCCATCCGGAGAGCCACTACTTCGCCATCTCGGAGCTTCAGAAAGATCAGATCGAGGACTACGCCAAGCGCAAGGGCATGACGCTCGCCGAGGCCGAAAAATGGCTCGGGCCATGGCTCGGCTACGTTTCCTAAAAACCTCAAGATTTCCTCTCGACGCCCGGATTCCGTTGCTACAGCCTCCCAAGCACGATGAATCCCATCAAAATCACATCAACCCTCTGCGCCGTGATCATGGCGCTCCATGGCTCCGCTTTCGCAGGCGGAGAAGGCTGGTCCCACGACTACGCGGCGTCCAAAAAACAAGCTGCCGAATCCAAGAAAGACCTACTCATCAATTTCACCGGTTCCGACTGGTGCGGCTGGTGTATCAAACTTGTTGACGAAGTCTTCAAGCACGACGCTTTCAAGACAGGCGTGAAGGATACCTTCGTGCTCGTCGAACTCGACTACCCGAAGGACAAGTCGAAACTCTCTGAGGAAACCCAAAAGCAGAACAAGGAACTCTCCGGGAAATACGCAGTCCAAGGCTATCCCTCCATCCTGCTCTGCGATGCGGAGGGCCGTCCTTACGCTGCCACCGGCTATCAGGAAGGCGGTCCGGAAAAATACGTGGAGCACCTCAACGAGCTGCGCGCCAAGAAGGCCGAACGCGACGAGGCCTTCACAACAGCCGGCAAGTCCGAAGGCGTCGCCAAGGCCAAGGCACTCGTCGCCGCTCTCGATGCGATGAAACTCGAGGATGGCATGATCGCTAGCTTTTACGGAAACATCGCCGAGCAGATCAAGGCCGCCGACCCCAAGGACGAGACCGGCTTCGGCAAGAAGGCCGCGGCAAAGAAACGCATGCAGGATTTCCAGAGCGCCTTGCAGGAACTCGCCGGTAAAATGGACATGGACGGAGCGCTTGCTTTCGTGGACAAGACACTTAAAGAAGGCGGTTTTGAAACCGAAGAAACCCTGCAAATCATGATGACCCGCGCCATGATCTACGCTCAGTTGCAGAAGATCGATGAAGCACTCAAGGCAATCGACGAGGCGAAGGCCTTCGCTCCGGATAGTCCGATGATTGCGGGGATCGATGGCTTCCGCAAACGCATCGAGGACGGCAAAAAGAAAGCCGAAGAAGCCAAGGACGAAAAGAAGGACGGCGACAAAGCTGCTGAATAAGCATCCGCCTTAGATTTCCCATAGCGCCGCCCCGTATCATGCGGAGCGGCGCTTTTTTCATGCCTACATCGCACCACATCCGTCCTTGAGTCGGGCGCTTTCACGCAGATGATTCCGCCCATGCGCATCGAGGTTCTCAATACCGGCACCGAGCTTTTGTTAGGTGGCACCGTGAACACCCACGCAGCGTGGTTCGGGCGCGAGTTGTTCAAGCTCGGCCTGCGCATCGAGCGCCAGACCACCGTGCCGGATGGTGATGCCATCCGCGCCGCCATCACAGAATCCGTCGCCCGCGCGGACGTGCTACTCGTCACTGGAGGACTCGGCCCCACCAGCGATGACCTCACCCGCGAAATCACCGCCGAAGTGCTCGGCATCGAGTTGATCACCGACGAAGCGGCATTGCGATCGCTGGAGAACTTCTTCGCACTGCGCCATCGCCCGATGGCAGAGGCGAATCTGAAACAGGCGCTCGTGCCGGTGGGTGCCGATGTGCTGACGAATGCCAACGGCACCGCGCCCGGCGTCTATGTGCCGCCGCGACTGAATGGCCGCTCGCACTGCGCCGTTTTCCTGCTGCCCGGCCCGCCGCGCGAACTCTATCCGATGTTTCATGACGAAGTCGTCCCGCGCCTACGTGCGCTCTCGGGCGTGGAAAACCCGCCGTCTGTTTTGGAACTCAAGTTCACCGGCATTGGTGAGAGTGATTTCCATCAAGGCATCGATGCCAAGCTCGCGGAAATCCCCGGCCTTGAATACGGCTACTGTGCGCACATAGGCGAAGTGGACCTGCGTCTGATCGGAACGACCGCCGCACTGAACGCAGGCCGCGTGATCGCGCTAGAGCGTTTCCAATCCTTCCTCATCAGTGACGACGGTGCATCGCTCGAAGCCACCGTCGTGCGGCTACTTACTGTTAGAAACCTCAAACTCGCCATCGCGGAAAGCTGCACCGGCGGACTCATCGCGTGCCGCATCACCGATGTGCCCGGATCAAGCGCCGTCTTCACCCACGGCTTCGTCACTTATGCAAATGCGGCGAAGGTTTCACTGCTCGGCGTTTCACCCGCCGATCTCGAAACGCATGGCGCGGTGAGTGAAACCGTGGCCCGCCAGATGGCCCAGGGCGCACTCGCAGCCAGCGGCGCGGACATTGCCGTGGCCGTCACCGGCATCGCCGGGCCGGATGGCGGAACAATAGAAAAACCCGTCGGCACCGCATGGCTCGCTCTTGCTGTGAAGGACTCGGAAACCACGGCCTTCAAAGTCTTCCATCCACGTAACCGCCACGATTTCAAATTCGCCATCAGCCAAGCCGCACTGGAAGCGGTGCGGCGGATGCTGTGATTCATGCGTGGCAATAGCTGGACTGATCCGAGATTGCGCTTTGCTCCTGATTTGCGAGTATCCGCCAGTGACGAATTGTTTCACCGCCCAGATTCACCGCTTCCTGTGGTGCGCCGCCGCACTTCTGCTGAGCGCGTGTGCGCCGCACGAAATGATGGTCAACAACCCGACCACTGCGGGTGCGAAAGGCGAGACCTTCGGCTATCGCAAGTGGATCGCCGACCAAGTCGAGCAGGACGTTGTCATCATCGGCATCCACGGATTCTGCGGTGCGTCCATCGACTACACGAACCTCGGCAATCATCTTCTCGCCCATCAGCCGAAAACTGCCCTCTATGCCTACGAAGTGCGCGGCCAAGGCAGCGATCCCATCCATAAGCGGCGCGGCGACATCGGCGATCCGAAGGATTGGTATCGTGATCTTTTCGCATTCACCCAGCTCGTGCGCGAACGCCACCCCGACGCCAAGGTCGTCTGGTTTGGTGAGAGCATGGGCGCACTGATCGCCGCGCATGCCTGGCGTGAGGCTCCGTCTCAGGAACCGCCGTGCGACGGACTGGTGCTTTCCTCGCCGATCGTTCGTTTCCGCGATGACATTCCGGCGTGGACGCCTGGATTGGTACAGATCGCAGCCACCACGCTGCCGCTGGCCCGCATCTCGCTGGAAATGCTTGCCGGAAAACAAGACGTGCAGATGACCCAGACCTCCCATCATCACGAGCAGGTGACAAAAAACTCCTACAACATCGAGCAGCACACCCTCCGCTTGATCGGTGCGCTGACCCATCACATCGGCACGATGAACGATTGCGCCAGCGAGTTCCGCTCGCCCGTGCTGGTTCTCCATGGCGGGCAGGATTTCTTCAATAACGACTCCGACATGCGCGGATTCATCGCCCGCATCCCGGCCGGAACTTCCAAGACCTACCGCAATTACCCGAAGGCTTACCACTTGCTAATGTACGACGAGAAACGCGACGAAATTTTCCGCGACGTGGAGCGCTGGGTGGATCGCCTGCGCCGCAACCGGCTGAAAAATTAATCCGGAAAGCGTCAGAATTCGTCTTGACGGGTCGGGTTTGGCGGCCATTCTTCGCGCCCCGCAACCCCACAATTTTCATCATGGCCCGCATCTGCATTATTCGAGGAACCCGCGTCCGCTCCGGCGGCAGAATCCACCGTTCCGGTCTGGCCAAGAAAAAGGGCGGTATCGGTCGTCACGTCACCAAGGTCGTGAAGCGCACCGTTTCTCCGAATCTCCAAACCAAGCGCATCTGGGTTCCCGAGTTGAACACCTACATCCGCATGAAGCTGAGCTGCCGCGCCCTCAAGACGATCAACAAGAACGGCGCATACGCGACCCTCAAAAAAGCGGGCATCCTCTGATTTTCCGAAACTGTCGAGGTTTCAAACAAAGTCCGGTGGCAACACCGGGCTTTTTTCATTTCGGGAACAAGCCGGATTCTTCGTCCCAACGGGACGGTTCATACCAGCCCGGCACAAGGTGCCGGGTTTTCGAGGGCAGTTAGGAACCGCGTCCTGAAGGGACGCTTCAGGCGGGTTATGGATGTCGGTGCGCCAACCGCATGAGGTGTCCCTTCAGGACACTAAATAGCGGACGCGGCCGATCCCAGCACTCCGTGCCGGGCTGGTATGAGCCGTCCCGTTGGGACGAAGAAAATTAGAACTTGGCCGTAAGTGCATTCGAGAGAATACGATCTTTCCGAGCTGCGGAGTCCACCCTCCTCGTTCTAACGAACGAGCCTACAGCGGAGGCGGTGTCTTCGTTGAAGGTTCCGGCTGCCCTGCGATGAGTTGGGCGAGCAACTCGCCGCCGCGCGGCAGCACGGTGAGGCGTGCGCCACTGCCGATGACTTTCTGCGTTTCCAGAATCTCGAACATCGCCTCGGACACTTCATCATCCTGCGAGATGCGTTGCAGTGCATCGCCGACGATTTCCGGACGGATGGCGGCGGCTTTCGCAAACTCGACTGCGGCCTGGCGCTCGGCGGTGCTGGTGATGATGCTCACTTGGTTGACGCCGTCCTGTTTGATTGCGGAAGTCACTTGGCGCAGGCGGTTGACCACCTTGCTTTCGATCTGAGTAATCATGCCGAGATCGCGGAAATGCACTTTGCGGATGTAGATCGAGCCGAGCTTGTAGCCCCACTCGTGGGATTTCGGTGAAACCTCGCTGCGCACGTTGTCACTCATTGCGTGGCGGTTCACCATCATCTGTGCGAGCGGCATGTTGCTCAGGCAGCGCACGGTGGAGTTGCTGACGTTTGCCGAGAGCGAGCCGCGTGGATCACTATTTTTGAAGAGGTAAGCGACGGGATCGCTGATGAACATCTCATGCCAGATGCCGATGCCCATTGGTGCACCTTCTTCGGAATTCACCGGCTGGCTGCGCAGGTATTCTTGGTCGAGCCGCATATCGAGCATGTGGCATTTACCCAGCCAGTTCACGATGAAGGCGGCGGGGCCGAGTTTGAAGGGCAGGATGTGCAGACCCGGCTCGTCGATGGTGGCGAGCACTCTGCCGAAGAGCACGTACACATTGCACTGGCGCTCTTGGACGATGGCATAGAGTCCTAACAGCCGTGCGATCCCGAAGAAGATCGGGAAACCGATGGCGCAGGCGAAGAAGGTAATGGCGGCGGCGACGATGAAGTTCATTTTCTGGATTCCACGAAGACTTGTTGGGCTTTTTCAAACAGGGCGAGCCGCACGTTGCGGACGTAGGCGCGCAGCGAATCGCGCCCACTGTTTTTCAAGGCCATGAGCTGGTCGGCCATGCGCATCAAAGGCTCGACTTCGGCCTGTGCTTTGAGCGTTTCGATTTCCACCGCGCGTCTGGACTGCACGATCTTCTGATCGGCGGATGCCTGCGCGAGGCTGATGTCCGAGGAGACTTGGTTGTAGGCGGTATTGATCGCGGCAAGCGCGGATTCCACTTCCGGCGGCGGATCGATGGAGGTGATGAGCGTGGCGTCTAACACCATGCCGTAGCGCGCGGCGGAGGACATGCACTCCTTATCCATGTGCTCGTTGAGATCGCGCAGGTTCTTGCGCAGATCGTTGATGGAAATTCCGATGACTGCGGCACTGTCCGGCGTACCTTCCTCGCCGGGGGCTTTGGGTGCCTCGAAGTTGGCGATGCGCTCGCGCAGCACGGAGACGAAGTAGCCCATGATGTGCGCGTAGGGGTTCTTGATACCGAAAAGGAAAGCGTAGAGATTGCGATCCGCCACGCGGTAGCGGATCTGTCCTGTTAGGCCGGTGTTGAGCTGGTCCTTGGTGACCGCCTCCAGCATCGAGCCGTTGTAGTTTGCGGAGGCGTCCTCGGGATCCCAAGCCATGTTCACGGTCTCGGTGGCGATGGAGACTTTATGAATTCTTTCCCAAGGCCATTTGAAATACGGGCCGCCCGGCATGATGACGCGCACTTGCGGGTAGCAGTAGCGTTTTTTCTGATCCTCCGAAAGTGTCTCCGAGATTGGATCCTCAAGCGTGCTGAGGTTTCCAATGCGCTGTGCGCGGCCGAAGCTTGTTTTCACCGCGCGTTGGTTTTGATCCACCGTGTAGATCCCGGCGACGAGATAGCGCATGAGGAACCAGATGACGAAGCCGAAGATGCAACCGATGAAGATTTCCATGACGTTTTTTCCGAACTCCGCGCAGGCTGGCGGGATGCCCGGCAGATGCCAAGTGGAAATCCTGCGGGGCATTCCATCGGCTTGTTTTGTGTCCGCCTCCTGTGAATGATCGCGCGTGTCTCGCACTCTCTACCACCTGCTGGCCGATGGCGTGCTTTTCACCCACATCGCGTTTGTCGGCTTTGTAGTCATCGGGCTGGTGATGATTCTGTTAGGTGGTTTTCGAGGGTGGTCATGGGTGCGGAACCGATGGTTTCGATACGCCCACCTCGCAGCCATCGGACTCGTCGTGGTGCAGGCATGGCTCGGCATCGTGTGCCCGCTCACCACGCTGGAAATGCACCTCCGCGAAAAAGCCGGGGACGCAACCTATCAGGGAACCTTCATCGCCCACTGGCTACACCGCCTGCTCTTCTTCAACGCTCCGCCCTGGGTCTTCACTCTGTATTACACCGCCTTCGCGCTCGCCGTGATCGCGAGCTGGTGGCTGGTGAGGCCGCGTGGAAGAGAGGAGAGCTGATCAATCAATGAGCACGTCCCAGTTTCCAGAAGCTTGGTGGACGGCATACAACATCACTGCCAGCAATGGCTGAGTGAGGGATAGGGAGATGCAGAGTTTTCCGGCGAGGTAAAGGCTGAGTGTTGAAAACAGCGCGGCGGTTGACGGGTCATTGAAATCGCGGAGTCGTTTGCGAACCGGTTCGTTTTCCGTATCGTCGGTGGCCATGATGCGGTGAAGCAACTCTTTCGCCTGCGGCCAGCATTCCACGGAGAGAATCGCGACGGGAACGGCGATCTCATCGGGATTGCTTGTCTTGCGGCGGGTTCTCGGGGCGGGCCTAGTTAGATATTCTTGGGAGATCCTTGCGCCCAGTTCATCCCAGCTCATGCGCTTGCGTTTCACCTCTGCAAGCGTCGGCAATTGGCGCATGAGAAATTCCAGGTTGATGCTAAGCGAGGCCACGCGTTCGGGCGGAGGTTCGAGCGAGGTCATTGCTCCTGCGTATCTAGCGGAACATGCGCGCGAATGAAGGACTATTGATAAACCAATTCGTCACATCCGGGATGTTGCTTCACATCACCGAGCCAAAGAGTGAGAAGCCGCCGGATTCCTCAATGTGGATGTCGAGCAATTGACCGGTGAGGCGATCTGCATCGCCATCGAAAATGACGACCCTGTTCTGCGTGGTGCGTCCTGATAGACGCGCAGCGTTGGTTTTCGACGGACCCTCGCAGAGGACTTGCTGGCGGCTGCCGACAAGCGCGGCGTTCTTTTCGCGGGCGATCCGATCCACCACGGCGAGTAGGCGCTGGTTGCGGCTTTCCTTTTCCGTTTCCTCAAGCTGGCCGTCCATTTCCGCAGCAGGGGTGTTGCGGCGTTTTGAGTAGCGGAAAACGAAGGCGTTATCGAATTGCAGGCGCTCGACGGTATCAATCGTGGCCTGGAAATCCTCTTCGGTCTCGCCGGGGAAACCGACGATGATGTCGGTGGTGATGGCGAGGCCGGGGCGGGCGGCTTTCATGTTTTCGCAGATCTCGACGAACTTCGCATTGCGGTACGGGCGGCGCATCTCACGTAGGATTCTATCAGAACCGCTCTGCATCGGGAAATGGATGTGCGAGCAGAGTTTCGGCAGATAAGTGAAGGCGGCAATGAGATCCTCCCGGTAGCCGATCGGATGCGGCGAGGTGAAACGAATGCGCTCAATGCCATCCACTTCATGCACGGCTTCGAGTAACTGCACGAACGGTGATTTCCCATCCACGCGCGGAAACTCGGTGCGTCCATACAGATTGACGATCTGCCCTAACAGCGTGACTTCTTTCACGCCGTGCGCTGCGAGGTGGCGGACTTCGCCGATGATGTCGCTGATCGGACGTCCCCGCTCCTTGCCGCGGGTGTCCGGCACGATGCAGAACGAGCAGCGCATGTTGCAGCCCTGCATGATGGAAACAAACGCCGATGCCTCGCGCGGCTTGGCGATGTGATCGCGGATGGTGTTTTGCGAGCCTTCTTCTTCCGCCACATCGCAGACACTGCCGCCGCGCAGCGATAACGTCGGATCATCCATGCGCGCTTCGAGCCGGCGCTTGAGGATGGTATCCACGTATTCGAAAACCTTGTGGTATTTCTGCGTGCCGACGACCACATCAAGACTCGGCACGGATTTGAAAAGCTCATCACCACGCGACTGCGCCATGCAGCCCATGAATCCATAGACGACGTGTTTGCGATCCCGCCCGCGGTGCATCATCGAGCCCATTTTCCCGAGTGCCTTCTGCTCCGCCTGATCGCGCACCGAGCAGGTGTTGATGAGGATGGCGTCCGCCTCGTTTTCGTCCGGCGTGATCGTGTAGCCGCCTTCACTAAACGTGCGCAAGACCTGCTCCGAGTCGCGCTCGTTCATCTGGCAGCCATAGGTCCTGATGTAAACTTTGGGCATGGTGGGCGGGCGCAAGCTAGGGACCACGGGGCGCAGGGGCAAGAGCGCAAAGCGGGTCTATGGCGGATCCAGTTCCTTGAGTAAGGTGTCTATGCCGCGCAGGCGGTACTTGCGGCAGGTGGCGCGGATCAACTCCAGATCAACACCGGGATTTCGTCGGAGCAACTCAATGATGTCCGCGCGGGACTGGTAGCCGCCCGCGTAAAGCTTGAGGGCCACGAGCTGTGGAATCGGAACGAGACGCAATTCGCTACCTGGGCGGATTCGGATGTCATCTCCGGCGAGGGCGTCCTGAATCACGATCGGAAAACGGTTTGCGAAGCTGATGATTTGCACCAGACCGAACGGTCCCGAAACATCCATCACACCGCCAAGAGGATCTTCGCTGTCTGGCTCGCGAAACTCGACTTTGTATCCCGCGCTCTCAAGACAGGAGGCAAGGATTCGCATCGTGTTGATGTCCGCATCCACTCCAAAGTCGATGTCCGTGGTGTGACGCACGTAGCGATGAGCGGCAAGGGCGATGGCTCCGATGAGCACGGGTTGCACGCCATGGGAGCGCATCAATCCCACGATCTTCTCCGCCGCCTCAATATTGCTTTGTACGGCGGACATGGTTTTCCCCTGAGGCGGGCGTGGGTTTGATCCATGCGAAGTCGGCTGGCATCGACAGCGCTTCCTTGATCCGGTCTTCCATCGTCATTCGATTCAAGCGATCCAACTCAGCGACGAAAGACGCATCGGCAGACGCGCTTTTTCGACGGCTCGGAAAACTATTGTCGGCCTCTGACATGGCCGGAGAATGATACGGCAGAGAGTTTTCCGCAAGCCGCGAAGCAACTCAAGCCAGCACCAGTCGCTCGTCGGCGGCGAGTTTTCCTGAGAGTTCCTCCCAACCGCCGGGGATCTGCATGTTGAAGCAATGCAGATAAAGCGTGAGCAGCTTGGGATCGAAGAGGCCGATGAGGCGCTCGATGGTAGTGGCGAGGCGCTCGGCATCGAGCTTCTTCGGCAGATCGCCGACGACGGAGCCTTTGCCATCGTGCGGGATGCCCATGCCGTCGCAGAACATAGCGAGCAGCGATTGCTGGCCGGCCATCAGGTAGGCTTGCAGGAGGTGCTCACCGATGGTGTCGCAGGCGTTGATTTTCAGAGTTTTGGCGATCCAGGCGTATTGATCCGCGAGTGATTTTTTCTCGATGAAAACGGGGCGCAGTTTGCGGTTTCCGGCGAGGGTGGCGACGGCGGACTTGTACACGTTGCGGTCGTTGGCGCGGAACCAATCGAGCATCTGGGTGACAAGGGCGGGATCGGCAGCGGTGTAAATTTCGTGGGCTTTCACGGTAGGGCGATTGAAGTGGGCGGAAGTCAATGCCTTCGGCAGCGGCGTGGCAAGGACGGAGAGGGGAGAATTTTCCGCCCCGACGGGTCCGGTTTTTGAGCGGTATTTTGCCTTGCAGGGAGAAAGCCCGCCGCTAGTCTCGCCCGCAAGCTGGCATTCGATACATGCCTACCTACGAACCACCAACCACTCCGACCCACAGATGAAAATCGCCCTGATCGCCACCACCGCCGCATTTCTCGCCGCCTCCTGCTGCCCGAGCGCCGCTCCCGCACCCAGCAAGCCGGGCTATGTGACACCGTCGAAATAAGGGTGCCTCTGGATTGAAGACACGTTTTCCCATCCGGGCATTTTTTAGAATCTCCAAACAAAACCTACCGACTCCATGATCCGTATTATTTCCGCACTCGTCGTTTTCGTTTTCGCAATGCTCTCCGCCTCCTGCTGCTGCACGGGTGAGGCCAAACCACCCGGCCTGCGTCCCCTGCCCCAGTTCAAGGAAATCGGCGCGGCACAAGCCCCGGCTCCTGAGATCCATCACGAGAAGTGAAGCGCACCGGCTCCTTAGCGAGCGGTTGATTTTCAAGGCGTCTTTCCGTTCCGGCGGGAAGGCGCTTTTTTGCAAAACTTTTCGTAAAGATTGCTTCCCATGTCGGTTGAAATTTGCGATCCGCTCCCTGCTACCGCACCTGCCATGAAACATCCTGCCCATCGTGATGAACCCACCCGTTTCAACGGCGGCGTGCGTCATTACCATCGCGCGGGTTCCGGTAACCAGCGGAGCTGGGAGGAATGGGTGGACGGCAAGACCGCCAAGGCGGGGCGCGCCAACTGGCTAAAGATCGCCGCGATCTCGGTGGCTGTGCTCACACTCTGCGCCATCGTGGCGGGCTTGGTCATTGAGCTGCGCTGAGTTCCTGCCGTGTAGGATCTTTTCCCGGCTTGTCCCCGCATGTGGCTTTGACAAGCCCCGCCGCCCCATTCAGTTTTCCGCCCCGTCGCGAACCACGGCGGCATTTCTACCATGGGAAAAAGCCTCTTCCAAAAAGTCTGGGACGCCCACACCGTCGGATACCTCGCTGACGGGCGCGCACAACTCCTCATCGGCACCCACCTCATCCACGAGGTCACCTCGCCCCAAGCCTTCGGCATGCTGCGCGATCTCAGACTGAAGGTGAAGTTTCCGCAACGCACCTTCGCCACCGTCGATCACATCGTGCCGACCATCGATCAGGACGCGCCGCAAGACCCGCTCGCTGCGGAAATGATGCAGGCGCTCAGGAAAAACGCCGATGATTTCGGCGTCACCTACTTCGACCTCGCTTCCGGAAAACAAGGCATCGTCCATGTCGTCGGCCCCGAGCAAGGCATCACCCAGCCCGGCACCACCCTCGCTTGCGGCGACTCACACACCGCCACCCACGGAGCCTTCGGCGCGATCGCTTTCGGCATCGGCACCACCCAGGTGCGCGATGTACTCGCTTCGCAAACCCTCGCTCTGGAAGCCCTCAAGGTGCGCCGTATTGAGGTCAACGGAAACCTCCGTCCCGGCGTGTATGCCAAGGATGTCATCCTTCACATCATCCGTCTGTTAGGAGCGAAGGGCGGCATCGGTTACGCCTACGAATACGCAGGCGAGGTCTTCGAGCGCATGTCGATGGAAGAGCGCATGACCGTCTGCAACATGTCCATCGAAGGCGGCGCGCGTTGCGGCTACATCAACCCGGACGCCAAGACCGTCGCCTATCTACAAGGCCGCCCGTACGTCGATATGTCCGACTTCGATGCCACCGCCACACGCTGGCTTTCATTCGCATCAGACAAGGACGCACACTTCGACGATGTAGTGAAAATCAATGCCGCCGACATCGAACCCACCGTCACCTGGGGCATCTCACCCGATCACGGCATCTCCATTTCCGAAAACATCCCGGACCCCGCGAAGGCCGCCACTCCGCTGGAAAAAGCCTCCATTGAAGAAGCGCTCGCCTACATGAAACTCGGAGCCGGCACTCCCATCAAGGGCGTGAAAATCGACGTCGCCTTCATCGGCTCCTGCACCAATGGCCGCATCTCGGACTTCCGCGAAGTGGCGAAATACATCGTAGGCCACAAAGTCGCCGCCGGTGTGAAAGCCATCGTCGTTCCCGGTTCGCAGATCGTCGCCATTCAATGCGAACAAGAAGGTCTTCCCAAAATTTTCACCGATGCCGGCTTCGAATGGCGCGGCGCGGGTTGCTCGATGTGCCTCGCAATGAACCCTGACAAACTCGTCGGTGACCAACTCTGCGCCTCATCCTCAAACCGCAATTTCAAAGGCCGTCAGGGTTCGCCCACCGGACGCACGGTTCTCATGTCCCCTGTCATGGTCGCTGCCGCCGCCATCAACGGCCATATCTCAGACGCCCGCGAGCTTTTCCACATTGAGCAGGCAGCGGCAGTCGCGCAGATTCATTACCATGAGAGCGCGGATCACCTACTGGCAGGAAAAGGACGGGAAGTTTCTCGGCTTCCTCAACGATTATCCCGATCACTGGACACAGGGTGAAAACCTTGAAGACCTACGGGATCACCTTCGCGATCTACACCAGATGTTTTCCGCTGAGAACATTCCGGGAATCCGGCGTCAGGAGGAATTGGAGGTGGCATAAAAAGCTGCCAAAACATATCGGCATGCGCTGCGCCCGTATCCAAACCGTCAAAATGTGATTTGATTGAGGCATGAAGCAACGCCACCTCATCAAGACGCTTACCGATTCAGGCTGCGAACTCCTCCGCCATGGAGCCAAACACGATATTTATCACAATCAAAAAACCGGAAAATCCCAGCCCGTTCCCAGCCACAAGGAAATCAACAAACTTCTCGCTAAAAAATCATCAAGGATCTGACGTCCGCCGACTGACATCCTCCATCCAACATCCACAAACCAGCATCCCCACCATGCCACTCGAACCCGTCAAACAAGTCTCCGGCCGCGCCGTCTTCATCCCGGGCGCGGACATCGATACCGACCGCATCATTCCCGCGCGTTTCATGAAATGCGTGACCTTTGACGGACTCGGTGAGTTCGCATTTTACGATGTGCGTTTCAATTCCGAAACCGGCGAGAAGACCGATCATCCGTTGAACGATCCTCGTTTTGCCGGTGCGTCGATCCTCGTCGCCGGTGTGAATTTCGGTTGCGGCTCATCCCGCGAACACGCACCGCAATCGCTACGCAAGTATGGCTTCAATGGAGTCATCGCCGAGTCCTTTGCAGAGATCTTCTTCGGCAACTCCACCACGCTCGCCATGCCCTGCGTCATCGCCACCGCAGGTGATGTCGTGAAACTGCGCGATGCCATCGAGGCCGATCCATCGCTCGAAGTCACCATCGACGTGGACCAACTGCGCGTCACCACTTCCGCCGGACTCAGTTTCCCGGTCACCATGTCGGACTCCGCTCGTGACGCCCTTATCTCCGGCCGCTGGGATCCGATCCAAGAACTGCTCGACAATGACAAGGCCATCGAGGCCAGGGCGAAGGAACTGCACTACGTTTGACGCCTGCGGCAAAACACTTCGCCTATCCCGCAACGCTTGCTGCACACTCGCAGTGCTCGGCATGAGCGTATCGGAGCAGACAATCACCGTCGGCGCACATGAGAAAATGTCGCGCACCTGCGTGGTGGTCGCTCCCGCCGCCACGCAGCTCCTATCGTGCTGCTATGCGCAATCCCGTTGGGATTGGATACCGCAGTTGAAAAGTTACCTGTCAAAATGATTCTGTCATCTCTCTTCGCAACCGCGCCAGCGACAGGGTGGCGCGGGTTTCATCCGAGCATCACGCTGCTAATCTCCACCTTGAGCACGCTTTGCTCGCCGGGTTGCAGTAAGATAGCGTGTTCCTTCACATTACCGGATTCCACGCAGACCATCTGTTGCCATTCATCGTCACCGAAGTCCGGCATGCGTTTGGATTTATCGATCCACGGATTCCAAACGACAGTGGATCGGGAGCCGGACTTGCGAACGACGATGCTGCGACCGAGCGAGGGATCTCGGATCTCCGCAATAGCAGTAGTGTCCTGATAGACGCGGTCGGTCTCGGCGGTGAAGCGGATGGTTTTCTCCTGCTCGATTTGCTCCGAGCCGGTGAGGGTGTCGAGATAACGCGCGCCCTTGAGGCCCGCGACTTCAATGCGGTGGATGTCGCCGATGTGGAAATAGGTGTGAAGGCAGTTCTCGAAACTGAGGTCCGTGCTTCCGGTGTTGGCGACGGCAAACTCCATGGTGAGTGAATTACCGACGGTGACGATGAAGCGGACGTCCGCAGTTTCCTCGCCGGGCAGTTGCAAAGTGAGACGGACCGAGCCGTCCGGCAGAAGCGATGTTTCCGTTAGATCCCACTCCGTGATACGTGCGGTGCCGTGAGCCGGATGTCCCTCGCGACCACCGAACCACGGATAGATGACGGGCACTCCGCCGCGGATCGGCTTGCCGGATTCAAAGTCGCTCGCGGCGCTCATGAAGAGCAACGGAGCGCCGTTCTTCCTTTGATACGCGGTGACCTGCGCACCGTGCGGATAGATTTCAGCCTCGGTAATTTCCGTTTCGATGCGGATGGCAGGCAAGCCTCCTGCGCCGGTGAAAACCGTGACCTTGCCAGGGATTTCGTGGGATTTCAGAGAGTCCATGGAGGTGTTACTTCTTCTTCCTCAAAAACGGCGGCAGGTCGAGGTCTTCGCCATCGAACACATTCGGACTCTCGCCCTCGAAACGGCCGCGCGGAGCGGAGTCCAGAGAGAGTTCGCTTTGTGGTTTGGTGGGTTTCACTCCGAGTTTGAGCTTGGGGGACTCGGGTTCGGCGGTAGTCGCAGCCGGGATTTCATTGTCCACTTCATCATCATCGAAGTGAGGTTGCTTCGGGCCTTTGCTTGCAATCCATGGCGCGGCACCGGGCGGACGCTTGCGCGGGATCGGTGTGAAGCCAGAGGACTCAAGGTCGGCCATATCGAAACCTTCCTCGTCCTCGATCGGCTCGGGATCGGGCTCGGCATCGACATATTCCTCTAACACTTCCTCAGCAGCGGCGGCGGCCACGAACTCCGCGATCATCACGGCGGGGACTTCCGCCTCGGTTGGTGGTTCTTCATCAAAGCCGGATTCCAACTCGGGTTCGTCTTCGGGCTCTGGCTCGATAACGGTGACTGCTTTTTCACGGGCGGCGATTTCCGGCTCGGCGAAGGGGCGCTCTTCATCAAACAAACTCGGCGCTGCGGCGGCTGTGGCAGAACCAGAAATCGTGCGGCGAAACTTGGAGAGCAACGAAGGTTGATCGGCCTTTCTCGCAGGCGCTTCGGTTTCAAAACCTAACAGCGGCTCGGGCGCGGGTGCTGCTTCGGGTTCGGCGGGCGCATCGAAATCCGGCATTGGCACGGGCGCGGCGGATTTCTTCGCGGTGGGTGGGGTGAATCCCTGGCTCGGATCGAGCAGCGGGCTTTCCTTGGAAGCTTGGCTCAACGACTCGCGCGGAGCCATCGCCAGCGAATCCTCTGGCAGCGCGCTGATGAGCGTGAGTGAAAGCGAATCGCCTAGCGCGGGATCCACGGCCGCGCCGAAGAGCACGTGCGCGTGATCGGGCACAAATTTCTGCAGGCGCTGCATCAGCAGCTCGATCTCGAACAGCGTGAGATCCTCACCGCCTGATAGATGGACGAGCACGGTCTGCGCTTCCTTGAGCAGTGCGCCCTGATCGAGCAGCGGGCTGGCAAGCGCGTTGCGCAGCGCCTTCATTGCGCGGTCCTTGCCGCTCGCCATGCCGGAGCCAAAGAGGCAGCGCGAGCGGTTGGTGCGCAGCGCACTCATCAGGTCATCGAGGCCGACGTTGATGAGACCCGGGCGGATCACGAGGCGGATCACGGCCTTGATCGACTCGCAGATCATGTGGTCTGCGGCGACGAAGGCTTCGTGAATGCCTTGCTTGGCGAGCACGAGTTCGCCCATGCGGTTGTTATCGAAGGTGACGAGTGCGTTGGATAAAACCGCGAGTTCATTGAGCGAGGTCTCCGCCTGATCGCGGCGGCGTTTTCCCTCGAATGCGAAGGGCATGGTGGCGAAAACGACGACGAAGGCACCTTCCTCACGAGCGATGCGCGTGACGATCGGCGCAGCTCCCGAACCGGTGCCGCCGCCGAGACCGGCGCAGAGGAAAACAATGCGGCGGCCTTTCATTGCAGTGCGGATGGCGTCCTCCGCTTCAAGCACCGCTTGGTGGCCCAGCTCTGGATCACCGCCGGCACCAAGGCCTTTGGTTAGATTCACGCCGAGCTGGATTTTTTCCTTCGCAATGCAGGAGCCGAGCGTGCGCACATCGGTGTTGAGAGCTAACAGCTCGGCACCCTCCATGCCATCGAGCGCGATGCGCTCCAGCATGTTGGCACCGGCTCCGCCGAGGCCGATGATTTTGACGGCAGAAGTGGGGATGGTCTGCTTGGGATCGCGGGAGTATGGGATCATGGTGGTGGGGAGTT
>JANMLQ010000287.1:0-8611 GCA_031372635.1 Akkermansiaceae bacterium | reverse complement strand
GGGGTGTTGCGGGGGGGGTGGTTCCACCCCCCCCCCCCAACCTTTCACACCCCGGTGGGAGGGGGGGTGCCACCCCCCCGCCACGTTTACGCGAGAATCTCTTTTACCACGTTGCCATGCACATCGGTTAGACGGAAGTGGCGGCCTTGGTGGAAGTAGGTGAGGCGGGTGTGGTCGATGCCCATCTGGTGCAGGATGGTGGCGTGTAGATCGTGAACGTGGACGGGGTTTTCGGTGATGTTGTAGCCAAACTCGTCGGTGGCGCCGTGGACGATGCCGGGTTTCACACCGCCGCCGGCCATCCACATGGAGAAGCAGCGCGGGTGGTGATCTCGACCGTAGTTTTCCTTGGTGAGGACGCCTTGTGAGTAGCTGGTGCGACCGAACTCGCCGCCGAAGATGACGAGTGTGTCCTCTAACAAGCCGCGTTGTTTGAGATCGGTGATGAGTCCGGCGCAGCCTTGATCGACTTCCATCGCGAGCTTGGGCAGCGCCTTGGGAAGATTGCCGTGGTTGTCCCAACCGGGGTGATAGAGCTGGATGAAACGTACGCCGCGCTCTGCCATGCGGCGGGCTTGCAAGCAGTTGGCCGCGAAGGTGCCGGGTTGGTTCACGTCAGAACCGTAGAGATCGAGCACGGACTTCGTTTCGTTTTCGATGGAGGTGGCTTCGGGCACGCTGGTTTGCATGCGATAGGCCATTTCGTATTGCACGATGCGCGATTCGATTTCGGGATCGAGTTCGTTCTGATAGGCGATGCGATTGAGACCGGCGAGTTTATCGAGCATTGCGCGCCTGCCGGTGCCGCAGATGCCGTCCGGATTGGTGAGGTAGAAAACCGGTTCCTTGCCGGAGGAGAAACGCACGCCTTGATAGCGGGAGTCTAGGAAACCGCTGCCCCAGAGGCGCGAGTAGAGCGGCTGATCGGTGGGTTTCTTTGTTACAAGAACGACGAAGGCGGGCAGGTTTTCGTTCATGCTGCCGAGGCCGTAGTGAATCCATGAGCCGAGACTGGGACGACCGGCGATTTGCGAACCGGTTTGTAAAAACGTGATGGCTGGATCGTGGTTGATCGCCTCGGTGAACATGGAGCGGATCAGGCAGAGATCGTCGATCACGCCGCCGGTATGAGGCAGCAGTGTGCTGAGACGCATGCCGTTTTTTCCGACGTTTTGGAAATCAAAGTGCGAGCCGGCGAGTGGCAGGATGGATTGATTGCCGCTCATGCCGGTGAGGCGCTGGCCTGCGCGCACTGAGTCTGGCAATGGTTCGCCGTTGCGCTGGCGGAGCAGTGGCTTTTCATCGAAAAGATCCTGCTGGGCCGGGCCGCCGCTCATGAAGAGGTAGATCACACGCTTCGCCTTCGGAGCGAAGCCGGGGATGAGCTGCGGTATGTTCGCTGCGCTGGCCTTGCCGCCTAACAGCGAACCGAGCGCAATGCCGCCGAGGCCGGTGGAGAGCCGTGAGAGGAAATGCCTGCGGGTGACGAAAAGTGGGTCCATAGGTCAGCGGAGGGTGATGGCTTCGTCGAGGTTGAGGACGGCGTTGGCGAGCACGGTGGCGGCGGCGAGATCGACTGCGGGAAAATCGGCGGGAACTTTCATATCGCCGACTTTTAGATAGGCGTCTGCTTGAGAAGGGTCTTTGCGAAACAATGCGAGCTGTTGGTTGTGAATTTCTAACAGCAGTCGCATTTCGTCATCGGTTGGCGGGCGATCGAGTGTTTCGCGGAACAACCAGCGGATTTTTTCAGTTAGGTGCGGGAGGCTTTGTTGCAACATACGGATGGCGAGGCCGCGTGATGCTTCGACGAATTGTGGGTCGTTGAGCATGACGAGCGGTTGCAGCGGTGTGTTGGTTTGCTGGCGGCGGACGGAGCAGACATCGCGGCCCGGCACATCGAATGCCATCATGCCGGGAGGAGGTGCGGTGCGGCGCCAGAAGCCGTAGAGGCTGCGGCGGTAGATGCCGGGCGCGGAATCGCGTTTGTATTCGGGAACCATGTTGTTGAGCACTTTCCACGAGGCGGAATCCGGCAGGTAAGGTTTCGCGGGAGGGCCGCCGATGTCGGGATGGAGCAGACCTGATAGAGCGAGCGCTTGATCGCGGAGATCTTCTGCTGAGAGCCGCTTGGCCGGGCCGCGTGCGAGCAGGATGTTCGCGGGATCCTTGTCGCGCAGCTCCTTCGATGCCTTCGAGTCCTGGCTGTAGGTGGCACTGAGAACGATCTGGCGGCAGAGACGTTTGTGGTCCCAGCCGTGGGAAATGAAATCCCGCGCGAGCCAATCGAGCAGTTCTGGATGAGACGGGTCTTCACCCTGTGAGCCGAAGTTTTCCGCAGTGGAGACGAGGCCGCGTCCGAAGAAATGCTGCCAGACGCGGTTGACCTGCACTCTAGCTGTTAGAGGATGACTGGGCTCGGTGAGCCAGCGTGCGAGGCCGAGTCGGTTGAGCGGCTGGTCTTTAGGGAAAGGCGGCAGCGCTGCGGGGGTGTTACGGGTGAGTGGATCGCCGATGGGCATGTCGTAGGCACCGCGATCGAGAATCCGTGTGAGCCGAGGCTGCGCCATTTCCTTCATCACCGGTAGCTCGGGTATGGAGTCGATGGTTTCCCGAAGCGAGCGGCGCAGGTTTTTCAAATTTGCGAAGGACTGCCGTGTTTCCGCATCAACGGCGGAGAGATAATAGCCGCGCAATGCGGTGAGGCCGGCTTCGTCGCGTGGAGTGGCGGCGATGATTTCGGATAGCGGCTTATCGGCATGTAGCGATCGCACTTCGAGCGCGCTCACAGCGCGGGTGTGGATGCGGATGTCATCCACAGCACCGTTGAGCAGGCCGGAATCACGGACGCGCTCGCCGAAGGTGATGCCGGAACCGCTACCAGCATTTCGGGTGAGTTGATCACGAACGATCTCGACGTTTGCCACGCTGCCGTTGAGGAAAAGTTTCAGCCCGGCAGCTTTCGATGAGCCGTCATAGCTGACTGCGATGTGCGTCCACTCGTTGATCGGAACGACTTCTTTGCTGCGGATGGCGATGCAGTTGCCCGGCCACTCGCGGGTAACCATCCAGCGCAGGCGACCTTCCTCATACAGTAGTTCGAAGCCGTTGTAGCCGGGATCGTAGCCAGCGCTGTCATGGAAAACGAGCGTGCGCTTGGTGATGCCGCCGGGTTTCAGCCAGAAGGAAACGCTGAGGCTATCCTCGCAGTGGGTGGCCTTGTGTTTTCCGAGATCGAGCGGGTCGTCACCGGTGAAGGAGAGCGCTTGGCCGCGGTGTCCGGGCACGAGTTTGTTCTTGTCGTTAGATTTTCCGGGACGCTTGGGATCGGCGGCGTTCACGAAGTTATCTTTATCGGCGGTATCGAGATCGTAGGAGCCGCTCAGATCGGCAGCGTCCGCAGTGGGGGCGGTGAGCCATGCATGGAACGCGGGTTCGCGTGTGGCTGTTAGTTCAACGTGCGCTTTTTCCGCAGCAGCGATGGCGTGGGTTTGATCGGCGATGGTTTTATCCTGCGCCTCGGTGGTTAGAAGCAGGCAAGGGTTGGGCTGGATCGAGCCGTTGCCGTGAATGAGGCCCCATTCGTCGATGGAATTGAGGAACGCGCCCATGGAGTAGTAGTCCTTCATGGTGAGTGGATCATACTTGTGATCGTGGCAGCGGGTGCATTCAAAAGTCAGCGCCATGAAAGCGGTGCCGACGGTGTGAATACGATCCGAGATGCCGTCCTGGCGATATTCTTCCTCGATGCTGCCGCCCTCCTGCGTCTTGCGGTGGATGCGGTTGAAGGCGGTGGCGATGAGCTGCTCGCGGGTTGGGTTTGGCAGAAGGTCGCCGGCGAGTTGCCAGGTGATGAACTGGTCCCATGGCAGGTTTTGGTTGAACGCGCTGATGACCCAGTCGCGGTAGGGCCAGGCATGAGTGTCGATGTCGGACTGATAGCCGAAGGAGTCCGCGTAACGCGCGACATCGAGCCAGTCCACGGCCATTTTTTCGCCGAAACGAGGCGATGAGAGCAACCGGTCCAGCACATGAGCGCGGGCTTCTGGGGATTTGTCGGAGAGGAAGGCGTCGAGGTCTTTTTGCAGCGGTGGGAGTCCTGTTAGATCGAAGGTCACACGGCGCAACCAGCGCTCGGGAGCGGCAGGAGTGGCGGCTTTGAGTTTCTCCTGATCCAGACGCTCGGCGATGAAGCTGTCGATTTCATTCACCGCCCACGAGCGGTTCGCAGGCACGGGCACCGAGGCGGGGAGGGGAGTGAAGGACCAGAGCGGCTGGTAATCCGCGCCCTCGACGATCCAGCGTTCGAGAGTCTTGCGATCGGAGTCGGTGAGCTGGCGCGGTGATTCCGGCGGCGGCATCACTTCCTTGGGATCGCTTTCGTGGATGCGTGTGATGATTTCACTGAGTGCGGGTTTTCCGGGCACGAAGGCTTCGGCTTTGAGTGCCTCCTCACGGATGTCGAGGCGGAGATCACCCTTGCGTTTGTTCGCGTCCGGGCCGTGGCATTGAAAGCACTTGTCGGATAGGATCGGGCGGATGTGCTTGTTGTAGGAAATTTTTTCCGCAGCGCACAAGAATGGGGCGAGCAGCAGCAGGAAGATTGCGTTGCGGATCATCGTCAGGAGAGGGCGGAATTGGGTTTCAGACGTCCGCAAATACGCCATGGAAACCCGGATTTGTCATCCGTTTGTTCCGAGATGGAGTGGTGGAGACGGACCTCCTCAATAGAGGGAAACCGTAAACCCGTGATGAGAAAAGTGGTGGAGCGTAGCGGATTCGAACCGCTGACCCCTTGCATGCCATGCAAGTGCTCTACCAACTGAGCTAACGCCCCTCTCGGGTGGGCGGAGGTTTAGGCGGCGACATCCGGGTGGGCAAGACGATTTTTGGGAAATCGCTACAGCCAGAAATCAGCGGCGACGGCGGAAGGCAAGCAGTGCTCCAAGCGCGGCGATGAGGGCAGAGGATGGCTCGGGAACCTGATTGGTGCCTTGTGGTCCGATTGGATCGACGGTGAAGCGTCCTAATAGTGTCGCGCTGCCCTGATGTCCTTCGAAAACCCGGAACTGGTTCTGAGTGGAGAGGGAGTTATCCATCGTGTCCTGGTCCACTTTGAAGGTGAGTTCTAGGTAGTATTGGTTGCCGGATGCGTCCTTGAAATTGACCGGAGCGGCGAACTCGTTGAGAGAGACGATGTCCGCACTGCCGATCTGATCGTTGCTGTTGTTGCTGGTGTTGATCAACTCGCTTCCGAAGACGACGGAGATGGGATCGAGTCCGAGTGGTTGTGAAAACGATAGGGTCATGGCCAGATCGATCCACGAAGCACCGGTGTTGGTCTTGATGGTGCCGTTGCGGTAGTAGAGGTAGCCAAGATCGAATGAAGTTTCCGCGACAGCATGACTGACCGCGAGCGGCTGAAACCACATGGCGCTGGCGTGAGAGTAACTGTAGCCCGAGGAACTTCCGGGCGCACCCCATTGAAAGGCTGCCGATCCGGCAGGGCCATTCGGATTGAGCGCGGTGGGAGCGTCGGTCAGGTCAAAGCCGGATGTGTAGCCATTGGTCAGGTCGTTGTCGGTGATCAGGATGCTGTTACTGCCTTCTCCGCTCGCATTGGTGAACGAGCCGTCGATCGAAAAACCGAGCGAGCCGGGAATCTGCTGCGCACGGGATTCCGGGGACAGGATCAGGCAATAAATAAGGCCGATGAGTGCCACAAAACCGGGTGAGAGTTTCATAAAGGGGGGATGTAGGGGGATTAGGGTGGGGGTAATCAGGACCAGGGGGGTGGTCGGCTGACGGGATGCATCATGTCACAATTCCGGCCACTTAGAATCACGCGATGGCGTAAGCTCAGGAAATCCTTACAATTTATGCCCGGCGCTCCCTTTGCAGCCGTCGCCACAATTTCACTTTGCGCCCCGTGGCGGCTCATTATGTTCCGCGCATGTCGAAGTATGCGGGTGAGCAAGTGTTGGTGGTGCCACGGGCGCTGTTGGAGGAAATCGGATCGTTTCAGGGGATACTCACGGAAGGTCTGGAGGCGGCGGTTTCACGGCTGTTTGCTCCTGAGAATCACTTCTTCCTCGACCGCGCAGCAGCCGAGGAAGACCCGTCCCACAAGCAGCTTATTCCCTACTGCATCTTCCGTTGCGGCGATCGCATCCTGCATTACACCCGAGGCAAAGCGGGTGGAGAGAGCCGCCTCCATGCGAAGATCTCCGTCGGCGTCGGCGGGCACGTCAACCCGGTGGACATGGACGGCGGGAAAACCGGACCAGACACCTACCACGCCGCCGTCACCCGCGAGATCGAGGAAGAGCTGGACCTGCCCGGCAATCACCAGCACCGCATCATCGCCCTGCTCAACGACGACTCGAATCCCGTCGGCCAAGTCCATCTCGGCATCGTGCATCTCATCGATCTCGAGTCCGACGCCGTCGCCTCCCGTGAGGACGCACTGACCGATCTCGCCTTCACTCCACTCGCGGAGCTAAACGGCCCGTTGTTCGAGCGGCTGGAAACATGGTCCCAGTTCTGCATCCGGCATCTCGCGGAAAGCTGACGCGACAGGCTGCGGAAATTTCTCCGCCCGATGACAGTTTCCTGTGGCGGAATTCACAGGATTTCATCAATTTCAGCGCAGATGGAATGAAATCTTCTATCGACGCCCCGATGTCAGCCATCAAGAACCCCAAGAAGCCACGCATCCTAATCGTCACCCCGGAGATCACCTACCTGCCTCCGGGGATGGGAAATATGACCCAGCGCATGTCTGCCAAGGCGGGAGGACTGGCAGACGTTTCCGCCTCGCTGGTCTCCGCGCTCTTCGAGCTTGGCGCGGATGTCCACGTCGCCATGCCAAACTACCGCCGCATGTTCCAGGGCGATGTGTTCAACCTCCACGAGAAGGAGTTGAGAAAATACCACGAAGTGCTGCCTGATTCTAACATCCACCTCGCCGAGGACCGGATCTTCTACTACCGCGAGCAGGTTTATAGCAACAGCTCGGACGAATCGATGCGCATCGCCCTGGTTTTCCAGCGGGAGATCATCAACCACATCGTCCCGCAAGTCCGGCCGGATCTGATCCATTGCAACGACTGGATGACCGCGCTCATCCCAGGCATGGCACGCCGCCGCGGCATCAAGAGCCTCTTCACCGTCCACAACATTCACACCCGCCAAGTCTCGCTTTCACAGATCGAAGAAGCAGGCATCGATGCCGCCGAGTTCTGGATGAACCTCTACTTCTGCGGTGCCCCGGCAAGCTACGACCACGCCCGCTCCCACATCCCGGTGGACCTGCTCACCTCCGGCATCTTCGCAGCCCACTACATCAACACCGTCAGCCCGCGCTTCCTCTGGGAAATCGTCGAGGGCTGGCACTCCGTGGTCCCGGACTCGGTGCGTGCGGAGCTGAGAAACAAATACTTCGCAGGCTGCTCCGCTGGTATTCTCAACGCACCGGACGTTTCCTACCATCCCGCCACTGATGACTCACTGGCCCGCAATTTCACCCACGAGACCGTCACCGAAGGCAAAGCCGCCAACAAACTCGCTCTCCAGCGCGAACTCCAGCTAAAGCAAGACCCGGACGCACCCATCTTCTTCTGGCCTTCCCGCCTCGATCCAGTCCAGAAAGGCCCGCAACTTCTAACCGAAATTCTCCACGCCATCGTTTCTGACTATTGGAAAGAGAACCTCCAAGTCGTCGTAGTCGCCAACGGCCCGCACCAGCAGTGGATCGAGAAAATCGCCGCTGCCTTCGATCTCCACGAGCGCGTTTCCATAGTCGATTTCGACGAACGCCTCTCACGCCTCGCCTACGCCGCGTCCGACTTCATGCTCATGCCCTCGCTCTTCGAGCCCTGCGGCCTGCCGCAAATGACCGCACCGCTCTATGGCTCGCTGCCCGTCGTGCATTCCACCGGCGGCCTCTACGACACCATCCGTCCGCTCGATGTGGATACATCCACCGGCAATGGTTTCCGCTTCGATCACTACAGCGCCGACGGTTTCCGCTGGGCCGTCGATGAAGCCATGAAATTCCACGCCCTACCCGCAGCCACCCGCGAGCGCGAAATCCGCCGCATCATGGTGGAAAGCGCGCGCGAGTTCAGCCATCAGGAAGTCGCCCGCCGCTACATCCAGATCTACGAGCAAATGTTAGAGCGCCCGCTCGTCGAGACGGAATCCGGAGAAGTCATCAAAGCCATCGCCGAAAGCCTTTCCGAAGGCAAGGTGCAAGGATGATTCACCTGTCGCGCGTTGACGCAGTTATGCATTTCCCACTCATGTTTGAACAAGTCTTCAAAAACATCGATGACGTTCTCCACAAAGACGCCGGATGCTCCAGCGAGCTGGACTACACCGAGCAGACCACCTAGCTGCTGTTCCTGAAATACCTCGATGCCCTGGAGCACGACAAGGTCACCGAGGCCCGGCTGGAAGGCAGAAAATACTCCCACATCATCGACAAGCCCTACCGCTGGGAAAGCTGGGCCGCCCCCAAGAACAAATCCGGCAAGCTCGATCACAACCACGCCCTCACCGGCGACGACCTGCTCGACTTCGTCAACCGCCAGCTCTTCCCCTACCTTCA
>JANMLQ010000174.1:0-7284 GCA_031372635.1 Akkermansiaceae bacterium | reverse complement strand
GGCGACAAACCCGGCTCCGACGATCCCGTGGATCAGATCGACTTCGAGTTCGTGCTCTTCGCCTCCACCGTCATTGATTACGACTACATCATGGGCCTCATCGCCAAATTCTCGGAAAAGGGGCCGGGCAAGTCGAAGATGACCCGCGAGGAACTCATCGGCCTCATCAGCGCCGATGCCAAGTTCATGAACGAGCGGGACGACATCGCCGAATACATCGGCACTCTCAAGGCGGGCGAAGGCCTCAGCGAAACCGCCATCCGCGACGGCTACACCCGCTTCAAGGCGGAGAAGGATGCTAAGGAACTAGCCGCCATCGCCGCCCGACACGGCCTCTCCACCGCCGCCCTGCAAACCTTCGTGGACGCCATCCTCGACCGCATGATCTTCGATGGCGAGCAGCTCAGCGACCTCATGGCCCCGCTCGACCTCGGCTGGAAGGCCCGCAGCCAAGCCGAACTTGCCCTCATGGCCGACCTCCACCCACTCCTCACCAAACGCGCCGGGGACCGCGACATCTCAGGACTCAGCGCGTATGAGCAGTAAGACGAAAACCACCGCCACCAAAGAAGAGGCCACGGCCACGCTGGTGCCGAACCTCCGGTTTCCGGAGTTCCGGGGGGCGGAGGGGTGGCATATTAAACTCTTCGAACAGCTATTTACGATTGGAAATGGGAGAGACCACAAGCATCTCTTGCCGGGTGATGTTCCAGTCTATGGATCTGGCGGCTACATGCGTTCGGTCGATGAATACTTGTATGATGGGGAGAGCGTCTGCATCGGCAGAAAAGGAACAATCAACAATCCAATGTTCCTTACCGGAAGGTTTTGGACGGTGGACACTTTGTTCTATACCCATTCGTTCAATCAATGCCTGCCCAAGTTCATCTGGGCTATCTTTCAGCAGATTGACTGGCTCAAGCACAATGAGGCAGGCGGTATCCCAAGCCTCTCGAAGACGAATATTGAGAAAATCAAAACGGCGATTCCCAAACCCGCCGAACAACAAAAAATCGCCGAGTGCCTGAGTTCGGTGGACGAGCTGATGGCCGCGCAAGCGCGGAAAGTGGACGCGCTCAAGACCCATAAAAAAGGGCTGATGCAGCAGCTTTTCCCCCGCGAAGGCGAAACCCAACCCCGCCTCCGCTTCCCCGAATTCCAAAACGCCGGGGAATGGGAAGAAAACTCATTTGGAAGAGTCGTGAAGATAGGTTCGGGCAAAGGATTCAAAGCCTCGGAGTATTCGAAAACAGGCATACGGCTACTGCAAATTGAGAACGTTGGATATGGCGTAACAAAATGGTCCGAAAATACCATCTACCTTCCTGAAAGCTACGCTACTGAATACCCCGAATTGGTGCTGCGAGGTGGCGATATCGTTCTTGCGCTAAATCGCCCGGTTACGAACGACGAACTAAAGATTGCCAAGATACAAAAACACGAGCCAATCGCGATCTTATACCAACGAGTCGGGAGACTGGAGATTCTCGATGACTCGTTGCTGGTGGATTTCGTGTTTCATTTCTGTCGGCAATTCATTAAAGATTTTGTGGTCAATAAGTCGATCGGCAGTGACCAGCCGTTTATTTCTTTGAAGGATCTTTACTCGCAAAACCTTCGCCTGCCTGCCCCGCCCGAACAACAACGCATCGCCGACTGCCTCACCAGCCTCGACGCCCTCATCGCCGCGCAAACCCAAAAGCTCGAAGCCCTCAAGACCCACAAGAATGGTCTGATGCAGCAGCTGTTCCCATCCCCGAAGGAGGTTGAAGTATGAGCGCGAACCGAACTCCTGTATCAATTCCGACTTTCGATTTTTTCCTGTTATGACCGCTTCTCCATCACCACTTAAAATCGCTCCATCACGTTGGCCTCGCGGGTCCGAATGGCGGCGATGGGACCTTCACGTTCACACTCCAGAGAGCAGACTCGGATCTCCGTTCGGTGGGTTGTCTTGGGAGGAATTTGTTACTTCTGTCGAAACGGCATCAGCAGCGGCAAAGATTTCTGTAATTGGTGTCACTGACTACATGACCCTCGACGGATACGAGAAACTATTTGAAGAAAAGAACGATAACAATCGCCTGAGCACAGTTGATCTCCTGATTCCGAACATCGAATTCAGGATGATGCCCCATACGGCGGATGGGAAGGCGCTGAACCTGCACCTGTTGATCGACCCATCGGCGGATGATCATATCGACAAGATCAAACGGGCACTTCGAAATTTAAAGTTCAAATACTCCGGCCAGCTTTACGGTTGCTGCCGCGAAGAACTCATCGCCTTTGGTCGGGCTCAAAACCCGCAACTTACAGATGATGAAGCCGCCTACACATTTGGCATTCGCCAGTTCAAGCCAGACCGAACCGTCATTAAAGAATGGCTAGATAATGAGCAATGGCTACGAAATAACTCTTTAGTCGGAATTGCCAACGGAAAGGATGGAATAAGCGGACTCCCTCTTGACGGTTTCGGTGCCACTCGTGATGAAATTTTGAGATGGTGCCACTTCGTATTTTCGGGAAATCCGCGAGATCGTGAACACTACCTTGGTCAAAAGGCGGGGACGCCAAAGGATGAGATCATTCGCCAGTATAGGTCATTGAAGCCATGCATTCACGGGTCAGACGCTCATACCATCGAGACTCTATTCAAGCCCGATAGAAAGGACAACAACGACCGGTTCTGCTGGGTGAAGAGCGACCCTACGTTTCACGGCCTGCGCCAGATTCTTTGGGAGCCTGAAGACCGTGTTCACATCGGGACTCTGCCACCCCAACCCTCAGACCGTAGTCAGCAAATTCGACGCATTTCGCTTTCCAACAGCTCAGGCTGGTTCGCAACCGATTCAATTGAACTGAACTCCGGACTTGTAGCGGTAATCGGAGAGAAGGGAGCGGGCAAAACTGCCGTCGCCGACCTTTCATCTTTTGCGTCGGGCTACCCGATGGAAAAGAAATCCCTGTCGTCTTTCATTACCAAGGGTCAACTCCACCTCTCCGGTATGAAGATTGAACTGGAATGGGGCGGCGGCGACCGGACGGCAGGAGTCCTCACCGACACGCCGCTGAGCACAACTCGACCACGCGTTCGGTATTTGTCTCAGGACTTCGTCGAGCGTCTTTGTTCGTCCGATCATGAGGGAACAGAGCTTCAGAAAGCGATTGAAGATGTTGTTTTCGCTAAATTGGATGAGGTTCAAAAAGAAGGTTATTCCTCGTTCGTCGAGTTGAGGAAAGCCCGTGAGGCAGCCTCCAACATTCAGAAAGAGGCGCTCCGAGGGGAACTCGCAACTCTTCACAAAGAAGTGGATAGACTCCAAGAAGCCATCGATCAAAGAGGCTCCAAGGTCGCGTCCAAGGCAGAAGTTGAGAAGCAGATTGAGGAACTGAAGAAGCAGATGCCTGACGCTACTCAATCGGTAGATCAGAAGGTTTTGGAAGAGCTGGAGAAACAGCAGGCGCTACTCAAGGAACTCGAAGAGCAAATTGCCATCAGAAGCAGGCGGCGGAGGTCAATTGACGGAGCGATAGAGTCATATGCTGCCATCAAAAAGAGCACTGAGCAGGAGATATCCAAAATCCAGAAGCAACTACTCGAAGCCGAGGTTGAGGAAGCTACGGTGCAGAAGTTGCTGCCTAACTGGTCGACTGACATAGATGCCCTTCTTCTGCTGGAAGTCGAAAAACTCGATGCTGCGATTTTCGCGCTAAAAGGGGCAGAAGATGCCCCGAAATCGCCGCCATCTGTGACCAGTGTGCAGGTAGAGATTGCAAATCTTAAACAGCTGGTTGCAAACGACGAGGTTAGCCGCAAGAGGCTGCTCGACCTCCAAAAGCAGATCGCGGAGCGAATCGCCACAGCAGAAAGATTGGCCAAGGAAATTGTAAATCTCGATGAAAAGGTCACAAAGACCCTTGAAAAGCAGAAGTCCAAACAGGTCGCTCTGTATCTTGACGTGTTCAAGGCCCTGTCAGCAGACGAGGCGGGCTTGAAGGAGCTCTACTCACCAATGCAAGACGCGATCGATCAACTCGGCGAGGAGATGCAGTTCAGCGTTTCGGTGGGATACCAGATTGATTCCAAGTCTTGGCTGGACCGGTCCTCAAGGTTCTTCGATGGACGTCGAGTCGGAGCCGAAGCCAAGCGCTTAGAGATCGAGAAAATTGTGGAAACAAAGGTGGTGCCTGCGTGGAAAAGCGGTGATCCGGACAATATTAAGTCCGCCTTTGAAGAGTTCCTTTCTGTAATCGACATGCAGACGTTTCCGGAAAAGTTCGGGACGGCAAAGTTGTCACGTGTGGAACTCTCCGATTGGATATTCTCGGTCGACCACATCGAGCTATCTTACAAGATTCACTATTCGGGAACGGAACTAGAATACCTTTCACCAGGGACTCGTGGCATAGCCCTCTTGGTGCTCTATTTGCTGATGGATGAAGATGATACGCGCCCCCTCTTAATTGATCAGCCGGAAGGGAACTTGGACAATTCATCCGTTTACAAGCAATTGGTTCCATACATCAGGAAGGCCAAGAAGCGTCGGCAGATTATTCTCATCACTCACAACCCGAACCTCGTCGTGGCGACTGACGCGGAGCAGATCATCATTGCGACTGCGGAGCGCCCAAGCTCCCAGCCCTACCCATGTATCCGATATGACTCGGGCGGTTTGGAACACTCTGCATCTGGAAGTGATTTAGGCGTTCGTGAAGCGGTTTGTTTGCTTCTCGAAGGTGGCGAGGACGCATTCAGAGCCCGTGAGAACCGGTATTCGCTAGTTCAACTTTAGACCAACATGACCGACACTAATCAAAAACAACTGGGCAACACCCTCTGGAGCATCGCCGACCAACTGCGCGGGGCGATGGATGCGGCGGCAACTGTCAAGGTATCCTTGACAGTTCAAATCGAGGGCAACCGCGAGGTCCTGCGCACGGTCATACATCCCCTAAATTTATGAACAAGGAGCTCATCATCCAAATGCAAAGCCAGTTCGACTCGCTGGCGCAAAGTCACCCCGAGGCGACCGAGGTGGAGTTCTGGTTCGCCCGGGATTTGCAGGAACCCCTCGGCTACGCCCGCTGGGAGAACTTCCTGACCGCGATCCAGCGCGCCATCGAGTCTTGCAAGACAACGGGTTACGAGGCCGAGCATCATTTTCGTGGCGTCACGAAAATGATCGCCCTCGGGAAGGGCGGACAGCGTGAGATCGAGGATTTCATGCTCACCCGCTATGCGTGCTACCTGATCGCCCAGAACGGCGACCCGCGTAAAGAGCCGATTGCCTTTGCCCAGAGTTACTTCGCCGTCCAGACCCGCAAGCTGGAACTGATCGAGGAGCGCCTGCGCTTGCTCCACCGCCTGGAAGCCCGCGAAAAGCTGAGAGCCTCCGAGAAGGCGCTTTCCGACAACATCTTCGAGCGCGGCGTGGACGAACAGGGCTTTGGTCGCATCCGCTCTAAAGGCGATGCAGCTCTCTTCGGTGGCCACGCTACGCAGGCGATGAAGGACAAATTTGGCATCACCCAGTCTCGCCCGTTGGCGGACTTTCTGCCGACGCTGACGATTGCCGCCAAGAATCTGGCGACTGAGATGACCAACCACAACGTGCAGCAGGCTGACCTGCGCGGCGAGCCCGCCATCACGAAGGAGCACGTGCAGAACAACACTAGCGTGCGCCAGATGCTCGGTCAGCGAGGCATCAAACCGGAAGCCCTGCCACCCGAGGAAGACCTCAAGAAACTGGAGCGTCGCGTCAAATCCGACGAAAAGAAGCTGGAGAAGCAGGCCGGGCGTTTGCCAAAACCACAACCCGAAGAATGAGCGACCTGATTTTTCATTCCTGCGGTGGTTCAGGGCTTTATCCGAGCGGCAGTAGTCAAGGAATCCTTGACTACTCAAACCGAGCGGAAGCGAGTTACCGAGGATTCCTCGGTAACTGCCAGATTAGAAGCGCAAGCCCTCATCACACACCGTAGCTAAAAGAGAATTTCCCAATGACCGACACCAATCAAAAACAACTGGGCAACACCCTCTGGAGCATCGCCGACCAACTGCGCGGGGCGATGGATGCGGACGACTTCCGCGACTACATGCTGTCCTTCCTCTTCCTGCGCTACCTCTCCGACAACTACGAGACAGCGGCGAAGAAGGAACTGGGGCGGGATTACCCCGATGTGAGCGGAGACGCCCGCAAGGTGCCACTGGCGCTTTGGTATGCGAACAACGTGGACGACATTCCGGAGTTCGAGAAGCAGATGCGGCGCAAGGTGCATTACGTCATCCAGCCCGCGCACCTCTGGAACAGCATCGCCAACCTGGCCCGCACCCAGAACCCGGAGTTGCTCAACACGCTGCAAGCGGGTTTCAAATACATCGAAACGGAATCCTTCGAGAGCACCTTCCAGGGCCTGTTCTCCGAGATCGACCTGAGTTCCCCCAAGCTGGGTAAGAAGTATGAGGACCGGAACGCCAAGCTCTGCACCATCATCCAGAAGATCGCCGAAGGGCTGGCGGATTTCTCCACGGACATCGACGCGCTGGGCGATGCCTATGAATACCTGATCGGCCAGTTTGCCGCTGGTTCCGGCAAGAAGGCGGGCGAGTTCTATACCCCGCAGCAGATTTCCGACATCCTCTCCGCCATCGTCACGCTGGACAGCCAGGAACCGAAGACCGGGACCAAGAAGCGGCTGGACAGCGTGATGGACTTCGCCTGCGGCTCCGGCTCGCTGCTGCTCAACGTCCGCAAGCAGGTGAACAAAGCGGGCGGCACCATCGGCAAGATTTACGGCTAGGAGAAAAACATCACCACCTACAACCTCGCCCGCATGAACATACTGCTGCACGGGGTGAAAGATACGGAGTTCGACATCTTCCACGGCGACACCCTGCTCAACGAGTGGGACATGATGCGGGAGCCGAACCCGGCGAAGAAGCCGAGCTTCGACGCCATCGTGGCCAATCCACCCTTCAGCTACCGCTGGGAACCCACCGACGCGCTGGCAGACGACGTGCGCTTCAAAAGCCACGGCCTGGCCCCCAAGTCCGCCGCCGACTTCGCCTTCCTCCTCCACGGCTTCCATTTCCTGAAAGACGAAGGCGTAATGGCGATCATCCTGCCGCATGGCGTGCTCTTTCGTGGCGGTGCCGAGGAACGCATCCGCACCAAGCTGCTCAACGACGGCCACATCGACACCGTCGCCTGCCCGCGAACCTCTTCTACTCCACCGGCATCCCCGTCTGCATCCTCGTGCTTAAAAAGTGCAAGAAGCCCAACG
>JANMLQ010000221.1:0-12220 GCA_031372635.1 Akkermansiaceae bacterium | reverse complement strand
TACGACGAGTGGCTCGGCGATGAGACCCCAGGTGCCGGCGGTTGCGAGCTTCATGGCGAGTTCGTAGTCTTCTAGGATACGCAGCGCGGGATTGAAACCGCCGACTTTGGCAAATGCGGATTTACGGACGGCGACCACTTGATTGAAGAGCAGGAAGCGGGTGGCGAGCACTTCACCGGGATTGGTCCACTCGCCTTCGGCGTGTGATGGGTGTAGCCCGGCATTTCCGAAGGAAGTGCCTGCGGGTTCGCCTGTTAGACCGAGGATGGATGCGTTGCAAACGCAGCATGCCATGCGCGTACCGGCGCGTTCGAGCAGCTCCGCCTGGCGGGAGATCTTGTCGGGCAGCCAGGCATCATCGGAGTCGAGAAACGCGAGCACTTCTCCGCTTGCGACTTCCACGCCACGGTTGCGGGCTGCGGAGGGACCGGCGTTTTCTTGGGAGACGACAGTGATCGCATCGCCGAAGCGTTTGAGCGCGGAAATGGTCCCGTCCTTCGAGCCGTCATCCACCACGATCACCTCCGCCGGGCGATGGGTCTGGGCAAGCGCACTCTCGACTGCGGCACCGATGGTGGCCTCGCGGTTGTAAGTGGGGATGATGATGGAAACCAGCATGCGGAAGATTGGTTAGCTCGGCGCACCATTGCGACGGACCACCCGTGCCGGCGCACCGGCGGCGACGCAGTAATCCGGCACGTCGGATTTCACCACCGAATTCGCGCCGATGATGCTGTTTCGCCCGATGGTGACGCCGGGGCAGATGACGACGCCTTGGCCGATCCACGAGCCCTCCCCCACCCTCACGGGCTTTGCGGGAGTGATGCCTTGGCGCAGCACCGGCAGCTCGCGATCCGCCGTGGCATGGGCGTGATCGGAGATGTGAATGTTTCTCCCCATGAGCACTTCACGACCGATGACCACGGAGCGCACGGCGGTGATGGTGACGCCGCCCGCGAACGAACAACCGTCGCCGATCTCGATGGCGGGATCATTGCCGGCTTCCTCATCGCCGAGCGCGAGTAGCCAACAGCCGGGGCCGATGTGGACGCCGCTGCCAATAGAAATCCGGCGCTCGCCCCAAAGTGTTAGAGGCGTTTGAAAAGTGCTGCCACGCCCAAAGGCCCGGAACGCGCCGGAGACCGCCGCAGTGAAGATGCGGTTGCGCGTGCGGATCCAAAGCCGCCAAAGATGCAGTGCAATGGCGGACATCACTCGGAAGCGCGGCGGGGCTTATGGAATCCTTCTGCGGGTATGGCTTCCGTTTCCTCCACCACTCCGTCATCACGCTGCATCAGCATGGAGGAATACATCGAGGAAACGACGGCCACGTTCAGCCACAGGAAAACGACGGATTGATCGAAGTAGGACACCGAGATACCGGTGACGCAGTGAGAGAAGAGCGCCGATCCGAAGCACCAGATCATGAAGGCCTTGTCCCGTTGCTCATCCATCAAGGAGCCGTAAATGCGGCCCACCCAGCCGAAGGTGCGGGCGAGGATGAAGATGAAAAGCAGCAGCGCGGGCAAACCGCCGCCGACTGCGAAGCTGATGTAGTAGTTCGTGATGTCCGTGTGCGTGGGCGAAGCGGCGGTGCCTTGATCCGGCATCCAGTGGCGCGTGAAGTCCGTGCCGAAAAGCCACCATTCGTTGAAGTAGCGCAGTGTTTGGTCGATGAGGAAAGAGCGGTGCCAGCCGGTGCTTCCTCCGGAAATGTCGATCTTGGAAATGAGGTAGTACGGCGGCTGCTTCATGACGAACATCAGCAAGATGTACATCACGACCGTGCCGATGCGCGCCGCTTTGGTGAGATGGCGGAAGCGCCACATGATGAGCGCGAAGACGGCTGCCATGAAACTCATGACCGGACCGCTCGACGCACATGCGCCCACCATCACCATTCCCGAAACGATGCCGATGAGGGCGAGCGTGCGGTGTTTCTGATAGATGCCAACGAACAATGGCAAGCAGGTGGCTCCCACGGTCCCGGCGAGGATGGGATGCAGGAATGCTCCCTGGGCGCGCAGTTTCCCCTCACGAACGAGGACGTTTTCCGGCACTCCTCCAAAGACGGAGAAGAGGTTCTTCCCGGTGGCTTTTTCAAACATCATCTCGATGGCGATCGGCACTAGCAGCAGCGCGATGATGCGAATCACACCGATGGTGTCCTCCACATCGCTGCACCAGATGCGCACGAGAAAGTAGAAACCGAGTTGGTTGTAAATGATGCCACAGACATAGATCGGGCCGGCGTCTTGCTGGGCGTTGTGGAAGAGGCTGGCAAAGAGATACCAGCCGGCCCAGGCGAGCATCAGCTTATCGATGGTGTTGATGTGGCCGATGATGCGCTCGCCCTTGAGAAAGACGCGGGCGATGCCGATGAGCATCAGCAGCCGGAACACGGGCAGACTGATCGGCCCGAGATCCAGCCCTTGGCCGGTGGTGGTGAAACAACAGCCTGCAAGGAACGGCGCGAGCGCCCATTTGCGCGGCACCGCCCAAAGCAGTCCGCCGAGGACCAGCAGGAGCAGCAGGGCAAACGGATTCAATGGTCGGGAACAGGCGCGGGGTTCAAGCGGCTTAACGGCGGAAAACCATCACGGTGGAGTGATAGATCCCGTGGACGCCAGCAGCGGGCCACTCACGACGCCACTTGGCAGAAAGGGCGGAGTCATGGGCATAGCCGCGCGATTCGAATTTCGCGATCCAATACTCGTTGGGCTGCTCGTTGACGTGATCGTCTCCGGTGGAACCGGGAACCGCGGCGGTGAGCACCACGCGGTCTGCGATGGAGCACAGCAGGTCCACGAAGCGGTCCGCGTATTGTTCATGAAGATGCTCGGCCACTTCAGAGCTGACGGCGAGGTCGGCACGGATGTCACCGGGGATTTCGGATTCGATATTGAACTTGCGAGCGTCTATCCCGCGTGAGCGGCAGATGGCGAGTGCCGCTTCGGAATACTCAAGGCCGTTGGCTTTCATGCCCAGCTCGCGGCAGGCGCGCAATAGCACGCCGGTGCCACAGCCGACATCGACGACCGAGGCGGGGCTGAACTCCGCTTTAAACGAATCCGCCATCGTCGGTGCAGACTCGATCATCGGCGGATCGACGAGGCGGTCATAGTAATCCTGATCGTAGATTTCTTCGTGAGCCGCGCCAGCCTGGAGCTTGGCGAGCACGTCGTGATAGAGCTTCTTGTTAGGAAAGCTCTCGTAGATCGAATGGCGCAGTCGGGTGGGCACGAGTCCGCACCAGATGCTTTTCAGAATACCATAAGTGGAAGGCATGGTCATACGGGGGGTGGGGTGAAAAAGAATGATGCGGTGGCATCAGGGAACCGCGACGATCTGCACATCGTCGAGTAACAGATCGATCGCGTTGGTTACTGCGGAGAGATCCTTGAACTCGATGGTCGTGGTGCCACTGCTTGCGACGAAGGGAACCGCGCGCTGTTGCCAGAGGGCCATGCCTGAAGCATCACCGGTGATGGTTTCCACGCGGTCAATCGCAGGGCTGGCCCCGGCAATTTTGACGCCAAGTTTCTGTTGGGCGGTGGAGAACGAGTAAACGCCGATGCTGAAACGAAGTTCGTATTTCGCACCTGCGGTGGTGGGAACGGACTTGGACAGAACGGCGTTCGGTGCGCGGTTGGTGTCATTCATGACGGCGAAGCGCTGGCCCTCGGCAGAGACACGCTGGCCGCTGGCGGTTCCGATTTCGAGGTTGCCGGCAGCTGTCCAGAACGCGAGCTCCTGCTCGAAGCCCCAGTTCGCGGCGGAATCCACGATGACCACGAGGCCGATGGGCGCGGATGGCGGCGTAGGAAGTGCGGAGCCGGAGATTTCTATCAGATTGTCCGCTCCGCTCCAGCCGTCCGGGCCGTTGCTGTAATTGATGCGGAACCAGTTGATGTTGTCGCTGCCATTGGTGACCGGGCCTTCGAGGATGACGCCCGTGGTGTCAGTGGGCTGTGAACCTAGCGGATTGGTGATGGCGGCGGTGGTGTTGACCCAAGTGTTGCGCCAGCTTTTCACCGAGTCCCCCACGGCAAGCGTGGATGCGGGAGGTGAATAGGATTTGATCGCGTTGACTTGGGAAAACCATCCGTCCACTTCGGTATCGAAGTTCGCACGATACCAAATCCTGTTAGATGAGTCCGGCCCGACGGGGCCTTCCAGCACCGTGCCGAGGTCAGGTCCCGTGTGGCTGCCGGTCTGAGTGGTGGCGGCGGAGCTGGAATATACCGGGCATTCGGTGGTGATCTGGAAGCGGTCTCCGATCACGAAAACGGGAGTGATGGTCCCTCCGCCGCCAGCGGGAGGCGTAACGCTGGTACCGCCGCCGCGATAGGCTTTCCACATTTCGGAAACGAAGTGCTGGATGCTGTTAGTGCCGCCGCTGACGTTACCGCGCTCCATGGTCCAGAAGCGGTCGTAGTAATCAAGGGTGGCCTTGTGTTTCCAGGCGTCGTCCATGCCCATGATGCGCACGGTGAGTGCGCTGCCGATGGTCGAGACGCCGACGAGCTGGCGGTAGTATACGTCCCAGTTGGAGCCGTCTCCGGCGGGGTAGCCGGTGTGGTTACTGCCCCACTCGGGAATGCCGAGCATGGCGGTGGTGTAGGGCAAACGCGGGCGACCGTCCACCAGCCGCGGTAGGTTCACATCGGCCTGGGTGACGTAGAAATGCTGCTGGTTTTCTGCAAAGGAGCCGCCTCCGTAATTGAGAATTTCCGGGGCGTCCAGCACCCAGCCGGCCACCATCATCGGCAGCTTGCGGCCGTGGTTGTGGCCGCCGTCTGCCCACCATCCACCGCCGCAGGCGAGCACGCCGTAGATGTCGATGCCGCGCTGCACGTAGAGGATGAGCAGGCGCTCCTTCTGCGCGTTGGTGAAGGCAAGATTGAGCAATAATGCGGCCTCGGCAGACTTGTGCGAGATTTCACGACCGTAGCCCGGATTGTCATGGGAAAGCGGGCTGACGTAGTCGGCGGTCCAGCCCGGAGTGAGCGCGATGTGGGTTTTTTCGTAGTTCGCCTCCACGGCGGCGAACGTAGGGGTGAAGGGCACGACGGGCAGGGTCTTGAGGCGGGAGTAGTTGAGATTGCTCTTGTTCCATTTCACCGACTTATCGACGCCGCCGATGTAGGGCGGGCGAAATGATCCGTCAGGCGCGGGCACGGCAAGCACGGTGAGGATGGCGATAGTGTCGAGTTGCTGGCCGTTGCCGCCAATCCTGGCAGTGAAGGAAATGGCCGAGCAAACGGATGAACCGGCGGCAATGGTTTTGGGCAGGGTGTTACCGATGTTGAGGGCGGGCAGATAGATCGAATCCCGCATGCGACTGTCCCAGCCTTGGCGCGCGACCCAGCCGACGCCGGGGTCGAATCCCGGTGAGTTCTTCACCCAAGGCGGATTTACGACCGTGCCGTTCATCGTGTGCGTGCCGTCAACTTTTGCGGTGCCAGGAGTGATGGAGGTGATGGTGACTGGGCCGACGACCCATGGGTCGCCATTGGCGAAAAGACCGGTCTGCCGATCTTCGGCAAAAAACCAGGTGACGCCATGGCGCGAGGCCGAAGTGGCGGCTCCTGCGGCGGTAAACATCAGGCCGGAAAGCGCCACAATATGCAGCGCGGCGGAAAAACGAGCGGCAAGGGACCGCGCGTTTCGGTTGAGGATTGGGACAGCATTCATGGCTAGGACAGGGTCAGGGATCGGATGACAGCAGCACGCTATTTTTGCAAGACACTTAAGATTCCTTATTTTTTAAATTGTTCAATCTAATTTTTAGAATCTCAAAAATAATAGACTGAAATCAGGAAATCCGCTCGGGATTTTTCAAAAACACCCGCGCCCAGACTTCCAGGCCCATCAGGGTCCAGAGCCGCTGCTCCTCGTTACGGCGGCGTTTGTCGTGGTCTTCGAGCAGGCGGGTGATGATCCGGCGGTCGAAATAGGACGCCACGAAGGAATCCGGCCCGATCAGCAGGTCGTTCATGTATTCCCGCAGACCGCCACGGAACCATTCGTCGAGCGGAACCCGGAAACCCACCTTCTTACGGTCCACGATGTTCGCGGGCAGGTGGCGGCGGGCGATTTCCTTGACGATCCACTTCCCGCTCATGCCGCGGATTTTCATGCCGGAAGAAACGCGGAAGGCCAGCTCGACCAGCTCGTGATCGAGGAAAGGCGGGCGGTTTTCGATGCTGGCGGCCATGGACATGCGGTCACCGCGTTCGAGAAGGTTGTCGGCCAACCAGGTGTGGCAGTCCACGTAAAGCATGCGCCGGAGGTGGTCGCCGGTGGCGCGGTCCCACTGGCCGGGATCGCGGAACGAACCGTAGCCGGTGCGCAGCGAGCGCCGCTCGAACCAGGTGAACGGCCCGAACCACGTCTGCATGCGCTCGCCGGTGGAGCGGCTGGTAAGGGCGCGGGCCGCTTGGCGCGCGCGATTGCGGGACTCCGGCAGCATTCGCTCGACCGCGCGGAAAACCGGCACCCGAAGAGCGGACGGCACCCCGGCGAGCGGTGCGAGGCGGGGTTCAAATGCGTATTTCGCGTAGCCACCGAAAATCTCGTCACTCCCCTCTCCCGAGAGCAGAACTTTCACGTCGGAGCGCGCTTGTTTCGCGATCTTGTAGATGGCGATGTCCGCTGGCTGACTGATCGGTCCATCGCGGTGCCAAGTGAGCGTTTCCCAATAATCTCGGAAGTCCGTAGCCGTCACCATGATCTCATGGTGCTTGGTGCCGACGGCCTCGCTGACTTGGCGCGCGTAAGGCAGCTCATCGTATCGCGGATCGGAAAACCCGGCGGCGAAAGTCTGTACCTCGCCTCCTTCGCGGAGTTCCTTCATCAGCGCCACGGTGAGGCTGCTATCGAGACCGCCGCTGAGATAGGCTCCCACGGGCACGTCTGCGACGAGACGAAGTGCGACGGCTTCACGCAGCTTGCGATCCACTTCCCGCAGCGCTTCCTCGCCGTCTAACAGCGGTTGCTCGCAGCGAGCGGGCAGCGCCCAATAGACCTCAGAGCGGATCTTACCGTCCTTCCCCACGCGCAGCGCAGTTCCCGGTGCGAGCTTGCGAATGCCACGGAACAAAGTACGCGGCGGCGGCACCGAGCCGTACGTAAGATATTCCTCGACCGCCTCATCATCCACATCCGGCGTGCCGATCAGCGCGAGGATCGCCTTCACCTCACTTGCGAAGGCGATGAACCCGGGCCCTTCGTGGTAGTAAAGCGGCAGGATGCCCATCCGGTCGCGGGCTAACATAAGCTCGCCGGAAGATTCATCGTAAAATCCGAATGCAAACTGGCCGTTGAGATCGGCAAGCCCCGCGAGATTCTTGAGACGCAGCGTTTCTAACAGCACCTCCGTGTCGCCATGGGTTCGCAGGTCCACGCCCTGACGCTGAAGATCGCTGCGGACAGTCTGGTAGTTAAAAATTTCACCATTGAAGGTGATGTGGCATGGCCCGTTCGCGGAACTCATCGGCTGCGGCGATCCCGCGAGGTCGATGATCGAGAGACGCGTGTGGCCGAAGCCGACATCGCCGAAAACCTTAAAGCCATCACCATCCGGGCCGCGGTGGCCGAGCGTGGCGGCCATCTTGCGGAGTTGCGCCTTTTCGACGCGCTTGCCGTCATAACGCCGGAGTCCTACGAAGCCGCACATGCGTCCTCCTTTCCAGCCGCGATGCGGTCCAGCACGTCGAGCAATTCGTCGGTGCGCTTGTCCCATGTCGCGTTTCCTAACAGCGCCGCGCGATCGCCGGGGGCTTTCGCTCCAGCCACAACTTCGTCGATGCGTTGGAGGAATTCCTGATCGCTGCGCGCGACGTGGACGTAGTCGAGGTAGTGCTCCACTTCCGGGAAATACGTGGTGACGACTTCTTGGCCGAGCGAGAGGTATTCCTTCAACTTGATCGGGTTGCAACTGCGGATCCAGTCGTTGTCCAGCCATGGCATGATCGAGACATCGAAGTCCGCGCCCAGCTCCGGGATTTCCTGATAGGGACGGAACCCAAGGTGGCGCACATTCGGATAGCGGGTGAGGAAATCCATCGGCAGTGTCGCATCGCCGATGAGCACCAGCGTGTATTGCGGGCGCTCGCGGGCGACGAGTTCGAGTAGTTTGAAATCCACCACGTAGTCATCGAGTCCGCCGAAGAAACCGACGATCGGGCGCGGGCAACCGAGTTCTAACAATCTGCCGGTGCGAGGACGTGGCGCGAAGTGCGTGGTATCCACTCCATGATCGAGGAAATGCGCGCGGCCGCCGGTGGATTGCTTCTCGCTATCGAGGAAGGCGCGGCTGCTGTAGAATACGCCGTCCGCGCCGCTGAAGAGCTGGCGTTCGAGAGAGGTGATGAGTGAGTTATCCGCCTCTGAGAAGGCGGAGTGCCTGTCGCTGCGGTTATAGACCAACGAGCTGCGGCTCATTTCGCGCGCGACTTCCCAAGCAGTTGGGATGGTGACGATGATGTGCGGATTTTCCATACCCATCTTGCGGGCCTGCCGCTCCACCTGGAAGCGGACGAGCCATGCGTTGAACGCGCGCGCCGTGGGGCTGCCGTAGAAGGGAAATATCACGGGCGTCATCACCACGTAGTCCGGCTTATCATAGAGCGGCCGGGCCACGCTGCGCAGGATGCTCTTGAACTTGCGCCAGATACGGCGGAAGGGCAGCGGGCTTTTGCCCGGCATCGGCATGCGCATGCCGATGCTGTTGACGAGAAGCACTTTTCGTTTCGCAGCGGCGCGAGTCATCAACTGGAAGTCGCTGTGTGCGCGGTTGTGATACCACCAGTCTTGGCCGCAGAAGCAGATGATGTCCGGCTGTGAAGTCGCGCACACACGAGCATCCGCAGCGTGGCGGGAATCGGTGAGAACGGGCACGTTGGTGTCGAATGACTGTTTGGCAAGGATGTCGGATGTCATGAACGAAGGGTGTTAGAGCGGGTAGAGGCGATGGCCTCGCGATACACATCAGCGAGCCGCCGCCCGGCGGATCTCCACGTCAAACCATCGAGACCATCGATGGAACGTGCGCGGAGTTGATGGAGAAACTGTCTGTCTCGATCCACTTCGGCGAAGTGGGCGGAGAGTTCCGCCGCATCACCTGCGGCATGGACCATGCCGTCCTGAAGGTGCTCGCACACGGCACCGGCGGCATCGGAAACCATCAGCACGCAGCCCGCGCCGCGCGCTTCGTAGGTGACCAGTGCGCTGCCTTCTTCTAGGCTGGGCAGCACGAAAAGATCCGCCTGTTTCATCAGATCCGGAAGATCAGCCCGATGACCGAGCACTTCGACGCCGGGTCTCACTAACAGATCCGCGAGGTAATCCCGGTAGGCATCCGCGAATTCACCGCAGATGAGGAAACGACCGCCGTTTTTCGAGAGTGGCGAGTCCAGCCAGGCGTGCAGCGCGTGATGCAATCCTTTGCGCGGGCTGCACAGTCCGGCAAAGAGCGTCACCAGCGGACGGCCATCAAGCGGGCGCTGGTCGCCGGGGCTGATCCGCGAGGCGTCGTATCCATAACGATGACGCAGCAGTTTTGCGTCGTTGAACTCTTCATGGATGAATGTTTTCCTGACGAAATCCGAAGGGCAAAGCAGGAAATCCGCCGCTTCATACTCGCGCAGCTCGCGGGCCAGCGCGAGCGGATCATAGACGTGCTCGTAGCCATCCGGCAGAACCACGCCGAGGCGGCGACACTCCTCGTCCACCACGCGGTATGCGTAGAGCGAGTGGCAGTTCTGGCGCTCTAACAATGTGGGAATGCCATGCTTGCGCGCGACCTCGAAGGTCTTCATCGCTCCGAGCGGCCATGCGTGGACGACATCGATCTCGCGCCAGTGTTTTTCCAACCAGCGGGCGACAAGCAGATCGTGGATGGCGAAGGCACGCTGGATGCCGACGATGCTGTATGGCACGCGCAGTGGTCCGGCAGAGAGTGTGGTTTTGACGCGGACGCCGGCAGGCATCGGGCGTGCGAGGCAGCCAACCATGGCAGTGACATCCGCACCGGCATCGCGCAGGCCGAGCACCTGCTGCCATGCGGTCCAGCAAATGCGTTCCGCACCTAACTTGAGCGCGAAGCTGTAGAGCACTTTGGGTTGCCGCGTCATTGTGTTAGGAGGATGCCTCGATCTCCAAGCCGCAGACTCCCGCGCCATAGGTGATCGGTTTGCCACAGGCGGTGAATTTCTCGGAGGCCCATGTTTCCATGCCAAGCGACCAGCGCAGCACGGACCACCATTTCTGGAAAGCAACGACTCGCAACGCGCGTGACTGCGCGCCGGAAACGGGGATGAGCGCGGCCAGTAGCGCACAGCGCGCGATGGCGGAAGCGCCCATCAGGAAACGATAGGCAAAGGTGGCCGCTAGTCCGTGGTTGAGCCGCATATAGACGCGGTGCGCCTCGCGGATCATGATCGTGGGGAAGCGGTTGAACTCCTTGCTGGAACTGCCGCCGCCATGATGGGTGACACACGCGTCCGGCGCATAACGAATCGTCAGCCCGAGCGCGGAAACTTTTTTACAGAGGTCCATGTCCTCGCCGTACATGAAATACTGCGGGCTGAATCCGCCGACGCGGCGGAAGGTTTCCGAGCGCATCAGCATGCACGCACCGGATACAGCCTCGACTCTAACAGGCGCACCGGATTCCGGCGGGCCGTGGCGATCCCACCAGCGGCGGCGCACGACATCGGAGTCCACCGCACAGCCCCATGGAGTGGGCAACGGATGGATTCCGAAAAGCTGGAGCGTGCCATCGGTGTTGAGCAAATGCGCGCCGACCATGCCTATGTCCGGCGTGGATTCGAGAGCTGCGATCATGGCCTGCAACGCGCCGGGATGAAGCACGGTGTCTGGATTGAGCAGCAGCAAAAGTTCGGCACGCACACTCAGAAATCCAAGGTTGTTCGCACGTCCGAAGCCGATGTTTTCCGGACTCTGCACAAACTCCGCCCACGGGAATTCGGCGGCGATCATCTCGCCACAGCCATCGTATGAACCGCCATCGACGACGACGACTTGCGGCTCAATGTTTCCGCATGTATCGCGCACGGAGGTGAGCGCCTCACGCACGTAGTCCTTCGAGTTCCAGTTGACGATGACGATGCCGAGTTTCATTTGGAGGAGCCGTGAATGAAATCGCGCAGCCCGGAAATCAGACCTTCATCGGCTTGTGCGCCGATGCGCGTCGCGACGGTGAGTGAGTCGATCTGTGAGAGCTTGTCTCGTAGTTCGTCTTCATCGAAGGCGACGTTCACACCGGCCTTGCGCATCATGTGCCGCGCGGTGGCGGTCTGGTGTTCATTGCGGTGCTCGCGCAGCCTGGCGAGCTTCGGCATGACGAGGATCGGCTTACCGTTTTGCAGCGCTGTTAGAATCGTGCCCATGCCTGCGTGCGAGATGATGATGTCCGCAGACTGGAATTTTTCACGAAACTCCGGCGGCTGGAGAAACTCGGAGTGCGCAATGTACTGCGGCCGCCAGCCACCTTCGCCAATCTGCGCGAAGACATCCGTGCGCCCGCACGATGCGGCCCATTCGTCCACCACCCGGACCAGACGGTCGAAGGGCAGGTCAGTTCCCACGGTCACTAAAATCATATGACGCTTCCGTAAAATTGCGGCCCGTCATCGACGGCGAGGTGCGGCCATTGGGTGAGCCAGAGATCGACGAAGCCGCCTGCCTTGCGACCGGACATCGAGAGTTCCTCCGCGTTTGCCACGCTGTCCACCCAGATGACGCGCGCACCGAGCCACTTACCGAAGCGCACTCCGAAGAAACCCGGAGCCGCGCCAGTGGAGACGACCACATCCGGACGCAGTGTGAGCACCAGCCAGAAGACGCCCAGCGCACAGCGAATGAGCGCGAGTTTGTTCCAGCGGTTAGAATCCGGGATCACGCGGAAGTCCGCACCTGCGACTTCGGCGCGGTAGCCTTCGCGCACAGTGGCATAGGTCACGCGGCAGCCCTCGAAGGCGGGGCGCAGGCGCAACAACTGCACCCAGTGGCCGCCACCGGATGAGATCGCAAGAACCTTAGGAGAAACTGTGGACATAACTCAGGATGCTCCGCGGCTGAGGACGACGGCGGGGATGGTTTTCAGGAGAATTTTCAAATCGAGCCAGAGCGACCAGTTCTCGATGTACTCGTGGTCCATCTGCATCCAGCGGTCGAAGGAAACTTTGTTGCG
>JANMLQ010000211.1:0-3162 GCA_031372635.1 Akkermansiaceae bacterium | reverse complement strand
CTCCGCCTTGCCGCTTTTCCGACCAAGCGCCAGGCCCATCGTTCGCCGGTAAATCCGCGAAGCGTCCTTCCATTTTTCAGATTCAAAACCCGCTCCCTGATGGCTCATGCACGCCCTAACCAATCCCTCCCGCGCCTTTTTCCCATTACCCTTCGGCCCGCCGCCCACCGCCTCGCCGTAGCTGCTCCAGCGATACTCCGCCGGGTCTGTTACCATTCCGGCCCTAACAGGATTGAGGTCGATGTAAGCTGCCATCGTTCGCGCCGCGATGCCGCTTTCCACGATCACGCTCTTGTAGCGTTCCTCCCACAAGGTGCCACTGCGGTTGTGGGTGCGGTTGAACCAACGGGTGAAGCGCTGGAGCAGCGTCTTCATGAATTCGCTGAGATTGTGCATCCGGTAGGTGAAGCGGGCGTGGATTTCCGTGACCCACGTTTCCCTGCCCTCAGCCCGCGCGAGTAACAGCTCTTGTGCCACCACAGCAACAAAAGCCTCCGAATTCGTTGCGGAAAGCCGCTTCAGAAGCTCCTCGTCGGAAATCCCGCCTATCGGCATTGGCGGCACTTCCAGCAGAATGTGGAAGTGATTGGACATGACGCAGTAGGACAGCACCCGGCAGCCCGAAAAGTTCTCCTGCATCCGCATGAAAATACGGAATTTCTCCCTCTCCACGTCGCCGAATACGAAGCGCCGATCCACCACCCGCGAAATGCAGTGGTAAATCGCCGGTTTCTCTGCCGAATCCTTCCAAGGTGCCAGCCAGCGTGCGCGTCTCATACACCCATCCTGCCGATCCGCGAACACTTAACAAGCACTTTCTTTCTAAATGACTGTCACTATGTCAGAGGAAAAGGTCTGGAAGCCATCCACCGCGAGCACGCCATGGGAACCGGGCGTGGCAAAACCGGCAAGCAGTTCCGCCGCTGGGACAGTCTCCTTGCGATCCGAATCATCGCGCGGATTGGTCAAAGCCTTGCCGTTTTCATCGCCCACCCACGAGGCAAACCTTCTGCTTCCAACCGGCACTCGCCCAGCCTCGACACGACTGTCAGAGGAATCTGGAGTCGTGCGGTTCACCATGAACACTGGATTTCCCAAGGCTCCCTTGCTCACGAAGTCGGCCTCTTTGAGTGGTTTCTCATCGGCATTGGAAACCAGCCTGCGCCGGAACGATTGCGTGCGGGAATAATCAGGCGTCTGGCCGAGGGTTTTCATTGAGTGCCTGCCAGACACCAGTGAGGTGGCGGTGCTTCAATCCGTCCAAATCGACGGTTTCCAAATTTTCGTCGAATATGCCGGATGGCGCGGTGACGCTTTGATCTGGCCCCAGCGATTGCTGTAGTTCCCCAAGCGCCAGCATGAGGGCAAGCCGGGCGTTCGCCTCCACCTCAGACCGGGCCATATTCTGCCCGCCTGCCCGCAGGCTGATCGACGCGAGAGAAAGCAGACTGACAGCCACCACCACCAACAAAATCGTGAGCGTGAGCGTGATAACCAGCGCGAAGCCATCCGGTTTGCTGTTGGTCTGACAAAGAGGTCGGTGGGTTTGTAAAGCAAGGTTTTGCTTAATTCTGAAATTTTGCGTGGAAATGGCTTTTATGAATACAAAAATTGGTGTGACGCCTGACCCGGCCCGGCGATTGACAGGAAATTGAGTAGGCATTGATGGCGAGGGATTTCACAATTTTGGATAAACACGCCCCTGATTGAGAAAAGGAGGCAGGCAAGAACCTGACCCGATGAATGAAGTAGGTTTGAGCAAAGGGTTTGTGTGGGCTTGGCGCGTAAAAAAAACGACCGCTCCGAGGTGGAGCGATCGTTGGGAGATGGGGTAACTGGGGCTTAGGTAGTGAGTATGTCCCCACCACGGTCGGGGGAGTTTGCATAGGTGCCAGTGAAGAAAGGGGATGCAATCCCCTTCTCCTTATTCCTCCAGCCAGCTCGCTCTTGCGAGACGCCAGCCTTCCTTTTCATCGTGCTGCCAGCGGAAGGTTGCGATGTAGTTACCGTCTGCGGGTTTGTAGCTTGGGAGTTCGACGAGGGCTTTGAGTGTGAAGACGACATCGGCGTGATCGCCGTGGACTTTGACGCTGCGGAATTCGCCGAGATCGAAGCGGGTTTGGCGGGATTGTTCGCAGAGCCATGAGAAGGCGGATTCCATTTCGGAACGATCAAATGTGCCGTTGGCTTCTTGGATGGTGGGGGACCCGAGTTCCACCTCGGAGGCGAGCAATGCGTTGAGTGAATAGACGCCCATCTGGCGGGTGCCTTTGCCGCTGCCGGACTCAAGCGTGAGGGTACTCAGCAGGGTGGTGGTGCGGCGTTTGACGACTTGCATGGGTGAGAACCACCAGAATGCGAAGGCTCCTAACAGGGCGAGGATGCACAAGGGGATTCCGAATCGTTTCATGGCTTCTGGGTTTGTTGGGAGGGATCGTAGAAGATGCGGATGTCCGCCTTGTCGGTGCCTAACAATTGCTGGGCGCGCTTGAGTGCTCCACGGGTGGAGAGGTTGGGGTTGCGTGGATTGGTGAGGAAGAGGTTGCTTTCGCCGGCACGGCGGTCGCAGCCGTCCTGAAGGGTGAGCAGGACGCCGGAATTCCTGAGCACGCGATAGACATCACGGGTGGCTCCGGAAACGATGAGATGCAAGCCCTTGTCACGCATGTAGCGGATGAGGTCTTCGAGCGCCATCACGCTGGTCGCATCGAGATGGCGGGCGTTCTTGAGACGCAGGATGATGACTTGGATCGCAGGATCTGAAACGGTGCGCTGGATCTGAGTGCGGAACAGTTCCGCCGCACCGAAGAAGAGATCGCCCTCGACGTGTACGATGGAGATGGCGGGGATGGGACGTTTTCGTTTCTCGCCCATCTCGCGCAGCTCGCCTTCGTCGTTGAACTCATACTCGACGAGATGCGGCTTGCTGGCCTTGCGCAGGAATAGGCTGATTGAAACTGCGACTCCGATGAAGATGGCGACGTGCAGCGGCGCGAGCAGGGTGGCGATGAAGGTGGTGGAGAGCACCGCCGCGTCGTCACTGGTGGAGCGCAGGCAGATGCGGATGTTGCGGAGATTGAAGAGTGAGAAGGCCAGCGCGATGACAAGCGCGGCCAGCGCGGCCTTGGGAATGTAGTCGATCAACGGAACTCCCCAGCCGAC
>JANMLQ010000195.1:0-3571 GCA_031372635.1 Akkermansiaceae bacterium | reverse complement strand
GATGCCATCCGCGCCGGTGAGGTGAAACTCGTCTATCTCGCCCCGGAACGGCTGATGTCCGGCGATTTCATCCAGGTTGTTAGATCGTGGAACGTCACCGCGCTCGCCGTGGACGAAGCGCACTGCATCAGCGAGTGGGGCCATGACTTCCGCCCGGAATACCGCCGCCTGCGCGAGCTCCGCGAAGCTCTGCCGGGTGTGCCTGCCATCGCTCTAACAGCCACCGCCACACCGCGCGTGCGCGAGGACATCCTCACCCAGCTCGCCCTGCGCGATGCCGCCGTCTTTCTCGCCAGCTTCAACCGCCCGAATCTCAACTACCTCGTTGAGCCGAAACAAGACGCCGCCTCACGCATCGTTCATTTCATCAAATCCCGCGGCAATGAATCCGGCATCATCTATGCCCAGTCCCGCAAGCGCAGCGAGGAACTCGCCGCCACTCTACGCAACTCCGGCATCACCGCCGTGTGTTATCACGCCGGCCTCGAAGCCGCCGAACGCGCGCGCAACCAAGACGCTTTCCTGCGCGATGAAGTCCGCGTCGTCTGCGCCACCGTCGCCTTCGGCATGGGCATCAACAAACCCGACGTCCGCTTCGTCATCCACGCCGATCTTCCGAAAAACCTCGAAGGCTACTATCAGGAAACCGGCCGCTCGGGCCGTGACGGACTGCCCGCCGATTGCCTGCTGCTCTTCTCCCGTGGTGATGTCTCGAAGCTGCTTGGTTTCCTCGATGAAATCCCCGACGCCGAAGCCCGCGATCACGCCCGCCTCCAGCTCGACCAGATGGCCGACTACGCCGAAAGCGACCACTGCCGCCGCTTCAGTCTGTTAGGATACTTCGGCGAAAGATGGCCTCAGGAAAACTGCGGCGGTTGTGATAACTGCCTCGCCCCGCGTGAGACATGGGACGCCACCACCGAGGCACAGAAATTTCTCAGTTGCATCCTCCGCGTTTCCCAAACCGGCCACCCGCCCGTTGGCATCCGCCACCTCTGCGACATCCTCGTTGGCTCGCGCGCCGAGAAAGTTCTAACAAAACGCCACGACCAACTCAGCACCTACGGCATCGGCAAAGAACACTCCGCCGCCAAATGGGCCGAGCTCGCCCGCCAACTCGCGCGCAAAGGCTGGCTCGCCATCGAAAGCGGCACCTTCCCCACCGTCACCATCACCGCCGACGGCATGGCCCTCCTTCGCGAACGACGCAGCATTTCACTCACCCGCCTCATGGCCATCGACAAACCCGCCGCCCGCCAACGTGCCGGAGACATTGAGTGCGACACCGAGCTTTTTGAAATCCTCCGCGCCCATCGTAAGCAGACTGCCGATGCCGCTAACGTCCCGCCCTACGTCGTCTTCTCCGATGTTTCCCTGCGCCACATGGCCCGCGAATATCCCACAAGCAACTCCACCTTCCTCACCATCCCCGGTGTCGGCGAACGCAAGCTCACCGACTACGGCCCCGCCTTCATCGCACTCATCGCAACCTATCTCGCAACACACGAACGCAAAACCTTCACCACTCTAACAGATTACACCCCGCTTCCCAAAGCTCCGAAACCCGTCATCAACTCCACCGCCCAAGTCACCCTCGAACTCTGGCGCGGCGGCAAGAGCCTCGATGAAATCGCCGCCGAGCGCAGCCTCGCCCTTTCCACCATCGAGAACCACCTCGCCCAAGCCATCGAGAACAGCGAGGACATCGACCCACGAGTCTTCTACACCGCTGCCGAGGAACAGGAAATCCGCACCGCCCTCGAAGGCTACACCGACGAAGCCCTCAAACCCGTCTTCGAGCACCTCGAAGGCCGCATCTCCTATGGCAAACTGCGGATTTTCCGGGCCTTCGAAGCGCGGCAAGGCAACTGACCGTGACGGCGCTTTGCAAGCGCCCCGCCCAATCCTCCAGATTCCATCCGCACCCGCCAATCCCTCTACACCGGCGAACTGAAATTCCGCAAACACACCGGCATCGAAGACGTGGACGAAGTGAAACAAAAAGTCGCCCGCCTCAAGCTCCCACCCGGTCACTCCTTCCGCACCGTCCTCATCCACTCTGGCGAGCTGGACCCTGCGGTGGAAGCGTCGGACTACTTTGATTTCATCATCGCAGTAGATGAGATGGTGAAGGGCTAAATGAGAGTTGAAAGTCTTGCCAAACATGTAGCTTCGGAAGCGTTTAACAAACCATGTCCAATTCCCAGAAACCCAGCGTCGCCAACTACCGCGAGTTCAAGGAATACCCAAAGATCGCAGCAGCCATCTTGCGCATCCTCGCCCGCAAACGATTCGTCGCGCCCGTCGAACTCTTCGTCGAAATGAACCTGCTGCTTCCCGCCGATCTCGAGCGCTGGAAACAAGGCCAAGTGCCTGTTCCCGAACGCGTGATCCACTGCAATCTCACCAAGGCCGGACGCATCCTGCGGCTGCTCCGTTTCCACGCGCATGACTTGAACCTCAAGCCATCGATCACCGTCTATCAACACCGCAAGCACCGCCTGCGCTTCTCCCGCAGCGGCGAGGCGAAGATCGAAGAAGCGTATTCCACGCATCTTGTAGTCGTCGGGAAACGCAACCCCTTCGCTCCGCCTGAAACGCAAGCGGAGCCGGGCGATGCATGACATCGTCGCGATCTCGAACGCTGGCTCGCGGCGAGTGGACGGTGAATCATATCCGTTATAGGACGTCTGAAAAATGGAGGACTGCCTTCCAGGCTGTTTCGGAGTTCGGGCTTCTAGCCTGAACGCCACTGCGAGAGAGCTAGTCCAGCAGGCTTGAAGCCCGCTGTCCAAGACGGGCCAGAGGCCCATCCTCCATTTTTAGCCAGCCTCTTAAGTTCAATTCCCGTCCTGCGGCCGCGCACATTTCATTGCTGCTCTTCCCTTAAGCTATCGAGGGCGTAGTTCACGCTTTGAAAAGTGGTGTTTGCCAAAAGGATGCCTTCTTCCATTTTCTCCATCAGCTTGCGATTCGAGACAGCAGGTTGGTAATCTGGATCGATTTCGAGCGCACGATCCAGCGCGGCCAGCGCCTCCGCCTTGTGGCCCAGGTGCCCGTGGCAGATGCCCATGTTTCCATAGCAAGGCGCGTTGCGGTCATTGATGGCGGCGGAGGCGCGGAACCCTACCAGCGCACCCCGCCAATCGCCGCGCTCCATCAACTCGAAGGCCTGATTGAACTTGTCGCCGGATCGCAGATAGGCATCCAGACTGATGCCCTGGTTTCTCTTGATAGACGAGGCCAAGGTTTCAATGAAGGAACGGGCTTGGGCAACCTCGGGGTCGTCGGACGGGCCGATCTCCACCACTCTCTGATAGGAACGGACGCAGTTCGGTATTTCCAGGAGCTTCTGGTGAGACACCGCCTTGTTGTAGTGCGTTTCAATTCTGTAGGGATTAATGGCGATGGCTTTGTCAAACCATCGAATGGATTCTTCATACTCCCTCTTGAGCGCGTGGATCACGCCAATGCCATAGGCCACATCGTGATGCTGCGGATGCTCGGGCAGCAAGTCGGTCAGCATGTCCATGGCGTATTGGAATCTACCACGTTGCGCGGCTTCCAAGGC
>JANMLQ010000163.1:0-2181 GCA_031372635.1 Akkermansiaceae bacterium | reverse complement strand
CACGCGACCAGCGCTTTCAGGCGACGGCACACTTCCTCAACGTTCGCGCGTGAGTTGAAGGCGGAGATGCGGAAGTAGCCTTCGCCGGCGGAGCCGAAGCCGGAGCCGGGGGTGATGACGACTTGGGCTTCACCTAACATTTTGTCGAACATGTCCCATGAGCTGAGTCCTGCGGGGCAGCCGACCCAGACGTAGGGCGCGTTCTCTCCGCCGAAGACGGTGAGACCGGCGGCGGCAGCGGCTTCGCGGAGGAGTTTGGCATTGCCCATGTAGTGCTCGATGAGCGCGGAGACTTGTTGTTTTCCTTCTTCCGAGAAAACGGCGGCGGCGGCTTTCTGGACGGGATAGCTGGCACCATTGAACTTGGTGCTGTGGCGGCGGCTCCAGAGTTGATGGAGTGGGATGCGGCTGCCGTCATCGGCTTTTCCGCTGACGGTTTTCGGGATGACGATGTAGGCGCAGCGTACGCCGGTGAAGCCGCCGTTTTTGGAAAACGAACGGAACTCGATGGCGCAGTCGTGTGCGCCTTCGATCTCGAAGATGGAGCGTGGGATTTCCGGGTCTTGGATGAAGGCTTCGTAAGCGGCATCGAAGAGGATGATGGCGTCGTTTGCCTTCGCATATTTCACCCATGCTTCGAGCTGCGCACGGGTGGCGACGGCTCCGGTGGGGTTGTTAGGGAAGCAGAGGTAGATGAGGTCGGCTTTCTGCGCGGGAACGTCGGCTACGAATTGGTTCGCGGCGTTGCAGGGTAGATAGAGCAGTCCGGCGTAGGCTCCTTTTACATCGGCATCGCCGGTGTTGCCAGCCATCACGTTGGTATCGACATAGACGGGATAAACGGGATCGGTGATGGCGATGACGTTTCCTTTTCCGAAGATGTCGAGGATGTTGCCGGTATCGCATTTCGAGCCGTCGGAGATGAAGACTTCGTCGGCGGAGATGCCGAGTTTTGCGAACTGGTTATCGACGATGGCCTGGCGGAGAAACTCGTAGCCTTGCTCCGGCCCATAGCCTTTGAAGGTGTCGCGGCTGGCCATTTCATCGACGCCTTCATGCATGGCTTTGACGACGGCGGCGGGCAGCGGCTCGGTGACATCGCCGATGCCGCAGCGGATGATGCGCGCGGCTTTATCGGGGTTCGCCTCGCTGTAGGCTTTCACGCGGCGGGCGATTTCGGGGAACAGGTATCCGGCTTTGAGTTTGAGGAAATTCGAGTTGATGGCTGCCATGGCGGCGGGTGTTTACCGGGCCGCAAGGCAACGCGCAAGAACGGAGGCCGCGATTTCCGTTACTGCTGATTCTGGTTGCGGTTGAGGCGTTCTTGCACGGCGGCGGACACGGGGTTTTTCTGCAACCATGCGGTGGCGGCGGCGTTGTCTTCCTCCAGCCATGCTTCGAGAGTGCGGCCATACATGCGATCGCGGTCGCGCTCGTCGGTGATGCGGGAAACCTGCGAGACGGCGGTGGCAGGATCGTTTCCGAACGAGTGCCAGATGAAATTCTGCACCACGCGGTCGTTCACGTCGTTGGGGAAGCGGTTCATCATGGCGACTCCCGCTTTCGGGTCTTCCATGGCGAGGCTGGAAACGACGCCGCGCAGGGCGTTGCTGCGGTTTTCTCCTGCGGGCATGGCGGTGAGCGAGCTGATGGCAGCCTGCTGGTCCTTCTGTGCCCAAGTGCTATAAACATCGTCCATGCGGCGCTGGGTGGCCTCGCTGGGATTGGCGATGAGCCATGCGGCGGTGCCTGCGGGATCGGTCTCGGCAAGTTGTTCGGCCACGCGCATCATCGCGCCGCTGCGCAGCGAGTCATCTGTTAGAGCGGCGATCCATGCGCGGGTGGCGTCCGCGCCCTTGTTGAGCAGGTGAGGCAGCATCGAGTCCAGCGCCTCGCCGCGTTCCACGCTTTTCGGCATGCCGGAGAGGAGCTGGGTGGCACGCGCTGGATCGTCGGCGGCGAGGCTGCGGATGATGCCGGCCATGTAGGGATTCGCGCCATCGCCGTCATGATTGGCCTCGGCCCAGCGGATCGCGGCGGCGGGATCGGTGGATGCCCAAGTGGAGAGAATCGTATTGGTGGCGGCACGATTGCTGTTGGCGTATGTTAGGGCGGCCATCGGGTCTTCCTTCGCCCATGCGGAGAGCAGCAGCGAGTATTCGCCGCCGCGTTCTTCAGTGA
>JANMLQ010000125.1:0-8182 GCA_031372635.1 Akkermansiaceae bacterium | reverse complement strand
CAATCAGGACTGCCCCTGCATGGGTGCCGCCATCGCCGGCTGCGACGGTAAGCCGATCCTCGGCCTCGATGTCTGGGAGCACGCCTATTACCTCAACTATCAGAACCGCCGCCCGGACTACATCACCGCCTTCTGGAACGTAGTGAACTGGGACGTCGTCGCAGCGAACTTCGCGAAGTGAGAACCGTAGCGGCGATCACCGGTCGCCGCTTCAATCAAACCATCAGCCGCAGGGGAAACTCTGCGGCTGTTTTTGTGAGTTCAGCGGCCATTCAGCCTGTCACGCAACAACTCGAAACGATCCATGTCATAGTAGTTGCGGATGAATCCGGTAACTGCCGCCGCCGCCTCCGGCCCGTGATGTTTGGGTGCGAACATGGCCTGCACGTAATAGCTAACTGGTCTCACATCCCGCTCACTGAAGATGCCAGATTCCAACCCTGCGTGCATCCGGTCCAGCCAAGTGAGCAGCGCGTCGAACGCGTCGCGGTAAAGCACTTCGTCCGAGTCGTATTCGTCTTTAACCATCAGCGCCCGCAGCATTTTTCCCGAGGAATGGACCAGGATTTCGTCGGGGCCATCTTCTCCGGATTGCTTGGGAATCCTGCGCTTGAGGATTTCTTCGGGAAGCAGGAAACTGCGTGCAGACCAGTCCAGCATCTGGCAGGCAAGGCGCAGCCATTCGTTGGTTTCCAGCTCTGCGACCATCCGGTTGCCAGCGGCGGAGCGTTCGATGCGTTTCTCTTCAACATATCTCCAGCCGACAAAAGCGCCGGAGAGGGCGATGCCGATGACTCCAAGGTAGTCCGTGGGGCTTGAATCACCCAGCCATGCAAGGCAGGCGATTGGAAATGTGAACATGATTTCGGTGTGGTTAGGCTTTGACTCGGCAGCACGATCAAATGGCCGCCTTCGCCGCGTCCCTGGCTTCTCTTGCGGCTACGACTCCCTTGGTGAAACGGGCGAGTGCGGCATTCTTCTCGGTTTTCGATTGGGCGACGATGCAGGCGTTGAAATAGACGTCGAAGAGCTTCTTCAGAGTGGCCGCGTAGGCTTCGTCGATGATGGTGGAGTCCATGGTGATGGGGCGGGTTGGTTTGTAGATTCAGGCTGTGGGCGAGTTCGCAAAGGGTAGGTTTGAGGGAGATTAGGAGGAAAGACCGAGGCGGTCCTTGAGCTGGCCGAGAACCTCTCGGTCCTCCGGGGAAATGTGGAGACCACGGCGGTCAATACCATCCAATACATCGTGGGCAGCCTGCCAGTGGCGGCGAGCGGTAGCAGAGTCGGATTGCTTCTCCGCCAAATCCGCCAAATTCCAGTGGGAAACGAAGAGGTCGCGCTGCCACTGGGTATTTCCGGGATCGGCTTCGGCGAGGGATTCGCGCACGGCCAGACCGGCGGCGTAGCGGCGTGCGGCTTCGTCGAGCTTGCCTTGGGCGACGGCGACATTGCCGAGTTTGTTGTGGCTGATGGATAGGTCGCGCTGCCACTGGGTGTTTCCGGGATCGGCGGCGGCGAGGGATTCGGCCACGGCCAGTCCGGAGGCGTAGCGGCGTGCGGCTTCGTCGAGCTTGCCTTGGGCGACGGCGACATCGCCGAGTCTGTTGTGGCTGATGGAGAGGTAGCGCTGCCACTGGGTGTTACCGGGATCGGCGGCGGCGAGGGATTCGGCCACGGCCAGTCCGGCGGCGAAGCGGCGTGCGGCTTCGTCGAGCTTGCCCTGGGAGAGGGCGATATCGCCTAGTTTGTTGTGGCTGATGGAGAGATCGCGCTGCCAGTTCGGCTCCTGTGGCTCAAGGAAGGAGCGGATGCGGGCGGAGTCTTGGAGCAGGTTCGCTGCTTTTTCACTATGCTCCAAAAGACCGGTGCTGGCCCATAGATCGGGAAGGTCGTAGAGGAGATTGTGAAGAGCGCGGAAGTCGCGTGTAGTGTGGCAGAGTTGCCAGGCTTGGCGGAGACGATCGAAGCATTCTTCCGGCTGGTTTTCCCGGGCGTGGATGCGGGTAAGTTCAGCGAGAAGGGTGAAATCCAGGGGCCTACGGACGAGCCGTGTCTGAAGCTCTGCAAGGCGGGCGAGACGGAGGCTGCGGACGGCGAGGAGATCGGTATCACCAGTGGAGCTGCCTGAATCTTTGGCTGAAGATGTGAGCAGTGTTTCGCCTGTTGCGGTGGTGGCAGAGGCGATGGTGGGAGAGCCAGAGCGCCAGTTCGCGAAGTCCGCAGCATGACGGAGGATGAGGCCGAGTAGCCACTCGGGCACCCATAGCAGGACGGGGCAGCCGAGCTTTTCCCACTGGCCTCGGCGGAGGTTCAGGGCATGGAGAATGGATATGTCCGAGCCATTCGAAGGCAGACTCTCCCCAAGACCCACAACGTGGATGGCGGCAGGGAGGCCACGCCGTTTTTTTTGAGCTGTCTGAAGAAGCGGGAGCGGATCTCGGCAGGAGGCAGGCAGCCGGACGATGAGGTGGGCGCGGCGTTTGACTTTGGGCAGGGCCGCGATGGCTCGGTCCACGGCGAGCGGATCATTGCAGACGGGAAACAGTAGGCCGAATTCGTCCTGCTTGCGGGCGATGAAGCGCTGCACAGCTGCCAGCCCGTGGTCCTCGGACGCGGGCGGCTTAGTCGGTGGCGTTTGCCGGGTCTTCGCGGTGGAAGGGAGCGAGATTTCGGATTTCCGGCGAGACATCGTAGGTAGGCTGGCAGTTGATGTATTCGAACACAAGCAGTCCGTTCACCAGATCCCGGCTTGCGTCGCCGGGGATGCCCTCGGGCATGCCTTGGAGCTTGCCATCCTTAAAGCGGCGGAGCCATGGCCAGAGGTCGGAGGCGATCTGTCTGGAGATGCCATTGCGGAAATCTGCCAGTGAACGGTCGAGCGCGTCCATGGTGATGGGTAGCGCATTGATGTAGGAGCATGCGCTCTGGATGAAGATCAGGATCTGGCGGACATGACCGCCAGACTGGCGGCAGAGTTTTTCCAGAACCTCGTGACTTTCGAAGGCGTCCTCAAGGGTTAGTCCGGAGTATTCGGCACGTTTGAGGACTATGTTCTTCATGCAGCCCATGCCTTCCGGTGTGTCCGGGTGGATCATGGGGACGGCGCGAGGCACCTGACCGAAGGCCTGGGTGAGTTCGCTGAAACGCGGGTGGTAGTTCAGCGCCATGGGCACGGAGAAGAGGACATGGGCGTCCAAATCCACAAGCTGATGGATGCCTTCGATGAAAATTTCCTCGTGGCGTCTTGGCGGAACTTTTTCGATGCCGTCGGCGATGATGACGACGTTGCGACCAATCTTCTTGCGGGCCTCTGAGAGAAGATCATTGAGTCCCTCACGAAGTGTGGCGCGGGTTTCGGAGATGGCTTCGCGAATAAGCTGACGACTGGTGGGTGAGCCTTTTTCAATCTCCAATTTGACCTCACCGATGCCGACACTCACGTCCGGGCCTAAAGAAATCTTCGGGCCGAAGCTTGCTTCTGTCGCATTGAAACGGGTGTCGAGAATTTGCCTGAAGCTGTCCCAGAAGCGGTTCAGGTAAGAATTAGCGATGGGGATTTTCTTTTCCTTAAAGTGTTCGATGACGCGCTCGGCGAAGAGGATGTTGAGATCGTCTAGGCGGATGTCCTGAGTATCATCGAGATGGTCGGCCACGTCGAAGTAGATGACATCGGCGATGCGTTGCTCATTCAGGAGCTTGACGAGGCGCTGGAGTTCAGTGCTTTTCCCGACGCCGAGATGGCCGGTGAACATGCGATGGAGCGGTTGTTTCGGATCGGCCCGCTGGAAGTCGCGTGCGAGAATCGGTGCGACGCCGCCCTTGCGGGCCTCATCGCAATTCACCTGACGAGGGTCATCCGGTGGAAGAACTTCGTTGGGATTGCAGGCTCGGATGAAAGTGATGATCGGCTCTTGCATCGGGGTGAGTGTGTTCTTTCCGGGGATACGGGCAATCCAAAATCGGGGTTTCAGTTTTCAAAAGGCGGAAGTGGAAGCAGGAACTCCTGCGTGAACCAAGCGGAGAGCCCGAAACCGCCGATGAATCCGACGGGCCAGGAGACCTACGATGCTTGCGTCTGATTCTGTGAAGCCATCGTTCCAGTTCCGCAACGCACAGGAAACCACTACTTCCCACAGCCCTTCGAGTCACAGCCATCACATGGCTTCCGGGATTCGTGGCCGAACCATGCGTAGGTTTGCTCGGGATCATCGGTGTATTTTTCCTCAAGCCTCTGCGCGACGTCGGTGATGTTGCCATCGGCGGGAACCCAGCCGTTTTCGAGATCGGGGAAGTCGATTTTGCAGTTATCACATTTTTTCGACGAGTCGAAACGAATGGGGCACCAGAAGCTCTCGACGTTGCGCAGCATTTCGGTGCCGAGCGACCAGATGCCGGTCATCCAATCGCAGTAGAGGCACCAGATGAGATCCCAGCCGACGAGTCCCTCGAACTTCTGGCGCGAGAGGTTGACCCATTCCTTCTGGTTGTATGCCGGGAAGCGGACGAGAAGAATGAGCGGCGGATAGACGATCCATTCGGCGACACGCACCAGCCAAAACATGGGCACGGCGAGCGCGGTGATCCAGACAGCGGTGTGATTGCGGAAGCGCCCGACGCGCGAGTTCAGCACTTTGACGATGCGCGGTCCTTTGAGCACATGGCGGTTCGCCATCTCGTGGAGAAAGCACCAAACTTGCAGCGTCACCATCTGGCCTACGATGCCCGCGAGCAGTCCCATCCAGCCATGCAGGACCACGCCCAAGACCCACGGGAGCACGGTGAAAACCGTGATCATCAAATCCAAAGCGGGTGCGTGCTGGAGCATCGCACCCAGTGCTACGCCCGCTTTTCCCAACTTAGGCAGGAGATGTAGAACGCCAGCCAGTGAAAGCAGAACTACGAACACGGCGGCGGCATAGATGACAACATCCGGGATAATCATGATCGGCAGCTAACAGGATGCGGAGATTCGTCGAGCGGATTCATCGTGACGCGGTGTGGAGGGATTTTTTTTAACCGCGAATGGACGCGAATGGACGCGAATGAAGAGGCTCAGAATCACAGAATCCAGTTCTTCAAATTCGCGTCCATTCGCGGTTGAAAAATCCAGAGTATGATTGCCCTGCCCGGCGGAGGAAGGAATTCGGGTTTCAAATGGTGGAAGCGGATGCTAGAACCCCCGTGTGAACGAACCGGAGTGCCCGAAACTGCCGCAGATCGAGGATCATCAGATCACTGAGGAGGAGATCCGCAGGCAGGAGTTGTTTGAGTTGGAAACCGCCGACCGCAGCCTGTTGTCGGGGCCGAACTCGCGGCTGCACAATTTGATGACGCTGTTTCGCGTGGGGCGGGATTTGTTCACGGCCTTCCGAATGCTGCATTTCGCTGGGCCATGCGTGACGATCTTCGGTTCAGCGCGGACCAAGCCGGGCACGAAGTATTTTGAACTCGCACGCCGGATGGGCGCGGAGTGTGCGCGGCTTGGCTTCACGGTGATGACTGGTGGCGGCCCTGGCATCATGCAGGCGGGAAACATGGGCGCGTTTGAAATCGGCGGCCGCTCAGTGGGTATCAACATTGATCTTCCCTTCGAGCAAGGGCTCAATCCCTACGTCCACCGCTCGGTGACGATGCGCTATTTTTTCACGCGCAAGGTAGTGCTGGTGAAGTATTCCTACGCCTTCATCGTGATGCCCGGCGGTGCTGGCACATTGGACGAGATGTTTGAAACCATGACTCTGATCCAAACTGGGAAGTTAAAAGGTTTTCCGATCATTCTGATGGGTAAGGATTATTGGCAGCCGCTGATGGACTTCGTCTATCGGATGGCGGAGGAGGGGATGATCAGCCCGGACGATCCTGAGTTGATCTTCTTCACCGATGACGTGGAGGACGCGGTCGCGCATCTGCAACGCCATGCCGTGAGGCAGTTTGGATTACGCAGGAAACGCCAGCCGCATCCGATCAGAGTGCTGGGTGAGAAACCGCTGGCGTGATAGGGTGGCGGCGGATTTCATCCGCCATGCCAAAGAGCATAAAGGCTTGGCGGATGCAATACGTCGCCACGGTTCACGCTCACCTACTCAACCAGCCGCCGTCCACGTTCATGATGGTGCCGTTGAGGTAATCCGCATCCGTGGAGGCGAGGAAGAGGCAGCTTCCGGCGATGTCTTCGGGTGCGCCCCAGCGGCCCTCGGGGATGCGGGCGAGGATGGATTCGTTGCGTTTTTCATCCTCGCGGAGAGGTCGGGTGTTTTCGGTGGCGATGTAGCCGGGGGCGACGGCGTTGACGTTGATGCGCTCCTTGGCCCACTCGCAGGCGAGGGCTTTGGTGACGCCGGCGAGACCGCTTTTGCTGGCGGTGTAGGCGGGCACGAGGATGCCGCCTTGGAAAGAGAGCATGGAGGCGATGTTGATGAGCTTGAGGCGCGAGTGATCGGGGGAAAGGGCGCGGCCAGAGTCGATCCACCATTTACCGGCGGCTTGGCAGAGGAGAAAGGGAGCGGTTAGATTGATCTGGATGACGGTGTTCCAATCGCTCTCTGGATACTCGGCAGCGGGGGCGCGGCGGATGATGCCGGAGTTGTTGACGAGCACATCGAGCCTGCCGGTGGCGGCGATGATTTGTGCGATGACTGTGCTGGCTGCGGCTTGATCGAGGGTGGCGAAGTCTGCCTGGATGTGGGTGAAACTTGCGCCGAGTTCGTGGACCTTGCGCTGGGTTTCACTGTAGTCGCCGATGCCGACGCCGACGACGTGTGCGCCTTCGCGTGCGAAGGCGAGAATGATGGCCTGGCCGATGCCGCGGCTGGCTCCGGTGACGACGGCAGTTTTGTTAGAGAAACGATTCATGGGCTGTTAGCGGAGGTCGGTGGGAAGGATGGCGTCCATATCGGTGAAGCGCTGGTTTTCACCGGCCATGCCCCAAATGAACTTGTAGCTGCCCTGGCCGCAACCGGAGTGGATGGACCATGCGGGGGAGAGCACGGCCTGTTCGTTTTGCATGAAGAGGTGGCGGGTGGCTTGGGGCTCTCCCATGAAGTGGGCGACGACGCGCTGATCCATGTCGAAGTAGAAATAGACCTCGCTGCGGCGATTATGAGTGTGGGGCGGGAAGGTGTTCCAGACGCTGCCTTCGGTGAATTCGGTGTAGCCCATGACGAGTTGGCAACTCTGGATGCCGTTCTCGTGGATGTATTGGCGGATGACTCGCTCGTTGGCGGTGGCCTGTGAACCGAGTGGAACGGTAGTGGCCTGATCGCGGGTGGCGACGGCGGTGGGATGGCTGGTGTGGGCGGGGCAACTGAGGATGAAAAACTTCGCCGGGTTTTCCGGATCGGTGCTGGTGAAGCTGAGGTTTTGCGCGCCCATGCCGATGTAGATGCAGGCGAGGGGAGGGATCGGATAGTCGGTGCCATCCACGGTGACTGTGCCGTGGCCGCCGGTGTTGATGGCTCCGAGTTCGCGGCGTTCGAGAAACGAGTCGCGCCCGGTCTCGGTGTGGTTTTCTAACAGCAGCGGCGCACCCGCAGGCACGGCTCCGGCGACGACGAGGCGGTCGAGATCGGTGAAGAGGCCGTGGAAGGAGTCTTTCTGATAGAGCTGCGGGACGAGGAAGGCCTCGCGGATTTCCGCAGTGGTCATGCGGGTGACTTCCTGCGGGCGGGGCATGCGGCGGATGGCGGATTCAAACATGGCGTGCGATGGGCGGTGCTGCCCTCAGTGCAAACCGCACAGACTTGTGGGGAAAGCAAATTCACCACGCACAGCAGGACGGATGCAGCGAGGCAGGCTTTCGCTATTTATGCGGGCGCTTCAAGCCGCCGTCTTTTTCCGGCGAACATACCATACTATCGAAACCAGCACCGCTAAGGCGGCGGCGATCAGCAGCGGTAGTGGGCTAGAGTTCTTTTTCGTTTCAGATTCCTTTTCGTCACCTGCTTCCTTGTCCGTGCGCCGGGCATGTCCAGCGGCGCGTTTCTCATCGCGCTCGCGGGTGGCGCGGGCTTTTTCTATCTGCTCTGGAGATGCTGGGCCGTCTGGGCCGTATTCGATGTTCGAATCGGTGAAACGGTAGGTGCGCTTGCCTGCCTTGATCTCGCCGTACCACTGCCGCCAGCCTTCGAGTTGCTCGTGTCCTTGATAGCCTTCGGTCTTTGGGAAAGGTTTGGAAACAATAGGA
>JANMLQ010000124.1:0-42194 GCA_031372635.1 Akkermansiaceae bacterium | reverse complement strand
GGCACATGGCCTTCGGTCTATCACGTCGCAGCAAATACTGCCGGATCATCCTCCGGAGTAGCAGTCGCACAGAACACACCGGACGCCGGCACAGACACCGTGACACTGACTCTGCCACTATCACCGGACACCAAGAAGTTTCCGCCTTCAAGTTTCCTTGTGGCTAGGGAAATGGTTGGGACGCTGCTATCTTGTTCGCGCACTGGTTCGTCTTTGTGGCGGATGCTGACGGTGATCCGCAGTCGTCCCAAAAGGAGCGTGCTGGCGAGACATCGCAGTTATCCCAAAGTCGTCGTGCGGACGCTTCACCGCAGTCGTCCCGAATCTTCGAAGTTGTTTCATTTCCGTGGGAAAAAATCGTGGGTTATGGTCTCAGTCAGGCGGCTTTTGGCGGGGGCGTCTGGCGCAGTGGTTCGTAGTCGCGCGAGTGTTTCCATAGCACGAGTAGCAGCACCGCGAGCTTACGCGCGATGGCGACGACGGCTTTTTTCTTGGCGCGGGCACCACCGCGTGCGGCGAGTTCTAGGCCGTGGCGGCGCAAGTCGCTCTCTGGCCCGAAGGGGCCGAGGATGTATTGCGCGGCGCCTACTAACAGCCGCCGCAGATAGGCGTCGCCGGCTTTGGAGATGCGCAGTTGTTTGTCGAGTCCGCCGGATTGGTCGCGCTTGGGAACGAGGCCGAGATAGGCGGCGACATCGCGTGGTGATTCGAAGCGTTGCGGGTCTTCGATGGTGAGGACATAACTCAGCGAGGTGATGGCACCCACGCCGCAGATCTGGCGCAGGCGGATGGTGGCGGGATATTTTTGCTCGCAGAGTTTCTCGATGGCGCGATCCAGCTCGCGGATGTTTTGTGTGAGAAGATCGACGACTTGAAGTGATGGCTCGACCATGGCGAGAAGTTCCGCGTGTTCGCCCTGCAATAGGGTGCGGCAGCGTTTGGCGAAGCAGGCGCTGTTGGGCGATGGTAGGGTGACGCCCAGGCTCTTGAGGGTGAAACGCACGCTGCTGATGATGTCCACGCGTTGGCGCACGAGGTTGTCGCGCAGTTTGATCTGGAGCAGGTCGCGCTGGGATTGTTCGGTGCCGTGCTGGATGGGAAAGAGCAGTTGCGGATCGACGCGGGCGAGCCGGGCGAGGATGCGGGCGTCGTTTTTGTCGCTCTTGCGATCGCTCGTGTGGATGGCGCGTAGCTTGCGAGGATTGGCGACGATGACCTCGTGGCCGAGTTCCTTGATAAAGCGGCTGATCCACGGGCTATGCGAGCCCACTTCGAGGGCGATGCGTGCGCCGAGATACTTCTGGGAGAGCCTACGCAGTGACTCCCGGTGATTGGTGATGGTGCGCTCGTCGATGATTTCGCCCTCCGCGTTGAGAACGCAGATGGCGTGCTTCTTATCGCCGAGATCAAGACCGATGGTGATGGTTGGGATGGTGTTTTTCATGGCAGCTACGAGTGTATCACGGCGCTCAAGCGCCGCCCGCTGCCTTCTCATCTAATCTTGTTAGCCGGGTTTTGAATTCTGTCTCTCGGGATAGTCGAAACCGCAGAACGGAGACGCCGAAAGGAAACGCTCGACAAGCTGGGAGTCGCTACCGCCAAAATGCAAATCCCCTTCATGGCAGAACGTGATGGTCATACGGCCGGTTGGGATCTCGATGTGCAAATCTACGTCTCCGGGCTGAAAGATGCCCTTGGCAATGGAATCACGGAGAAAGCCGGAAAGGTGGCGTGGCATAACACGCATTGGAACGTAAGTGAGGTCGTTGTGAATGTCGCACCCGAAGCCATACATCACAGCGAAAAGCTCGTTGCCAACAAACTGCTCGATAAGAGCTGGCAGGACATCCATTGCGCTCTCGAACTCGGCTGAAGAGAGTTGTCGTGAGTGATATTCTTGGCTTTTATTCACGGGATGCGCCTCCGCCGGATATTCATTTTCTTGGGCTAACGTCTAGCTCATCCGCGGCGAGATGGAAGCCTGAAAATCAAACTGGATGCGTATCGCCGTCGGATGGAGCGTCTTGTTCGCATTCTTGTATTAGGAGGGCGTATACTTCATGGTCTAACCACTGGTCGTAAACGCGTTCCACACGTCGAAGAGTTCCTTCATGGCTGAATCCAAGTCTCTCTGGAATGGCTCTGCTTCGCGAGTTGCCGGTAGCGCATCTGATGTCGATCTTCTGAAGGGAATAGTAGCTTGCGCCAACCTCGACAAGATCACCAACCACACTAGTCATGATACCCTTGCCTGTGAACTCCTCTCCAAGCCAGTAACCAATGTAACCAATCCCATTCGTTCGATCCAGTGAGTTGAATCCCGCCACTCCAGCAATGACGCCATCTGAAAAGATCGTCACATGAAGACTCTCCCCACGAGAAAATCTCTGAATCTGTTGTTCAAGGAACTTCCCTGTATCGTCCGCCGTGCGAGTATAGTCCAGCCACGGTAGCCACTGACGAAGAAACAATCTATTGCGATCAGTAAGTGCGAAAAGCTCTTCTGAATACTGTGGTATGGAAAGATTGATTCGGAGCGAATCTGTGAGCACTCTGGAGAACATATTTTCTTTGCGAACGTGTTGTTTGTCGACAGAAGCGGAGGAAAAGTCCAGCCGCTTAATAGTCTTCGGTTTTGTAAGATATGTCGCTGGGATGGGGAAGCATTTTTGTCGGATTTTGCCAATAGGCGCGCGCAAATCGACAGATTTGTAGATTTGTGCGCAGATGAGCGTGTTATCCTGCAAAATGCGGGCTTGTCAAAAATCGGCGGATGCGTGGAGATGTACACGGAATCTGCGGGTTATCCGACAGGATACAGACGATGAAACTGGAAGACCGGATAAGGGAAACTTTGCGCTTCAAGCATTACAGCTTGAGGACGGAGGAGACGTATGTGGGCTGGTATCGGCAATTTGTGAGGTTTCACGGGCTGCGGCATCCAGAGGAAATGGGGGCTGCGGAGGTGGAGGCGTTTCTTACGCATCTGGCGGTGAACCGAGGGGTGGTGTCGGCCACGCAGAATCAGGCGCTCAACGCGCTGGTTTTCCTGTATAAAGATGTGCTGAGGAAACCGTTCGAGGGGGTGGATGCGATGCGAGCGCAACAGACGCGGCGACTGCCGGTGGTGTTGGCGGTGGAGGAGATGCGGAAGTTGCTACAGGTGATGACGGGGGAGGAGGCGGTGATGGGTAAGCTGCTGTATGGCTGCGGGTTGCGGGTGATGGAATGTCTGAGGCTGCGGGTGAAGGATGTGGATCTTTCCGGGGGAAAAGTGGAGGTGCGTGGTGGAAAGGGCGATAGGGATCGGGTGCTGACGCTGCCGAAGAGTGTGGTGGGAATGCTGGAGGTGCAGTTGCAGCGCTGCCGGGTGATTTACGATGGGGATAGGCAGGTGGGTGTGGCGGGTGTTTATCTGCCGGGGGCCTATGAGACGAAGAGTCCGAAGGCGGGTGAGAGCTGGCCGTGGTTTTGGTTGTTTCCTGCGGGAGGGCTTTCGGCAGACCCGCGTGCGGATGGGTTGGAGCGGCGTCATCATGCACATGAAGTGCGAGTGGGCAGGGCGCTGGCGGCAGCGGTGAAGGCGGCGGGTCTGGAGAAGAAGGTGACGGCGCATACGCTGCGACACAGTTTCGCAACGCATCTGGTGCTGCGGGGTGTGGACATCCGCAGTGTGCAGTAGCTGCTAGGCCACACGGACATCAGAACGACGATGATCTACCTGCAACTGGCGCGTGCGATGCGGGGTGAGATCAGTAGCCCGCTGGATGATTTGTGATGGAGGGGATTCGCTTCGCGGTTTTGGGACAGGATGTCCCAAAGACGGGCGGGGACAGGATGTCCCAGCTACGGTGGGAGACGCTGAGGCCGGCTTGCGGGTGGATCACCGTTCGCGGGTGAGATGGACGGCTACGCAGTCGGTGTCGGGGAGGATGTGTTTTTCGATGGTGATTTCGACGCGGCGGAGCGGGTGGTTGGTGAGAAGCCAGTCGGCAGTTTCGAGGGCGAGGGTTTCGATGAGCTTGCGCGGGCGGGCGGCGGCGAGTTGTTGGAGAGCGAGAGCGACGGCGTGGTAGTCGATGGTGCGGGAGATGTCGTCGGCGAGGCCAAGGAAGCCTTGGCTGGGGATCATGCGGACGGTGAGGAGGAGTGTTTGTAGCGCGGCGCGTTCTTCGTCCGGGACGCCGATGTGGGTGCGGAGTTGGAGGCGGCGGATCTCGATGGTGTCGGTGTATTCCATTGGGTGTTTTGGTTTCGGGCTTATGTCTATCAACTCTCAACTCAAAAACCGAAGTTGGATACGCAACTTGCGGTTTTTTGACCACAGATTACGCAGATTTCACAGATTTAATCATGCATCAAAGAGGTTTCAAAATCATTATCACAACCTCTTCAAAATCTGTGTAATCTGTGGTTCAATTTCTGTTTTCGGGATCAACTCTCAACCATCAACTCGGAGGAATGAGTTCCTGTTGGATGGCTTCGAGCAGGAGGGTGCGGGTGGGTTGGTTGAGGTCTAGCCTCAGTGCCTCGGCGGGTGGGAGCCAGAGGAATTCTTCGGCTTCGTCGTTGAGGTGGACGCTGGTGGTGTGGGCGCGGGCGATGTAGTTGAGGAGGATGAAGTGCTCGGGGCGCATGAACTCGGGGGAGTCGATGCAGTCTTGGACGAGGATGAAATGGACGTCGTCGATGAGGAGTGCGGTTTCTTCCAAGACCTCGCGGTGAAGGGCGAGGAGGGAGGGTTCGCCACGTTTGATTTTGCCGCCGGGGATGCCCCATTTGTGGCTCCACTTGTGGGTGCGCAGCATGAGGACGTTGCCGTTTCCATCATGAATGAGTGCGCCGACGGTGCTGACGGGTTGTGGGGAGTGGCGGCGGTCTAACAGTGTGCGCAGGACGCCGAGATCGGGGACGGTGATGTCTGGCCGGACTTGGGCGAGGATTTCCGGGTGGTTGTAGCCGGTGAGGACGGCGATGGAGGAAACGCCGCCGTGGCGTGCGGTTTCCACGTCGTGGGTCATGTCGCCGATGAAGGCGGTCTCGGCGGGATTGAGATCGTGGGTTTGCAGGATGTGGTGGATGATGTCGCGCTTGTCTGGCACGCCGGAGTAGGTGGCCTCGAAGAGATCGCGCAGGCCGAACTCGTCCAATTGCTGCTCGAAGGCGGTGGTGTCCATGGAGGTGAGGACGAAGCAGCGGATGCCGCAGGCGGCGCACCATTCGAGTTTCTCGCGGGCATGGGGTAGGATGGTGACGGGTGTGACGGCGGCGTAGAAGGCGGGGCGGAAGTGGGACTCGAGTTCATCGAGGGGGACGTGGGGGAGGATCTCGGTGTAGAACTCGCGGTAGGGCAGGCGGAAGCTGCGGCGGAAGCCCTCGCGGTCGAGGGGCGGGAGGTTGTATTTTTCGAGAACGGCGTTGGTGGCCTCGATGACGGGGCCGAGATCGTCCACCAGGGTGCCGGACCAATCGAAGATGAAGTTGCGGAACATGGTGGTGGTAAATGCTGAGAAACTGAAATGCTGAAATGCTGAGAAAAGAGGCCGATGTGAAACTTCAGCGTTTCAGTTTTTAGCCCGAAAACCGAAATTGAACCACAGATTACACAGAGAGCACAGATTTTGAAGAGGTTCTAAAAAACAAGCCTTGCTCGGAAAGGTGTCGTTCACCGGATGAAAAAATCTGCGTAATCTGTGTAATCTGTGGTTAATCGCGTTCGGGCCAATACCTGTAACTTCGGAGTTCGGGTTTAGCCGAGTGAGAATTTGACGGATTGGATGCGGTCCTCGCCTAGGTGGGCACGGATGCGGGTGAGTAGCATGGGTTTCATCTGCTCAAGGTGGAAACGCATGGCGGGCTGGGTGACGCGCAGCACGAGATGGCCGTTTTTCACGGAGACTGGCTCGGTGTGGGCGGCGATGAAATCACCGGCGAGTTCTTTCCATGCGGAGCGCACTTGGTCTTCGTGCAGGCCGTCCTCGGCACCGGCGGAGCGGAGGATGGCGGAAATGAATTTCTCGGCGAGGTGGATGCCTTCGTTGAGGTCCGGCGCTTCGTCGCAGCCGCGCCATTCGCGCAGGATTTCCTCGCGGATTCCGCCGTCGCGCGGCTTGCGAATCATGGCGCGGTGGCGGTTTTCATTCGTCGCCGTCCTCACCGATGGCTTCGACGGGGCAACCTTCCATGGCCTCGCGGCACTGGGCAGTTTCTTCGTCGTTGGCGGGTTGTTTGAAGACGTAGGAGTAGCCTTCGTCCTCGGCGCGCGTGAAGTTGTTCGGCGCGGTCTCGCGGCAGAGGTCGCAGTCGATGCACTGGCTGTCCACGTAGAATTTGCCAGTTACGTTTTCGGTATTTTTGTCTTCGCGGTCGGCCATGGTGTTGGGTGATTTGGTGGCACCTTGGATGGCTGCCGCGGGCCTGGGTTGCAATCCGATTTTTCGCGAACGAGGCATTTGTCATTCGCACTGGTCAATTCGCGCATACGTCCCTAAGAGAAACGCAAGCGCCTGCCATGACCCCCACGCCACCATCCTCTCCAGACGGTTCTCCGCTGCCGCCGCGGCACCGCCCGACGCTCGGGAACTTGGCGAAGGATACGACGGAACTCGACCTCTGGGCCTTTGAGGATGATCTGGATCTGGCGGGCGAGCAGGAGGAGCCGCGCGCCGATGAGCGTCCCGTCCGTTCCTCCGGCAAGGAAATCCCGGCTCCCCGTGAACGCCAGGTTTCCAAGCCCCGTGAAAACGACGACAACAAGGTGCCGAAGACGCCCACCGGCAATGAGGATCGCATCCGCATGAACATCAGCAGGGCGCGGCCTGTCAGCAAGTCCAGCGGCATCACAACCCCGCAATCCAAGCCGGAGAGTGATTTCGACGATCTCGATCATTGGGAAGATGCGAAGGTGGAAACGGAAATCGGTGAGCTGCCTGCGGAAGTTCCTTTGGCGCGCGAGCCGGAAATTCCCGCGCCCATGGCGGCGATGCCCGTGGCTGAGGAGCTGGAGCCGTTGCCGGAAGTCTCCGCGCCGCCCTTAGAAGTGCCGGCTGCTGTCGCACCGCACGATCCGCTGGACGAGTTTTCCCCGGTGGTGCCTGTGGATGCCAAGCCGATTTCGATGCGCCCGCATCTCGGACTTTCCAAGATCGAACGCATCGGCCTGATCGCACTCATGGTGCTGCTGCTCGGCGGAGCGCTGACGATCCTGATCATTTCACTCAAGCGCCTGCCGACCGAATCCGACAAGGCGGACGCGCAGGATTTCCCGATCAAGGGAGCCCATTTCAGCATCCGCTCCGCAAAAAGTTTCTGGCGCATGCCGGTGACGGACGGCCCGAATCCTGATGTCTGCCGCCGAGGCACGCAGTTGCTGCCCGTCTTGGAACTCGACCTTGCAAGCAGTGCTCCAGCCGCCATGCGCATCCTTTTCAGAAACGACGAACGCACTCTCGTGGGTGATGCTGTGACACATGCGGTCAGTGCTGATGGCAAGCTGAGCATTGCCGCCACCGCCGGCTTTGACGATCTTGGTATGTATGCCGCCTATCGCACGGGCGAGAGCAAGCACTGGACGCTAGAGGTGTATGAAGCGCCATCAGAGGACACTGCGGGCAAGGATTTCAAGAAACTCTTCGAGATGAACATTTCCACCGACCGCCGCTGACATCCATCGCCATGCCCTCCTCAGAAGTCACACCGATCGTGCCCCGTGAAGGATGGCACGTCATGCATTTGTTCTATCACGTCGATCATGCGCAGTGGGCGCTTTTCAGTGATGACGAGAAACGCCAGGCCAAGACGCGACTGACCGAGTTGGTTCAGGAAATCCGCGCCACGCCGGACACGCACTTGCTGATTTTCTCCGTGGCGACGCCCAAAGCGGATCTCGGTTTCATGCTGCTCACTCCGGATCTCCAGGTGGCGAACATGTATGAGAAACAACTCAGCCTATCACTCGGGCCTGAAATCCTCAGTCCGTCCTATTCCTATCTCTCCCAGACGGAGAGTTCCGAATACACCACCACCCGCGAGCAGTATGCGGCGGAGACGCTGATCGCGGAAAAAGGCTTGCACGAAGGCACTCCGGAGTTCGAGACCGCGCTCAAGGAATTCGATGATCGCATGGCGCACTATCTCAAGCATCGTCTCTATCCGGTGCTGCCGGACTGGCCGGTGATCTGCTTCTATCCAATGTCCAAGCGCCGCAGCGGCAATGATAACTGGTATTCACTCAGTTACGATCAGCGCCGCGAGTTGATGGCGGGCCACGCCCGCGTCGGGCGCACTTATGCTGGCAGGATTCTCCAACTCATCACTGGCTCCACCGGCCTCGATGAATACGAGTGGGGCGTCACCCTGCTCGCCAAGGACACCATCGATATCAAGTCGATCGTTTATGAAATGCGCTTCGACGAGGTGTCCGCGCGATATGCCGAGTTCGGGGATTTTTATATCGGCATGCAGCTTCCTCTGGACGTGCTGTTCCGGCGGATTTGTCTGTGAAATTTCACTTCGCGTGAAGTTTGTGTGAAATGGAATGCCTGCGGGAGATTCTATTTGTCAGCCACACCTGTTTGCCTAACCTGCGCTCCATGAGAATCGGAGCGCTGTTTATCGGACTGACATGTTTCATGGCGCTGCACGCCCCGGCGCAGCAGGCGGACAAGGTGGAGCAATACCGCGGCATGTTGCTGAAACGCCCGGAAAACAGCGTGCTCTTCGGTCGTTTGGTGGATGCCTGGCTGGAAAACGGCGAGATGGTGGGACTCAAGGATTTGTTAGAAAAGAAAGCCGCTGCGGGTGGTGCGATGGACTGGCGGCTGCTCGCGGTTTTTAGGAATTTCTCCGGCGATGAAGCGGGGGCCTTGGCCGCATTGGACGAAGCGCTGAAGAAGACTCCGGACGACGCGCAGACGAGACTGGCGCGTGCAAAGGCACTGGGCGCGGCGACGAGATTCGATGATGCGCTGGCCGATCTAACGGTGGTTGCGAAGGACGCTGCGCTCGCGATGGAAGCAGGCACGTTGCGCGGCAAGTTTTTAGCACGCGCGGGCCGCCCGGCGGAAGCGGTGAAGGCATGGCAGGAAATCATCGCCGCCCATCCCGGTGATGATGGGCTGCGTGAGGATTTGATCGAGCTAGAGATCGGCGAGGGCATGCTGGAGGAAGCCGTGACCTCCGCGCGCGAACTCGCGGAAAAAACCGCCGATCCCTATCAGAAAGCACTACGCCGCATGCGCGTGGCAGAGATCCTCGCCCAGGCCGGCAAGAAGGACGAAGCCATCGCCGGATACCGCGAGGTGTTCGCCGTTTCCGCAGAAAGCTCATGGCTGGAGCGCGAGGTGCTGGCACGCGTGAACGCGCTTTTCTCACGCGAGGACGACACTGCGGGACTGCGTGGTTTTTACGATCAGTTGCGGGACGCCTATCCGCGCCGTGTGGCGGTGAAGAAAGAGGCCGCGCGCAGCCTGATGACATCCGGTGAGGGCGATGAAGCGGTGGCGATGTTCCGCGAGGTGCTCAAGGTGCTGCCCGGTGATCGCGAGGTGCGGGATGAATTCATCGCGCTGTTAGAAAGCGCAGGCCGCAACAAGGACGCGGCGGATGAAATCAACGCGCTGCTCGCCACGGCGGACAAGGATGCCGTGCTTTGGGAAAAACTCGCCGCCATCCGCAAGGCGATGGGCGATCAGGTGGCGGCGGACACGGCGCTGGATAAGGCCATCGCGCTCGTGCCTGAAGGCGAGCCGGGCAGGATCGCCGCTGCCGCGCTCTATGAACGCTTCGGGCGCGTTGATGACGCGGAGCGCGTCCTGCGGGATGCCGTGAAGACCCACGGTTCCGATGGCGAAGCGGGCGACGCGCTCGCAGTTCTGTTAGCCAGCCGTGGCAAGGCGGATGAAGCCGTGGCGCTCTGGCGCACGATGGCGGAAAAGGCCGATCGCGAGGGGCTGCTGCGCATCGCCCGATCTCTAACAGCCAGTGGCCGCGCGGCGGATGCCTATGCCATTCTCGCTTCGCGCATCGGTGCCTTCGAGGGCGATCCGCTGTTGCTCGCCGCGCTTTGCCAAGCCGCGCAGTTTTCCGAAAAATCCGAAGAAGCGATTCCGCAGGCGATGGAACTCGTGCGCCAGGCGAAAACCACCGGCGATCTGGAAAACGCGCTGCGCCAGGCCGTGGCGATCGTTTCCCGCGCCACGGAACCGCGCAAGTGGTTGGACGAACTCGCCGCCAAAGCGAATCCGACAACTCAGGAACTCTGCCTGCTCGCCGAAATGCATGAAACGCTAGGCGACAGCATCGAGGCGGAAAAAGTCCTGCAAAAAGCCCTCGCTGGCGGTGATCCGCTGCTCGCTGCCGCGCAGCGCGTGCGCTTGTTAGAGCTGCGCGGTGATTTACCAGCGGCGATCCTCGCCACCCGCGACTGGCTCGCCCTTCCTGGCGGGCTCAAGACTGAGCAGGTGAAACGACTCGTCGGTTTGTTAGAGCGCAGCGGCGAGACCGATGCCGCGCTCAAGGAGATCGACAACTGGAAACGCATCGCCCCCGGCGACAAGCTCGCGTGGAGTAAGCGCGCGGAACTCCTGCAAGCCGATGGCCGCGCGACGGATGCTGTCGCAGAGTTGAGGCGCGCGCTGGCCAAGTTCGGAAACGAGGAGGAAGTCCGTGCCAGTCTCGCCGAGTCTCTCAAGCAGGCGGGTTTATTCGATGAGGCGTGGCGCATGATTCACGCGCTCTATGACGAGGCGGAGTCTCCACAAGCCAAGTTGAAGTGGGCGGGTTCGCTCGCCGAGATGGCCGCTACCGAGGGCAAGGAGGAAGAAGTCATCAATGATTTCAAACGCCGCGCACGTGAGAATCCATCGTCCGTCGTGCCTATGCTCGCGCTCGCGGAAATGTACCGCCAATGGCAGCGCCCCGATGAGGAACTCCAGATCACCGTCGAGGCCTCGCGCCGCAAGCCGGATGATGACACGCTGCTGCAACGCCTCGCCGATCTCGAAGAACAATCCGGCTCCAAGGAAAAATCCGAAGCGATACTCAAGTCCGCCATCCGCCTGCGTGACACGCCGGAAAACCGCCGCCGTCTTTCCGCATTCTGGTTTCGCAATGGTGAGATCGAGCGCGGCCTGAACGAACTGCTTTCCTCAAAAGCCGCCACCAATCCGCGTGATGTTGAATCCCTCATCACACCGCTGATTGCCGCCAAGGATTGGGACAACTCGCTCAAAGTTCTCAGCAGCGAGGTGCCCCGCCATCCCGATGATTGGCGCTTGGGCTACCTGCAAGCATTGATCCTGCGCGAGGCGGGAAAGAAGGATGAGGCTTTCGCGAAATTCTCCGTGCTGTTAGGTGCCAAGGGTGACTTGCCGGGAGTGCAGCCGTTGATCCCCGCGCAGCAGATGCAGTGGATGGAGCAGAACGAGAATGCGGGTTCATTCATCGGGCTGTTCCAGCGTTTCCGGCAAATGACCGAGCGCGACGAATCCCGACGCAATTACTATTACCAAGTGAGCCAGACTGGCCTTCCACTCCCCGGTATCATTCTCGAACTGCAATGGATGTCCCTCTGCAATGCCTTCTCCATCGCCAATGAAAACCCGGAGACCCGCGAGGCAAAACTCGCCGGACTCAATGGTGGCATTCCCGGTTTGGAATTCCTCAAGTCAGTCCAAGCTCTCAAGCGTGCGGAGCTACGCGAGCGCGTCCTCGCCGAGGATGCCGACCCGCAGCTTTTCCGCTGGTACCTTGCGAACCGCGATCAGTCGGGTCTGGTTAGAGAGGATCAAAATCCAGACACCGAACTCTTCCGCAAAGCCGCAGACCGCTTCGTTAAAACCGACCCCGAACTCGCGCTGGTCTTGTTGTCGCAACTACCAACGGAAGGGAAAGACGGCATCGGCCCCGATGGTGCGCGCACCATGTTCGATCTACTCGCCGGGATGGATGCGGAGAAGCGCGGAAACATGATTCACATGCTGCACGGGATCGCCTTCGCGGAGGAAAAGAACGTGCCACAGGACATTCAGAAAAAAGCGGAAGCCCTGCTGCTGTCGGACATCAAGGCGGCGAAAGACAATCCCCGCTCGGAATGGATTTCAGTTCAACTTGGCTTGGATCTCTTGCGCACAGGCCGGGCCGAAGAAGCGGCAGTCTGGCTCAATGAACTCTACAATCAAAGCATGGATCCCGCGCTGAAAGCAAGGCGCGCTCAACTCAACCCCTACGCCATGTATGGCCACGGCGGCTCCCCCGCGTGGATGCGCGGCGGTGACAGTGAAAGCCTGAATTTCCCAGGAGTTCTCCAATCCAAAATCGCCTACACGTGGCAATCCGAGTTTCAGGAAAACAAGCGCTCGGGAAAAATTTCCGCCGATGAGAAGAGGCTGCTCGATCTGCTCGGCGAAAAGAACGGCGGCCATCCGAATGAGGAGCAACGCAAGAATCCCATCCCAGCCGATGCGGTAGTCGCGATCATCCCGAAACTAACAGATCCTTATCTCCGCGTTTTCCTCGCTCATCATTCCGGCAAGCCCGCATTGCTGGAGCAGGAGATTGCCGCCTTGGAAAAAAACCATGCCGGGGATGCCGCAGTGTTCCAGATCCTAGCTGCGTATTTCACCACTATCAAAAAAGACACGGCCAAAGCCTACGCGCTGCTTTCATCCGCTTCCATGCTGCCGAGAACCAATGAACTCCGCGATGAGATCGACTGGAATCTCTATCAGACCGGCCTCGCCCTCTCCGCAAAGCCGCCCGCAGGTCTTGACCTCGATCCCGCCAAGCGCGCGGCGCTGCGTCTCCGCAAGAAAGTTTCCGCCGATGAGAATGCCAAGACCCAACTCGCCCAAGGCATGGTGAAACTCGGCCTCGAAGAGGAAAGCCGCCGCTACACCGCCGCGCCCGCCGCTTTTGCCAGAGGAAACTCATCCAACCCCTTCTCCGGCATGCGTCACAGAGGCTCCAACAGCGGCACCCTTTCCAAAACCCTTGCCAAGCTCATGGCCGATGGCAAACGCGAGGCCGCCGCGCGCAAGCTGCTCACCGAGATCCGCCGCCTCAAGTCCCAGACGAATCAGGGGTCTTCCAACTACGAACTCAATCAAGCACAGGAATTGATTGCTTCGCTCAAGTTGCAGGATGAAATGATGAAAATCGCAGTGCCGCCGGAAGGCGCGGGTTACAACAGCCGCCGTGAATATGCCATGCTGCTGGCGTCCATGAAAAAGAACGACCTAGCTCTGCCATTGCTCAGGACACTCGCTGCGGAGAAGAAGGACGATCTCGAAGTGAACGCCTCGCTGCTCATGGCCATGCCGAAGGAGGAGCAGAAGACATTTGTCATGACGCTGCCGGACGGAAAGTTCGATGCGGACCGCATCGGCACTTGGTTCAATTCCATCCTCGATAACGATGACAAGTATGAGTCACTCATGGCGAATGCCGGACAGTTTGTGCTGTTTATCGAAAAACTGCCGCCCTCCTTCGAGGCGGGCCGTAACCTCACTTGGGTGAACTACACGGCGAAAGATCTCTTCCGCGATTCTGGACCTGGTGATGTGAAGCTGCGGCCCTTGCTCGTCACCGGAAACCCAAGCGACAAGATCGATCAGGAGCGCACCAAGGCGCGCGACGCGTTGATGCTCCGTCTCTATCAAGCGATGCTGCGTCACCCGCAGACCAGCGAGCAGGGATTCATCCTCATGCACTCCGCTAGTGCCGGCCTCGCCATCCCGGAAGCGGATCTGGACGCGGCGGCGCTTGCCTCCTTCTCACTCGTCGCACGCCTGAAGCAAGATCCCGAGTTGGCGATGCGCTATGGTGGCAACGCGGCGCAGTTGCGCTGGATGATGCGCACACAGAGCGGTGGTTCGAGAAGCAGCGGTGAGCCGGGTGGTGGCCTCGATCCGATGGCCTACCTTCTGAGCCGTTCCGCCCAAGTGAAGAACCTCGATCCCTTCACGCCCGAATTCCTCGCGGAACTCACCAAGGCGGACCCGGATCAGGCCCGAATGTTAGATGAGTGCGTCCGCATCACCAGCGCCCAAGGGCTTTCCGCCTTCCAGAAGTGGAAGGATGCGCCGCCTGCGGAAGCGACCATTGCCAAGGCCCAGCTTCTTGCCATCACTCGCCTCGCCGCATTGAAAAACCGCGCCGACATTCTGGATGCGGTGCTGGACTTCGCCTGCGGCAAGGCTCCCGTGGCGGACCAGCGGAATCCATTTGGAAATAATGCCGGTAATCAAGACGTGCAGCAGCTACTCGTTTCCTCGGCGAAGGATCTCCCTGCTAGAACTCGCATCATCGACCGCATCACACGCCATCTGCTCGGGCCACCAGAAGCGTGGGATCTCTACGGCAAACTGCATGAGAACAGGAGTGTTTACGCGCTTCAGATGCGCCGTCAGCTATTCCAGTATTTCTGCCAAGGCTTGAGCGGCAATACGGATGCCAGCGTGGCGATCGCACGCTTCGTCGCCGAGCACCGCCTCGGAAAGATGGCGGATATCGACTTTCGCAGCAACCTGAGCCAGGGCGTGCGCAATACCGATCCCGCAGTGGTCGCCAAGTCTTGGCTCGCAAGCGGCATCTTCGCTCCGGGGCCGGCCTTGCTCGGTTCATCCGATGACGATGGGAAAACACTCATCGAATCGCTGGAAGGAACCGGCGACTACATGGACGAAGACGCGGGAAAGAAGCTCGGCGAAATCTTCCTGAAAACCGAAGGCGAAAACCGCTTCTGGGCGCGCGTCTTCGGAGCGGTGTTCACCGCCAAGCCTGATGTCGCCATCGCAGAGATCAACGCCAATGCCGCGACCATCGCCAAGTGGCCTGAGTCCGACCGCAGTGCCTTCGCACGCTGGGTAATCAAGAGGTTTCCCACTGCCGAGAAATCCGCCGCCGCTGCCATCAAGCGTCTGCTTGCGGAGTCCCGAAAAACGGGCAACTCGGAAATGCGCAAACTCGCCGAGAGCTATCTCAAGGATGGTTTTCCTGAAGATTGGCGCCCCTACTCGCTCGACGATAAAATCGGCGGCATGTTGCGCAGCCAACTGACCGATAACCCGGAACTCGCCTCCAAGCTATGGCTCAATCTACAGGAGCATTTCCAGAACAAGCCGGGTGGCTTCAACAGCAGTAACAACGGCTTAAACCGCACGCCCGTGCAATACGTCAACTCGGAACTGATGGACGCGCTGAATGATGGGGACTTCTCCATCAGTGGTCTCGCGGCGTTCATTCACCACATCGAAAAATCCAAGCCTGGTAGTAGCTTCGGATTCTTCGAGTTCGGGAACAGCTATTATTTCAATCAGATTTTAAGAACCTACCGCTCGCGCTCGAAAGCCACCCATGAGGCGGACAAATCACTCGCCAGCCTCAAGCCGAATCTGCGGGAATTCGCCGGATCATTCATGTCCTTGGGCAAGGACACCCCGCCGGAAGCACGGCCCATCCTAGCCGCCTTGTTCCTAGAAGACGCGCTCTACAGTTCGCCCTCACTCGACTCGGACTCAAGAGGCCAGCTGCGCAAATGGAGCCGTGAAGAACTCGCAAAACTCGATCCCACTCTGGCGCACGCGGCCTTCATCATCCTCGGCCCTAGTAACAGCAATGAAATCCAAGATCCTCTGAAAGCCAACCTGCGCGACGCCGTGAGAGCCATCCTCTCGAATGCAGACATCCCGGTGGGACTGCGCGTTCACCTCCTCGCCATGATCGCGCAGCGCAACAGCCCACCGATCTGGAACATCGACCCGGAATGGCATGCCACCATCGCAGATCTGCTCCCACTCTGTGCGGAAAATTCCGCGTGCTGGCAGTCATCGGAAATCACCGCCTTGTTCCTTCGCTTTGCCGAACACGCATCCGTGAAACCCGAGGCCGCAGAAAAACTCCTCGCCGCCATCAAGGCAAACATGCCCAGCATTTCCAGCAGTGATCCCGGTGACGCCCGCAAGACCGTCAGCCGCATCCTCATCATGCTGGCGATCCGCAGTGGCAATGCCGAAGAACTAGAACGCCAAATCAAAGGCTCCGCTGACCTGCATCGCGGCACCATCAGCATGATTCTCCAGCTTTGGAAGTCTGGTCAAAACGCCGCTGCCGCCTCACTGCTCGCCCGCCCCGGTGAACATCACAAGGGCATGCAAGCCGTACTCAACGCGGTGTCTGTCGGTGGCACCACGCTGATGGTTTTTTCTAACGAAACCGAAACTGCCATGCCCGGATGGCTCGCTGCGATTCCGGATGCAGGCCAGCGTTTCCGCATGGAGTGCCTCATTTCCTCATGGCCGGATGGCTGGAAGGAACGTGCTCCGAAGATCAACCGCGCCACCCGCATCGCTGCCCTCGTCAAACGCTTCGCCGCGGAAGCACCCAAGCCGCGTGTTTCCCGCAACGAGTGCCTCGCGCTGTTAGGTTGCGAGCCATTTTCTGCGATGAGTCTCGCCACGGATTACCGCCAAGCCATGGAATCCCAGACACTCGCAGGCATCCTCTTGCTGCGTGATCAGAGCGATTCTTTATCCGACGAGGAAAATACCAGCCATGTCTCCGAAAAGCTGATTCTGATGGCGATCTATAGCTCCTTGATCCAGGAAAACAATGCGGACCCGGCCATCGCGCAGTTCAAAGCCATGGACACCTCGGATAATAGCCGCGTGAAGGATGAGGGCTTCAGCCTCCTGTACTCCATAAGCCCGCAGTTTTCCGAAATCGTTCTCGCCCGTCTCGCGGAGTTGCCTAGTGAAGAACGCAAGGAGTTGGCGCAAAAAGCACTCGATGTCTGCAAGGTCACATTCATCCGCCATGAGCGCAGGGGGAAATACACCTGGTTGGTTTTTTCCTACCTCTCGCAAGCCCTCGCCGGTGATGGCGCGGCGGCCATACGCATGGCTGAAGGTTTCTCCGAGGCTCAAAAGAAATTGTTCGATGGCTGCACTGAGAGCGAAATTTCTTCGGAGCTTAACAGGCTTCTCAAATCCAAGCACTTCGCTGGAAACGACAACAAGGCGCGGCGCTCCGCCCTGCTGACGGCAATCCTCAACGATTCCGAAGCCTCGGCCAAATTCATCACGCACATGACGGTGTTGCTACAAATAGTCGGCAATCAATCCGTCACCAAGGAGGATTTGATTTCCGTCATCGACTCGTTACCGGAAACCCATCCCCGCCGCGCCGAGTATCTCTGCGGCAAGGCCGAAATCATCAGCTCGCAAAACGGCACGCCCGAAGAAACACTAGCCGCCTTCGATGCCGCCCAAGCCGCCGCTGGTGCGGATGCGAAGATGCTCGATTTCATCAAAGCCTATCGAGTGATGCACATCGACAGGCGGACGAAAAAACCTGAGGACGCTTTGGAAATTGCCAAAACCATCCAACTCGACCAGCTTCCCGAAAAGGAGCGCAAAAATATCGAAGCGATTTTGAATAAAGGGCAGGGGAAGTAGGATAAACCATGAGCCAACCCGTCATCGAATCGTTTCTCAATGCAGTCCGCCGCCGTCTCGATGGCGGCGCGAGAATGCAGGTGTATTCACAAGTGTTACTCGCCGCGTCCGCCGCAGCAGTGCTGTGGGCAATCGCGTGGCGCATCTTCGGATATGCCGCGCCACTCGCGAGCTACGCAGTGATCGCGGTGCTTGCAGTGATCTCAGCCATCGTTTGGCTGATCTTTTCCAAGCGCGACATCCATTCCGCCGCCCACTCTGCGGATGGCGTGTTCGGTTTGAAGGACGCACTCGTTTCATGGCTGGACTTCCGCGCTGGCAAACACGAGGGCGAAGTCTATCAGCTTGCCCAACGCGACCTCGCGCGCCGCGTGGAATCGCAAGACGTGAAAGCCGTTCCCATCCCGAGTTGCCGCCGTGCGTTCACCATTGCATCCGTGCTCGCCGCCGCCGCCATCGGTCTCGCGCTGCTTCCTCACAGTGCCGCCGTGATGAAACGACTCGCCGATGAGCAACTCGCCGCCGCTCGCAGCAAAGAAATCGAAAAACAAGTCGAGGAAGCCATCGAGGAAATCATCAAGAGCATGAGCGAGGAAGAGCGCGAGCTGCTCAATCCCGCCGCCATGCGCGAGTGGGCGAAGCAGCTCGAAGCCACCAAGGATTTCCGCGAGAACGAGAAACAACTCGCCCGCCTTGAACAGCAAATCGCCAAGGCCATGCAGGGTCTCGAAGCGCGACAGGACGAAGCCATCCTCAAGCTCGCCGCCGATGAACTCGCCAAGTCATCTCTCGCCGATGTCCGCCAACTCGGCAAACAACTCGATGCGAAGGATTTCGACAAAGCCGCCGAAGAACTCAAGGACATGAAGCCTGAGGCGATGAAGAAGATGACGCCCGAGGAACTCGAACAACTCCGCAAGAACGCCGCCAAGACTCGCGACATGGCGAAGCGCATGGCCGATGGCGCACGCCGCAAGGATTTTGGAAAAATGAAACCCGGCGATAACAAAAACGCCAAACCCAGCGACGCCAAACCCGGCGACGAGCAAGCGATGGAGGAAATGCTCGAAGAACTCGACGAAGAAGCTGGCGACCTCGCCGAAGAACTCGAAGACGGTGAGGAAATGGAAGAAGGCGATGAGGAACTCGCCGAAGGTGTTGGTGAAAAAATGGACGGCCTCGGCAAGCGCGTCCGCAAACTCGGTGCCCGCCAGAAAGCCAAAAGCAAACTCGGCGCACTCCGCAGCGGTCTCGCCGATGCCCGCCAGTTTTCCCAAGGCCGCAGCCAGTCGCTAGGCCTCGCGCAAATGCAAAGCAAGGGTCAAGGCGGCCTCGCACCCGGCAAAGGCAGCGATCAATCGCGCCGCCAAGAGCGCGATGAATTTAAGGACAACGGCAACATGACTCAACTCAAGGGCAAGCAAACCGGCGAAGGCCCGTCATCTACCACCACCGAGTCCGCCGAGAGCGGCAGCGGCATCGCAGGTCGTGCCAACGTCGCCAAACAACGCGAGTTCAAGCAGCAATTCGAATCACTCGTCCATCGCGATGACATCCCGGAAGCCCTCAAGCTCGGCGTCCGCGAATACTTTGAAAAAGTCCACGAAACCGAAACCTCTGAGAAATGACATCCACAACTCCCCATCACTCCATGACCGCCGACTTTGAATCCGATGCCGCGCGGTTTTCACAAACCTTCACAACCATTCGCGAGGAAGTCGCCCGCTTCATCGTCGGCCAGCAGGACATCGTCGAGAATGTGCTCATCGCCATTTGTTGTGGCGGCCACGTTTTGTTAGAAGGCGTGCCCGGCCTCGGCAAGACCGCGCTCGTCACCACGCTGGCCAAGGCGCTCGATCTCAAGTTCGGCCGCATCCAGTTCACTCCAGACTTGCTGCCCAGCGATGTCGTGGGCACCCAAGTTCTATCCGAGCGCGATGGCCGCCGCGACCTCGTCTTCCAGCGCGGCCCGGTGTTCTGCAACATCTTGCTCGCCGATGAAATCAACCGCGCCACGCCCAAGACCCAGAGCGCGTTGCTCGAAACGATGCAAGAGAAGCGCGTCACTGTCGCCGGTGTTTCCCATCCACTCGATCTTCCATTCTTCGTGCTCGCCACCCAGAACCCGATCGAAAACGACGGCACCTATCCGCTGCCCGAGGCCCAGCTCGACCGCTTCTTCTTCAAGCTCCAAGTGGAACTCCCCGATCACGATCAGTTCGCGGAAATTCTCAACCGCACCGGCGGCAACGAAACGCCCGTCATCAACCCCGTCGCCCATGGCGAGGACATCCTTCACATGGGTCGCACGCTGCGCCAAATCCCCGTTGCCAAGGACGTGCAGGATCACCTCATCCGCATTGTTAGAAACACGCATCCTGAAAACGAGAAGGCTCCGGAAAAAGTCCGCAAGTTCGTGCGCCACGGTGCCAGCCCACGCGCCGCGCAGGCGATGCTCGCCGCAGGCCGCGTGCGTGCCTTGCTCGATGGCCGCTTCCACGTCGCCCGCGAGGACGTGGATGCCGTCGCCGCACCCGCGCTCTGCCACCGCCTCATCCTCTCCTTCGAGGGCGAGGCCGATGGCATAAAGCCCGCCGATCTCGTCCGCTCCGCCATCCGCAGCGCTTACTGATCCGAGCATGAAAGTTGAACCACAGATTTCACAGATTGACACAGATTTTGAAGAGCTTGTGCAATCCGACACCATCCAAGTTTAGTGAAAGTCTTAATCTGTGAAATCTGCGTAATCTGTGGTTAAAAAATGCCATTGATCCTAGGAGATTTTGTATTTGCCAACAACATGGCCTCATCCACGGAAAACCAAAACCGCCTCGCTCCCGGAGAACTCACCGGTGCCGCGTTCATCCGGCGACTGGAGACTTTGTTTTTGTTAGTCCGTCGCGTGCTCGGCGGCTCGATGCAAGCGGATCGTAAGAGCACCCGCAAGGGCACCGGCATCACCTTCGCCGACTACGCGGAATACCGCCATGGCGATGACTACCGCGCCATCGACTGGCGCGTCTATGCACGCTTCGGCGAACTCGTCGTAAAACTCTTCGAACTTGAGGAGGACGCCACGGTTTACATCCTGCTCGATCTCAGCCACTCGATGAATTCCAAAACCAGCATCGCCCGCAAGCTCGCGGCGGCGCTCGGCTACATCGGCTTGAACTGCCAGGACCGCGTCGCTGCTTACGGCATGGCGGACGAGTTGCGCCCCTTGCTCGATCCCTCGCGTGGCCGCGCCCATGTGCTGCCATTCCTGCGCTCACTCGAAACCGCCGAGGGTTTCGGCAAAGACACGGATTTCTCCACCTGCATCCGCACCCTCCAGGCACGCCGTGGCAAGAAGGGACTGGTCATCGTGATCTCCGATTTTTTCTTCCCTAACGGATTCGATGAAGGACTCAAACGCCTCGCCGGTCTCGGCCACGATGTCCACGCCCTGCAAGTGCTCGCACCCGAAGACCTCGCCTGCACACAGAAGGGCGATGTAGAAATCGAATGCGTGGAATCCGGAGCACTCAAGCGAGTCACCATCACCGCCCGCGAGACAGACGCCTACGCCGCCGCGGTCACCGATTGGAACGAACGCCTCCGCACCGAGTGCGCCCGCCGCGGCATCGGATTCACCCGCACCATGGCAGACGCAGCCTTCGATGAAGTCATCCGCACCATCCTCCAGAAAGGCGGACTCGCCTCCTGATCCATGTCTTTCACCTCACCTGCCTTCCTCTGGATTCTCTCCGCGCTTGCGCCGCTGGTAGCGATTTATTTTCTAAAAATCAGGCCGCGAAGGCTGCCGGTGAATGCGTTTTTCCTGTGGGAGCAAATTTTCCAAGAGCGCCGCGCTTCATCGCTCTTCCAGCGGCTGCGTGATCTCATCTCGCTGCTTCTGTTAGCACTGGTTATCGCCGCCATCGCATTCGCCGCCGCCGGTCCGCGCTTCGAGAAGGAGGATAAGCGCGACCTGCTGATCGTCATCGACGTTTCACCCTCGATGCGTGCGAAGGCGAATGGCAAGGAAACCATCGTGCAGGCGAAAAACCGCGCGCGCGACATCATCCGCGCGTTGAATGGAACGCGCCGCGCCGCACTTGCCACCACTTCCGGCGGCTTGAGGTTTCTCTGTCATCTCAGCTCCGCGCCGAAAGATCTGCTAGACGCGTTGGCCCGTGTGGAGGTGTCGGACGTGCCGGTGACTTCCACCGCCATCCGCGCCGTGAATGCCTTCACCGCGAAATCCGGCGAAGGCCACCGCGTGCTGCTTCTAACAGACGGCCACGGCGGTTGGGACGGACTCGCGCCGGGCATCGAAGTGGTCCGCCTCGGCGGCAAGTCTCCGAACGCTGGTATCGTCGCCGCCGATCTCACATGGGCGGAGTCCGGCGGTGGCAAGGCGCGTTTCTACTACCGCATCGTTTCCACCTTCACGAAGGAAACGTATGGCGAACTAGAGCTGCGCAACGACGATGGCGGCGGACTCGCGCGGCTGGTGCCGGTGACGTTCAAGCCCGGCGAGGAAACCAGCGCCACGCTCGATGTGGAAAACGCCAGCCCCGGTCGTTGGTCCGCCATCCTCAGGATCGACGACGCGCTCGCCACCGATAACCAAGTGGCGCTCGGTCTCGCGCCGCGCCTTCCGATCGGCATCCGCATCGCGGCGAAGGATACGTATTTCTTCGGACGCTGCGTGGATGCCTTTGCTCTCACAGGTGGGTTGCTCGCGCGTGTCGATACCGGTGGTGAGCTAGCCATCACTCAGGGAGCCGCCGCCGAGGATGCACGGCTTCTCGTTTTCGCGCCTGAAGGGGAGTCGCCATTTTGGAAAGCAAACGGCGACGAACTCGAAGTGCAGGCGGTGGAATCGAAAGTCAGGGATCACCCCTTGATCCGCAATCTGGATCTGGACGCGTTGCGATTCGAGGGCGCACGCAAGATCACTCCTGCGGATGGCTCGCTGATTCTCGCCACTTCGGAATCCGGCGCGCCGCTGATCTGGAAATCACAAGCCGGTGCGCGAACGGCAGTCGTCGTGAACCTCGATCCCGCACGCGGAGACTTTTTTCTGTCGCCATGGTTTCCTGCGATGGTGCATGGCGCGGCATTCCATCTAGCAGATCGTGCGGACGCGATGCTCGCCGTTTATCCGACTGGCAATCGTCTCGCTTCCACAGGCTCCTTCATCGGTCCGGGCAATGTCGTCAGCCGCGATTCGATGGAAGTCGAACGCCGCGGCCACTATCAAGTCGAACGCTCCGGTATCGTCACTCCGTTCGGCGGTGCGCTGTTAGACGAGGCGGAATCGCGGCTCGATGGAGCTGGTCCGGCCGCAAACGCGCAAGCCGTCGCACAAGGTCAGCCACTCGCGTTCTGGCTTCTGATCGCTGCGTTGATCGTGCTCATCGCGGAGTCACTTCTCTACCACCGCCGCAAAGCGGGCTGATCCATGGAATTCCTCACCTTCATCCCATTGTTCGCGTTGTTCGCGGTGATTCCGCTGATGATCGCGGGATACCGGCGCTCGTTGGTGGATCGTCCGCCTTCGCTCAAGCTCGCCTCGTTTCTCTGCCGTCTAACAGCAGTGATCCTTCTGGTGGCCGCGCTGTGCCGTCCCTTCTTCAATCACCGCGCGGACGGACTACATGTGGTGTATCTGCTGGATGTTTCGGAATCCGTAGAGCCCACCGAGATGCGACGTGGGCTTGAGGAAATCAAAACTGCCACCGCCGCGCTGCGTTCGAGTGATTCGTCGTCGTTGTTTCTCTTCGCGAGAGGCTTGCGCTCTGTGAATCCAGAGGAAGCCGCGAAGTTCATCACGGATTGCGAGCAAGGACGTTCCGATGCCGTCTTCCGCGCCGCCACGGATCTCGAAGGCGCGCTTTCCTCCGCGCGACTCGCTCTGCCAGCGGACAAGGGCCGCCGCATCGTGGTACTCAGTGATGGCGTTTCGGAAACCTCAGCCGCAGGGATCGCCTCGCGTCTCACATCCGAGCAAACGGACCTGCGATTTTCCAAACTCAAATCACTATCCCGCCCGGAAGCCGCCGTGGCCGCCATCGAGACCGCCACGCCCGTCGCCTTCGAGGGCGAGGTGGTCCGCTTCAAGGTCCGCATCGCATCCAACACCGCCATGCCAGCCAAGCTCCGAATCACTCATCGCGGCGTGGCAGTAGCCGAGCAAGATGTCACGCTAACAGAAAATGCGGAAACCATCTGCCACGCGGACATCCGCATGGTCACCGGCGGCGATACTGTATGGGAGGCCGAGATCGTACCGAAGGACGATTGGTTTCCATCCAACAACCGCGCTTCCGTGACGCTTCCCGTTAGAGGAAAACCGCGCGTGCTCGTCCTGCATGACAAGCCCGCACTCATGCGCCCCGCAGAACGACTGCTGCGCGAACAGGACATCGACCTTGAGACACGCGGCGTGCGCGGCCTGCCGGATACTTTCGACGCCATCCTTTCCTTCGATGCCATCATCCTCGCCGACGTGCCCGCCACCGCGCTCACACCGCGCCAGATGGAATGGCTGAAACGCTACGTCAACGACTTCGGCGGCGGACTCGTGATGATGGGATCGGAAAACTCCTTCGGCCTCGGCGGCTATTACCGCACTCCCGTGGAGGAAGTACTGCCGCTCATCTCGCGCTTTGAAAAAGATAAGGAAAAACCCTCGCTCGCCATGGTGCTGGTGGTGGACAAGTCCGGCTCCATGTCCGGCACGCCGATGGAACTCGCGCGTCAGGCTGCACGCGGCGCTGCGGAGTTGTTAGGCGGCCAGGACCAGATCGCCGTCATCGGCTTCGACGATCAAGCGCAGCTCGTTTGCGACCTCACGCCCGCGTCGAACCGCGCCGCCGTGGCCGGTGCCATCGACTCTCTGCAAGCCAGCGGCGGCACCAATCTCCAGCCCGCCATGGTCCAAGCACGCGACATCCTGCGCGGCGCAAGCGCAAGGCTCAAACACGTCATCGCCATGACCGATGGCCAGACGGACGCCTCCAACCTCGTCGAGTTATCACGCGAGATGGCGGATCTCGGTATGACTGTATCCACCGTCGCTATGGGTGGCTCCGCAGCAGGCACGCTGTTAGAGCAGATGGCGGAGGCGGGAAACGGCCGCTACTATCAGACGGACGCGCCGGAGAACGTGCCGCAGATTTTCACACGCGAGACGATGCAGGCCTCGCGCTCCGCCATCAAGGAAGACCTCTACGGCGCGGCCACAGTCACCGAGCATCCGCTTCTATCAGGATTCGAGCGCACGGATTTCCCGCCGGTGCTCGGCTATGTCATGGCGAAACCCAAACCCACCGCGCAAGTGCTGCTCGCTACGGAAACGGGTGATCCGCTGCTCGCCATCGCGCGCTTCGGACTCGGCAGCAGCATCGCCTTCACCTCGGATCTAACAGAGCGCTGGGGCGGCGAGTGGCTCGCATGGGAAGGTTGTGGTCGTTTCTGGGCACAGGCGATTCGCGCCGTGTTGCGTAAGGAGGACTCGGTCGGCATCGAGAGCCGCGTGCGTGATGAACAAGGCTCCATGATTATCGACGTGAACCGCTCCGACGATGCCGGACGCCCGCTCGCCGGAGTGGATTGGAAGGCGGGCGCGCTTGATGACTCCGGCAAGGAGCAGCCCGTCGCCATCGAGGAAACGGGTGTCGGCAAATACCGCTTCACGGTGCCCGTGCTTGATTCGCCGCGCCTCACAGTGAGGCTGCACGATGCGGCGGAAGGCAAGGTCAAGACGCTGCGTTGGAACCGCTCCTATCCCGCCGAATACCGGCTCGCTACCGCTGCCGATCCGTCACTCGCAGGAGCGGTGGTCTTCGATCCGACTCGCATCCGCGAGGGCATCCGGCCCGTGCGCATCCGCACCAGTGCGCTGCCATGGTTCGGCCTCGCCGCGATCCTGCTGATGATCGCTGGCGGCGTGCTGCGGCGGATTTGAGCATTAATCTTTTTCACCCGAAGTTGTTCAAGTCCGGGACCGTATGGTATCGACTCCACGCGGTCAGAACCTGCAATCATGCCCCGGAAATTCCACAGAATCACCCATCGCGCTGCGTTCATCACTGCGGCGTTTTTTCCAGCCATTGCAGCTTCGGAAAAGATCGACTTCAACACGCAGATCCAACCGATCCTTTCGGAAAACTGCTATGCGTGCCACGGGCCTGACGAAGCGAAAATGGAGTCCGGTCTGCGTCTCGACAAACGCGAACTCGCACTCAAAGGCGGCGAAAGCGGCAAGGCCATCGTTCCCGGTGATCCCGGCAAATCCCTCATCATCGAGCGCATCACGCACTCCGATTCCACGGAAGTCATGCCGCCGCCTAAGAAAAAGGCCGCACTCAAAACCGAACAGATCGCGCTCATCCGCCAGTGGATTTCCGAAGGCGCGGAGTGGGGGACTCACTGGGCGTTCACCACGCCGCAACGCCCGCCCGTGCCGGTGGTGAAAAATTCTGCATGGGTGAAAAACCCGATCGACAGCTTCGTCCTCGCCGCTTTGGAAAAACAAGGCATCGCTCCTAACAACGAAGCCGCACCCTCCACACTCCTGCGGCGGCTCTCGCTCGATCTAACGGGTTTGCCGCCGTCTCCCGAAGCGCTCGCCGCTCCCTTCGATTTTCAGAAGGAAAGCGCCCGCCTCATTTCCAGTCCTCACTTCGGTGAGCGTTGGGCGCGTGAGTGGCTCGATGCCGCGCGCTACGCGGACTCCGCTGGCTACGAAAAAGACCTGCCGCGCTATCACCACTTCTACCGCGACTGGGTCGTCGCCGCGATCAACTCGAACATGCCTTATGACCATTTCGTCATCAAACAAATCGCCGGCGATCTCCTGCCCGGCGCGACCCAAGACGACCGCATCGCCACTGGTTTCCTCCGCAACTCGATGACCAACGAAGAAGGCGGCGCGAAGCCCGAGCAGTTCCGTATCGAGGGTATCTTCGACCGCATCGACGCCATCGGGAAATCGATGCTCGGCCTCACCGCTCAGTGCTCGCAGTGCCACACCCACAAATACGATCCACTCACGCAGGATGAATACTACGGCATGTTCGCATTTCTCAACGGCATCGAGGAAACTTCCATCGCGGCCCGCACGCCGCAGGAAACTGCGACCACTCAGGAAATTCTCGAGCGCATCACCGCCATCGACGTTTCACTCCGGCAGAAATCGGAAGCCGCATTCGCGAAATGGCAACAAGACCTGCTCACACTGCCACGCACCGAGTGGCACGCGCTGGAACTCTATCAAATCGGCGACTCCGGGCAGAAATACTTACCTCTACCCGACATGTCCGTCATTAACATGGGCTACGCCAACACCCGGGGAAAAGAGGATTTCTCATCCTCATTGGACATTGAGGAAATCCGCGCGGCCCGTCTTGAAGTGATGAACGATCCCTATCTACCGATGAATGGTCCGGGTCGTTCATCAAAAGGAACCGGCTCGCTCACCGAGTTCATTCTCAACGTCGGCACCGATCCCGCGAAGCTCACCAAGCTCGCGTTTTCCAAAGCGACCGCCAGCATTAATCCGCCTGTGACGAAGCTTGATGCGCACCGTTTCCCGTCCAACGGAGAGCGCAAACCCGACGACCGTAGCACCGGACCCATCGCCCTCGCCATCGACGGCAATGACAAAACCGCTTGGACCAACGAACGCGATCCCGCCCGCAACAACGATCCTGCGGTCCTCATCTTCGAGTTGGCCGAGCCGCTCAAACTCAATGGCACCGCTCATTTCAAATACCATCTCTCCCAAAATCACGGCGGCTTCAATTCCGACGACAACCAAACCTACAACCTCGGCCGCATCCGTCTCTCCGTCTCCGCTACCTTGCCGAGCGCCCTCGACCTACTCCCGCCGCTGGTCCGCGAAGCCTTAGAAGTTTCTCCTGAAAAACGCAACTCCACTCAACAGCAACGCCTCTTCGCCCACTGGCGCGAAAACCAGCCTGACTTTTCTAACGAAACCGTTGAGATCGAAAAACTCTACGCCCAAGTTCCACCGCCAACATGGGCACTTGTCGCTGCCGAGACTACGAAGCCGCGTGAGACCCGCCTCTTCGCCCGTGGCGAACAAACGCAGCCGAAACACGTCGTGAAACCAAATGTTCCCGCGTTTCTCCATCCGTTACCACCCGGCGATCCCGAGTCACGCCTCACCTTCGCGAAGTGGCTCGTCGATCCGAAATCACCCACCGCCGCCCGCCGCATGGTCAATAGCATCTGGCAGGCGTACTTCGGCATCGGCTTGTTAGAAACCTCCGAAGACTTCGGCCACCAAGCCGCGCGGCCATCACACCCTCAGCTTCTCGATTGGCTCGCCTGCGAGTTCATGGAAAGCGGCTGGGACATGAAACACATCCACCGCCTCATCGTGGAAAGCGCCACCTACCGCCAAGACTCGAAGGCCAGTGAAACCCTGCGGGAAAACGATCCGAAGAATCGACTTCTCGCCCGTGGCGCACGCCTTCGCGTCCCTGCGGAAACCGTGCGCGACATTCAACTCGCCACCAGCGGCCTGCTCAATGAAACACTCGGCGGACGCAGCGTTTTCCCACCCGCGCCCGCTTATCTTTTCCAACGCCCCGTCTCATACGGACCGAAGACTTGGGACGTGGAAACCGACTCTCACCGCTACCGCCGCGCCCTCTACACCTTCCGTTTTCGCTCCGTGCCTTATCCCATGCTCGTCGCCTTCGATGCGCCTAACGGCTCATCCTCCTGCGCCCGCCGCACCGTTTCCACCACGCCCTTGCAAGCGCTCGTCACGCTCAATGAACAAGTCTCCGTAGAAGCCGCGCTCGCCCTCGCCCACCTCATCCTCAGCGATCAAGGCAAGCTAGAGGAACGAATCGCCCGCGCCTTCCTACGCTGCACCTCACGCCAACCAGACGCAGAGGAAATTTCCACACTTGTCGCAGTCTATCAGAGCGGCCTCACCACCAAACCCGCCGATGCGAAGTTGCTGCTAGAAAATCACAAACCCGTCACCCTCGATATCACATCCCATCCTCTTCCCGAACTCGCCGCCGCCACCGGAGTCGCCCGCGTCCTGCTCAATCTCGACGAGACCATCACGAAGAACTGACTCATGCTCCCGTCATCCACACTCATCGACACCCAGCGTTCGTTTTCCCGCCGTTGGTTCATGAAGGACTGCGGCCTCAGCCTCGGCTCCATCGCGCTCACTTCGATGATGGGAAAAGCAAACGCCGCTCCCGTCATCGATCCTCACGCACCGAAATCCCCGCCATTTCCCGCGAAGGCGAAGAACGTCATCTTCCTCTTCATGGGTGGCGCGCCCAGTCATCTCGATCTCTTCGATCACAAGCCCGAGCTGGTCCGCATGGACGGCAAAACCCCGCCTGCCGAGCTGCTCAAAGGCTACCAATCCGCTTTTATTCGCCCGGAGAACAAACTGTTAGGAACCAAGTTCAAGTTCACGCGCTATGGCAAGAGCGGCATGGAAATGGCGGAGATCCTCCCGCACATCGGCTCCTGCGCGGACGACATCGCCTTCATCCGATCCATGCACACGGATGCCTTCAATCACGCCCCCGCGCAGATCCTCATGTCCACCGGCTCTCAGCAGTTCGGGCGGCCATCACTCGGCTCATGGGTCAGCTATGGACTCGGTTCACAAAACTCCAACTTGCCCGGCTTCGTCGTCATGTCTTCCGGTCAGAAAGGCCCATCCGGCGGAAATGGCAACTGGTCCTCCGGCTTTCTTCCCACCGTCCACGATGGCGTTTCATTCAACTCCGTCGGCGAACCCGTGCTCTATCTTTCCAACCCCAAAGGCATCACTCGCGAAACTCAGCGCCGCACCATCGATGCCGTGAATTTCCTCAATCACAAACGCTTCGAGTCCATCGGCGATCCCGGGATCAACTCCCGCGTCGCCGCCTTCGAGATGGCCTTCCGCATGCAAGACGTCGCCCCGGAAGTCACCGATATTTCCCGCGAACCCGAAGACATCCGGAAAATGTACGGAGCCGAGCCAGGCAAAGCATCCTTCGCAAACAACTGCCTGTTAGCCCGCCGCCTCGTCGAGCGCGGCGTGCGTTTCGTCGAGCTCTTCCACGAGTCATGGGACCAGCACGGCAACCTCTCCAAAGACCTCCAGAAAAACTGCAATGACGTCGATCAAGCCTGCGCCGCCCTGCTGAAAGACCTCAAACAACGCGGATTACTCGATGAAACCCTCGTCATCTGGGGCGGCGAATTCGGCCGCACTCCCATGGTTCAAGGCGGCAGCGATGGTCGAGACCACCACCCGAACGCCTTCACCATGTGGATGGCCGGCGGCGGCACCAAAGCCGGCGTGCAACTCGGCAAAACCGACGAGCTCGGCTTCAACGCCATCGAAGACAAAGTCCACGTCCACGATCTCCACGCCACCATTCTTCATCTGTTAGGCTTCGATCACACCAAGCTCACTTACCGCGCCCAAGGCCGCGACTTCCGCCTCACCGACGTGCATGGCAATACAGTCAGCAAGATCCTGGCTTGAGCTGTGTGACCGCATGCCATCAGCCTCTCTCATTAATACTTGTTCCTTCACGGGTTAGTTGAAAGACGTATTTGAAGTAAACAGTTAAAAAATCCATCCCATGAAAATCGTTTCCCTAATGGCTCTCTGCTTCGCCAGCAGGCTCATCGCCGCCGATAAACCCAACATCATCCTCGTCATGCCCGACGACGTCGGCTACGGCGACTACGCTTGCCTCGGCAATCCCGTCATCCGCACGCCGTCGGTGGATGCGTTCAAAAAGGAAAGCCTGCTGCTCACCCAGTTCCACGTCAGTCCCACCTGCGCGCCGACTCGCTCCGCGCTGATGAGCGGACGGCATGAATTCAAGAACGGCGTCACCCATACCATCCTCGAACGCGAGCGTCTGAGTTTGAAAACCTTCACGCTGCCGCAGATGCTCAAGACCGTGGGCTACACGTCTGGCGTCTTTGGAAAATGGCACCTCGGAGATGAAGCGGCGTATCGCCCTGAAAGCCGCGGTTTCGACGAAGTCTGTATCCACGGTGCCGGCGGCATCGGCCAAACCTATCCCGGCTCCGGCGGCGATGCGCCGGGCAACAACAACATCAATCCCACGCTCTGGCACAACGGCAAGTTCGAGAAGACCACCGGCTATTGCACCGATCTCTTCTTCGATCAAGCCATCAAGTGGATGGACGCCAAGCGCACGGCGAAGCAACCGTTCTTCGCTTACATCACGCCCAATGCCCCGCACACCCCGCACGTCCTGCCGGAGGGATATTACCAACACTATCTCGATAAACCCGGCGTGGACAATGGCACTGCCAAGTTTCTCGGTATGATCGAAAACGTCGATGCAAACTTCGGGAAACTGTTAGCTAAACTCAGTGAATGGGGCATCGCCGACAACACGCTGGTCATCTACCTTGGTTCCGACAACGGCGGCACAGCAGGAGGAAAGATTTTTAACGCCGGACTGAGAGGCGGCAAAGGCGGTACCTATCAGGGCGGCATCAGCGCACCGTGTTTCATCCGCTGGCCGAAGGGCGGCATCCCCGCTGGTACAGAAAGCAAAGCGCTCAGTGCCCACCTCGACATTTTCCCCACGCTCGCTGAGATCACCGGCGCGACGCTCACCGCCGAAGTGAAACTACAAGTCGAAGGCCGCAGTTTACTTCCCGTATTGAAAAATCCCAAAGCTGAATGGCCAGATCGCACGCTCGTTCATCACGTAGGCCGCTGGGCAAAAGGCAAAGCCGCCGATGCGAAACACAACAACTGCACGATCCAAAACTCCCGTTTCGCACTCGTGAACAACTCCGAGCTTTACGATCTCAGCAACGATCCCGGCGAGAAAACCAACGTCATCGCCGCGCATCCCGAAGTCGTCATGTCACTCCGCGCCGCCTACGAGCTATGGTGGGCTGAAGTGCAGCCACTGCTCGTCAATGAAGACCCCGCCAACATCCCCACCATCAATCCGTTTCAGGAACTCTACTACCAACAGTTTGGCGGTAGCCCGAGTCCCGCCGCGCTCAAGCGCATGAACCCCGAGTGACCCGCTAGAGACAAACAACATCGCCAGCAAGCACCTGGAAATTTTCGCCGCTCTCCGCACGAGAATCGACGCCCATTGGACACCTAAGATTTCCACACCATGAAACTCCTCCTCGCTCTGATCCTCGCCGTTTCATCCAACGCCGCCGAGCCGCGCAGGCCCAACATCCTCTTCATCCTAGTGGACGACCAATCGCCCTTCGATTTCAAATTCTACAACCCGCAATCCACGCTCGACTCACCACACATTGACCGCCTCGCCTCCAGCGGCATGATTTTCGATGCCGCCCATCACATGGGTTCTTTCTCGGGCGCGGTCTGCACTCCCTCGCGCCACATGATTGCCAGCGGTCGCACAGTCTGGCATCTGCCCATCGGTGCCGGTGAGGGGAAATGCCCGCCCATGCTTGAAAACAACACCCTCGGCCCCGTTTTCAGCCGAGCAGGATACGCCACCATGCGCACCTGCAAACGAGGCAATAGTTACACCGCCGCCGATAAACTTTACGACGTGGTCCACGACGCCACCAAGCGCGACGGCACTGCGGAATCCGGCAGTGCATGGCACGCGGAGCGGGTGCTCGACTACCTCGGCGAGCGCAAGACGAAGAAGGACGAGCGCCCGTTTTTCATCCACTTCGGCCTCTCGCACCCGCATGACACACGTGACGGCGCGCCGGAGCTGTTAGCCAAATACGCTGCCACCAACCACACAGACAAATCGAGTCCGCCGCCCGCCCATCCCAAGCAACCGCCACTGCCGCCGAATTGGCTGGCCGCTCATCCCTTCGACAATACCGATATGAATGTCCGCGATGAAGTGCATGTCAGCGGCGTGTGGAAACGCCGCGACGAAGCCACCATCCGCAACGAGATCGGCCGCGAGTATGCATGCTCTGAAAACATCGACATCCAGATCGGTCGCGTGCTCGCCAAACTTGAAGTAATGGGCGAACTCGAAAACACCTACATCTTCTACACCGCCGACCACGGCATCGCCATCGGTCGTCATGGATTACAGGGGAAACAAAACCTCTACGAGCACACCTGGCGCGTGCCGATGATCGTCAAAGGCCCCGGCATCAAGCCCGGCAGCCGCGTTCCCGGTAACATTTACTTAGGCGATCTGCTCGCCACCTTCTGCGACCTCACCGGGATAAAGCCGCCGGAAACCAACGAAGGCACCAGTTTCAAACCCGTGCTGTTAGGAGAGAAGCAAACCGTTCGCGAAACCCTCTACGGGGTTTACAACGGCGGCGCGCAACCCGGTATGCGATCACTCAAACACGGTGATTGGAAACTCATCGAATACGAATCCACAAAGTCAGGCGTCCGCGAAACGCAGCTCTTCAACCTCAATGACAACCCCCACGAACTTCTGACGGAACACAAGAACTCCAAGGCCACCAACCTCGCTGCCGATCCCCAACACGCCGCCAAACTCACCGAGATGCGCGCCTTTCTTCTAGCGGAAATGCGCCGCCTCAATGACCCGTGCCGTTTCGCCAACCAACCCGACGACGGACTCACGCCAACACAGACCGCCCGCAATAAAAAGGCCGACAGGAAATCGAAACAGTGAGCGACAGAGGGGGAGGGGATCAAGAACGCCGACTCACGACCGCGCCTGCGATTACCTCCTCCGCCTCAATTCTTCGTCACGTTCTGGCGGTGCAATGATGTCCGTGAAGTGCAAGGTTTTGCACGAAGCGTGTAAGCCTGATGGAGTGACAAGTCCGGGGCCGCCTGCCACTTTGAACAGGTTCTGCTTTGTTTCCGACTCTGGATCGGAACTCAGGCGGAAACATGGGCGACTTCCGCTGCCAGCTCTAAAACCGGTTGCTAAAGCCTCTAATCCAGCAACTTTGTTCATCAGATGCCGATTCTCAAAACCCTGAGCAATTATCCTCCCGTAAGCCTGTTCCCGGCACTGGCGATTTCATGGCTTGCGTTCACCGCCTCACTCCAGGCGGCGAACTTTCAGGCGGCCGATGTGACGAACACTCTCGGACCGACCTTTTTCCTCGATAATGCCGCGAATGGCGGCGGCGATGCGGACATCAATCAGCCAAACGCTCCGAATTATGATCGGAACTTCACCGGGCAACTGACTGCGAATCAAGGACCGACTCGGGTCAAGTTCACGGGTTTCGGCTTTGCCACGCACACCATCGCCACTGCGAATGACGCGACCTCTGTGGCATTGACTTTCACTTATCTCGGGGCGGACGAACTGTCTGGTGGTGGTGACGATGTCGTCATGGGGACCGTGACCGCAGGCTTCACGTTCCTCGACCCGCAATCGACACTGAATCCTAACGCGGAATACGCGCTAGTTTTCGACTCTCCCTTAGTCTCGGATCTCAACATCACAGGCACGAAATTCCGCATCCGGGTCGCGCCGAGTAACGGATCGAGCACTGGCTCTTTGAAGCTCAAGACTCCGGCTACGGGGAACCCTGAGGCCAAACTCAGCGTCGCTGGATATGCTTCAGCGCTGATTAATCCAGAGCGTATGAATTTGGCGAAATTCCAGCCTGTCACCGTGACTTCCACCAACGGCCAGCGTCTGGCGAGCTACCTGACGGACGGTGTGACTGGAAACGACAACCGCTGGCAGGGCAGTAACTCGACATGGCAGTCGGCTATCGTGAATTTCCCTTTCCCCGTGGAAGTCGGCAGTGCGCAAGTTTTCACGGGTGAGAATGACACTTCTCCAATCGCAAATTATGGCCTCCAATATTGGGACGGAACCACTTGGGTGAATGCCGCTGGTGGCAGCGTCTCAGGAAATACAAGTGTCGAGCGGAATCTTGTTTTCACCAATCCCGTGACCGCATCGTCTTTCCGATTCTTGAGCGCGGAGACTAACCTGCGTGTCCGCGAGCTGGCTCTGTATCTACCAAATGGCGGAAGTAGCTACCCACTCGGCACGGACCTCACCGTCAATCTCGCCTACCAGCGTCCGTCAGATTCTTCAGCGAATATCGCGGGAAAATTCGCACTCAACGCAGTGGATGGACGATCACATGCCGGTTCCGCGTGGCAGACGAATACCGCAGGCACCAACACGCTGGATGTCGATCTGCGAGTCAGCACGAAAATCGGCAGCGCACACCTTTACTCCGGCTCGGGCAGCATTTCACCTCTGGCAAATTTCGTTTTAAAATACTGGGATGGCGTGGCTTGGCAAAACATCACTGGTGGAAACATAACAGGAAACACTACTTCGGATCTCGTTGTTTCATTCACTCCAGTCACGACCAGCCAAGTGCGGCTCGAGTTCACCAATTCCGGCACCTCTGCCGTCCGCGAACTCTGCATTTTCCCGGCTAATACAGGAAATACCGGCTACCCACTTGGAACCAACATCATCAACTCCGGAGCCGTCGCGAGTTTTGAAACCTACAACGATTCATTTTACCGCATCACCAATCCGTCATCCAGCCGCTACATCGCTATGGCTAGCGGCGGCCAGCCAGCACTCAATCAAGCGGGCATCACCACCGAGCAAGTCCAATACCAAGTCCTGCTCAACCTCTCCAGCGGCACGTATCGCTTGCGAAACCGTGACTCCGGCAACTGCCTCGCCGGCAATCAATTGTCCAAAACTCCGGGCCTGCCACTCACCGATGCGCCGTATTCCGCGCTGCCACACCAAGACTGGATTCTCGATCCCCTCGGCGGCGGTGAATTCCAGCTCATCAATCAATGGAGCGGCCTCGTGATCGACACTCAAGGCGGGTTGACAGCCGCTGGCACGGCACTCGTGCAGAACACGGCTAACAACTCAGCCACCCAGCGCTGGGAATTTCTCAATCGCGTGGGCTATCCCAAAAAAGGCATCGGCGGCACCGGCTTCGCCAATGCGACTAACCCGAAATGGGCTTACAACTGGGGCCGAACTAACTCGAACCCCTTCCCAGAGGACGCCGTCTATTTTCCCATGCAATGGGGTAACTTCAGTTGGGAAGTCACCATGACTTCGTCGCCGATGAGGCAGGATTACCCCCTATGGCGCAGAAACGCGAACGGCACTCACATCCTTGGTTTCAATGAACCAGATGCTCGTTCCCAGTCAGGCGGCTCGCTTGATCTGTTGGACACAAGCGAAGCCGATTTCAGCATCACACGCTCGATGAATACAGCGGTCACTCTTTGGCCGCGCCTACAGGAACTCGACCAACCACTGGTTAGTCCCGCTCCGGCGAATAAAGACAATGGCTGGCTTTCTTCCTTTTACACCCAAGCCGCAAATCTTGGTTACCGAGTGGATTACACCGCTGTTCACTCCTATCCGAGTCCCAACGGCGGCTCTTCGCAGAACTTGGTTGATTTCGTCCAAGACACCTACAACGCCTGGGATCGCCCGGTCTGGCTCACTGAGTTTTCCTTCGTGGACTGGGGTGAAAATCAATCTTGGAGCGAGGAAGACAACTACAACTGCCTCGCCGAGTTTCTCTGGCGTGCTGAAAACATGACGGAGCTGCGCAAATACGCGCTCTTTGTCTTCACCGAGAGCAGCGAATATCCCCAGCCTGCGAATCCTTGGCAAAATTTCACCCCGGCCCCGCGCTCGAACAGTTACGACAAAAACGGTAATCTCACCACCTTCGGAAAACTCTACGCCGCGTGGGACAACGTCGCCTCCGTGCAGTCCGACAAGCCCTACATGATCCATCACCGCGGCTTGAGCAAACGCATGGCTAACGCTGCAACCACCAACACCGCCCCAGGCGGACGAACGATCCGGACCGATGGCGCGATCGTGAACTGGACCTTGGTATCGACCGGAGTTTCCAACCGCTATTATGTCGTCTCCTCCATCGACGGTCGGCGTCTCAGTTACGTCACCGCCAGCAATCCCAGTAACGATCCCGCGCTCGTGGCCGCAGGCACCACCGGTGTGAATGTGGAGTGGTCGTTCACCCAGTCACAGTATGGTTGGTATTATCTTGGACACCCGCACACCAGCACCCGGCTGAAAATGATCAGCTATGACACGAGTAACACGTTCACGGACTACCAACTGGTCGCAGCAACCATCACCGACGACAGCGTGCAATGGCGTTTCATCGTCGCCCCGGCGGAAACCACTTGGACCGGAGCTAGCGGCACATCCTGGGCCACCGCCGGAAGCTGGAACCCCGGCAGCGTTCCCGGCAGCGGAGAAAGGGTGAGTTTCAGCAGTTTCTCCACCGCCAATCTCTCCACGGTTTTAAATCAAGATTTCAATATCGTGGGACTCAGAGTGACCAGCCCTACGGGAAATGTTTCCATCAGCGGCACGCACCACCTCACCCTAGGCGCGTATGGCATCGACCTCTCTGCGTCCACCCGGAATCTCACCATCAACTCACCGATCACTCTGGATTCCCAGCAAGGTTGGAGCATGGCTGCCAGCCGAATTTTGACCCTTGGCGGCGCGGTTACTGGAAATCACGACCTCACGATCAGTGGCGCGGGCAAGCTCTCCTTCAACGCCGCAAACATACTGCCGAATGGATCTGGAAATGGCGACCTGATCGTTAATGGCACGCTCGACTTGAATGGCACCACGCAAGCCATCAATGGCCTCACTGGTACCGGGTCCATCGACAACACCGCCGCCGGAGCCGCCACGCTCACACTCGGAAACAACAACGCCACCAACACGCTCCCCACCCTCAAAGACACTGGCGGGCCACTTTCCATTATCAAGAACGGCTCGGGCTTCGTCGAATTACCCCAAGCCAGCACCCACAGCGGCGAACTCACAAACAACGGCAGCGGTACCATCGCTCCTCAAAATAACGCCGCTTTCGGTACCGGCCCCGTCGTGATGAACGCCGGGTCGCTTACCGCCTCGCTCGCAGACTACACCATCGCCAACACCCTCACCCTCAACGGAGCCAACCTCCGCGTCGGAGGACAAAACAACCGTGCCCTCACCTGGACCGGACCAGTGAACGTCACGGGTAGCTCCAGCATGGTTGCGGATAGCGGAACTACGGGTATCACTATCAGTGGCACCCTCAACATCGCCGGAGTCACCTTCAACTCCAACAGCAGTGGCATCGCCCACACCATCAGCGGCCCCATCACAGGCACAAGCGGCACCCTCAACGTCACTGCTGGAACGCTCAACTTGAATGCCGCCAACACTTTCTCCGGCAACTTCCGCGCTTCACTAGGCACCATGGTGATCGGCAATGCCCTCGCCATGCAAAACGCCACACTCGACATGAACACTGCGGACGCAGGCAGCGTGAACCTGAGCAATCTCAACGTCACCCTCGGAGCACTCACTGGCACCCGCAACCTCGCTCTGGGCAGCGGCATCGTTTCCATCGGAAATAACAACTCGAACACCACCTACAGCGGCGTGATGAGTGGCAACAGCTCCTTGCTGAAAATCGGCAACGGCACGCTGACTCTATCCGGGCTAAACAACTACGCCGGAACCACCACCGTGAATGCAGGCACACTCGCTCTCGGCGCAAATAACGCCCTTCCCGCCACCGCAGTCACCATCGGCAACGCAACCTTAAAGGCCGCCACCTTCACCGACACCGTCGGCACCCTCGACGTCACCAGCACCGCCACCATCAACCTCGGCACAGGTGCCGCCCTTGCCTTCGCCAACAGCAGTGCCATCGACTGGGCCGGCGGCGCACTGAACATCACCGGCACCTTTGTTTCCGGCTCATCCATCCGTTTCGGCTCCACATCCACCACTCTAACAACAACCCAGCTCGGCCTCATCTCCTCGCCCGGATTCACGACCTTCACTCTCACTCCCACCGGCTATCTCAACGCCTCCGTTATTTCCAATCCCTACGACCTCTGGAAATTCCAAATCACCAACGGCCTGACGGATCGCACCCAAGACGCCGACGGCGACAGCTTCACCAACCTCCAGGAATTCCTCTTCGGCACCTCACCCATCGCCGGCAATGGCTCACTGGTCAGCACCACAGTCAGCGGAAACAACCTCATCCTCCGCTGGTCCCAACGCGAAACCGCCGCCACCTACACACTCAAACAAAGCGCCACCCTCGCAGCGGAATCATGGACCAGCGTAGCCTCTCCACTACCCGCCCTCGACGTGGATCAAACCGGCACCCCTGCAAACTACGACCGCTACAAAGTCACCCTGCCCATCAGCAGCGGAAAACTTTTCTACCACATCCAAGGTGTGGAAAACTGACGATCACATGAAGAAATTTACAGCCATCCTCACCGCACTGCTCATCGCACCTTCTGTTGGATTTTCAAACGACCTTGTCGTCTATCCGCCCGTGCCGGGACTCGCACCATCGCAGCATTACCAAGTACGTGTGCGTTCCTCAGACAGCGAATGGCAGAGCGCATACGCATGGCAAACCGGCTGCAAGACCAACGAAAAAAAAACCGACGCCTACTTCGACACCTTGGCCGGATGGACACACACCTATGTGAACTTTGAAACCTCCACCTCAGTGGAAATCGAAATCTCTCGCGCCAACGGCCAGCCGATCAAGACCGCCGCTGTGCATCCACAACGCAAGGCCTCTGCGTGTTCCATCAAAGACGGTAAGGCATACGTAAAACTCGACAAACCCTGCCTCGTCGCCATCGATATCGACGGACAGATGGACTCGCAGGACACCGGCAAGGGCTACAAAGGCCCGCCGATCCATACCATCTCGATTTTTGCCAACCCGTTGTTAGAAGACAAACCCAAGCCCGATGATCCCGGCGTGCTAGCCGTAAAACCCGGCGTGATTCCGCCCTCCGATGGGCCGTGGAAAACACTCTACTTCCTTCCCGGTGTCCACGATCTCGGCCTCGCTTTCCCACTCCGCGCGAACCGCAACTATTACATCCCCGGCGATGCGATGGTTCACGGCACGCTCTCCAACACAAAATGGGGCGATGGCCATCACATCCGCATCTTCGGTCTCGGCACCTTGTCGGGTGAGCGATTCAAGCACCCAGAATATGATTCGCCACCGACAAAGGAACACGGACGCCATCGTCCGATCGAAGTCATCGGCGCCACCGACATCCGCGTGGAAGGCATCACCATTGCCGATTCCGCAACACACTCGCTCATGCTCATCGGCCCCTACAAGGCGGGGCATCCCAACGAAGTGAAGTGGACCAAGATCTTCACCTGGCGCGCGAATGGCGACGGCATCAACCCCTTCGGAAACACGCTCATCGAAGACTGCTTCCTCCGCACCCAGGATGATTCGCTCTATGTGAACGGACTCGGCATCCGCCGCACCGTCATATGGAACGACGCCAACGGCTCCTCCTTCGTCCTCAGCGCCCTACCCCAACTCACAGACCGCAAACTCATCGTGGAGGACTGTGACGTGATCTATGCCCGAGCCAAATGGCATCACTGGAGCGGCGGCCGAGTCTTCAACATGCGCGGCGAAGGCGGCGGCCCAGCTGGAGCAGGCGTGGTTTTCCGCAATATCAACATCGAAGACCCAAGACCGACGCTGCAGCAGTTCTTCATCTGCATGACCATGCCCAAGCCATATTCAAAAGACGGCGATAAACGCAAAGCCGGAGACTTGTCGGACATCCTCTTCCAAAACATCACCATCGCCGCCCCCAGCGTCCTCGGCGAGCCACAACTCCTCTGCGGCCAGCCCGACGCCCGCATCCGCAGTCTCACCTTCGACAACCTAACAGTCGCCGGAAAACCCGTGCGCGGCCCGGAATTTTTCAAGACAAACGAATTCGTCGGAGCACTCATCTTCACTCCCGGCGCAGGCTCCAAGCCCTAAGCGCCGCAGCCCGCGCTCCCATGGTGGCGGTTTGTAACAGCCATGCCCAACTCACGAAAACGAGCCACGGGCATCCATATCACACTGCGATCAAACCAGGGATTTTTCCCGCACAAATTCCAAACCCTTCCTCATAAAAAACAACAACGCAGAAAATCCGGAAAATCCCCTAAAACCGCTCCCCTTCAGCTTTGCATCATCAACGGCCCCACTTCTTCATGAAACCCTCGCTCTTCGCCGCGCTGATGCTTGCTCTCCCCGCCGCAGTAGCCGCAAGCAAACCCAATGTCATCATCGTCATCACCGATGACCAAGGCTATGGCGACTTGTCGATCACTGGCAACCCAACGCTCAAGACTCCGAACATGGATCGCCTGGCGAACGATGGAGTTCAGCTAACAAACTTCCATGTGGACTGCTTCTGCACGCCGACCCGTGCCGCGTTGATGACCGGCCGATACGCCCATCGCATCGGCGGTTGGGGCACCGTGAATGGCCGTAACATGCTGCGCGATGAAGAAGTCACGATGGCGGATGTGTTTCGCCACAACGGCTATCGCACCGGTCATTTCGGGAAATGGCATCTCGGCGCGAGTTATCCCTATCGCCCCATAGATCGCGGCTTCGATGAATCACTCGGCAAAGGCGACGGTGGCACCGGCTGCACCACCGACTACTGGAACAACGACCGCGTGAACGACCACTACATCCGCAACAGCAAGTGGGAGGAGAAACCACGTCCGGGTTTCGAAGGGGATGTGTTCTTCGATGCGGCGATGGATTTCATCCGGGAAAACAAAGCGCGGTCATTCTTCACTTACCTCGCGCTCTACAACGCGCATAACCCGTGCAGCCTGCCGGATCAGATGACGGTAAACGGTTTCTTCGAGACGATTTCCCGCATGGATCAGAAACTCGGCAAGCTGCGGCAGTGTTTGCAGGAAGAAGGTCTGGCTGGAAACACGGTGCTGGTTTTTCTAACAGACAACGGCACGGCGGGCGGCGACAAGACTTTCAACGCCGGAATGCGCGGCAGGAAAGGCTCGCCTTATGAAGGTGGACATCGCGTTCCGTGTTTCATGTTTGCACCAGCCTGCGGACTCAAGATGCCCGCCAATCTGGATCGACTAACCGCGCACATCGACTTGCTGCCGACGCTGGTGGACATGTGCACGTTGACTCTTCCCAAGCCCGTGAAGTTCGATGGCACCAGCCTCAAGCCATTGCTCGCAGATCCGAAAGCAGAATGGCCAGAACGGACGCTGATGATGGGCGCGGGAGGTAATAAGACTGGCGCGAATGCTCCGCCACCCTCGTTCGGAAGCAACTGCGCCGTGATGACCGATCGCTGGCGATTGGTGAATGACAAGGAGCTTTACGACATGACTCGCGATCCCGGCCAACGCCGTGACATCGCCACTGAAAACCCGGAGGTCGTCAAACAACTGCGCGCCGTCTATCAGAATTATTGGGCGGACGTAAGCGCCCACGACAAGAGCTGGCACGGCCGTCCCATCCTCGGCTCGAAGGCGTCACCCATCGTGGATCTCTGTGCGGAGGAATGGTCCACCACCCAGGGAAATTGTCCATGGAACCAGGCCGCCATCGCCAATGGAGTCGCCGCCTTTGGCCGCTGGCCCGTTCGTTTTAGCGAAGCAGGCACTTATCAGATCGAAGTCCGTCGTTGGCCGCGTGAATTGAACGCGCCGATCTCCGGTGTTCCGACCGACAAGAAGATCGTGGATGCCTGGTTGGATAGCCGTCCTATTAGCGGAACGCTTTATGGTGGAAGGCCTCGCGCATTGCCTGTGAGTCGCATCGAGTTGAAAGTCGCAGGACAAGTCCAGACCGCCGATGTCGGAAAGGATGACCGCATGAAGGTTTTCAGCGTTGTGGTTCCGG
>JANMLQ010000103.1:0-12045 GCA_031372635.1 Akkermansiaceae bacterium | reverse complement strand
GTGGAATCGGATCAAATTCTGTCGCGGATTGGTGGGTTTGAACCCCGACCTTTCGCGCCCGGCAGGACGCGGCTCCGACTCCCTCAGCCTCCATGGCCTTCAACGGCATCATCCAGAACCTTGCGGGGTGCCTGCCGATTTGAAGATCGAAGTGGCAGTGGCATAACTGCATTCTGGTGAATGGATAGCATTCAGGCTCGCATCAGGCGGTTTCTCTCGCTTGGATGACGCCCGGTAATATCAATCCATGAAGGAAGCCACCGCTCGCATCAAAATCAACCGACTGCTGGAAAACGCAGGCTGGCGTTTTTTTGCGGATGGAAACGGCCCGGCGAACATCCAACTTGAGCCAAGCGTCAAGTTGACCCAGCAGGATCTCGACTCACTCGGCGTGGACTTCGAGAAGGCCGCCCGGGGCTTCATCGACTTCCTCCTCCTAGACATTCGCAGCGTTCCCCTGATCGTGCTCGAAGCCAAGGCTGAGGATAAAAACCCGCTGGTCGGCAAGGAGCAGGCGCGAAAATACGCCCGATCCCAGAACTGCCGCTACGTCATCCTGTCCAACGGAAACCTGCATTACTTCTGGGATCTGGAACGGGGAAATCCCTACATCATCACCTCATTTCCCAGCCCGGAGTCCGTAGTTGCTGCCTCGAAGATCGTCCCCGACCGCACCCGGATCATCGCCGAGCGTGTCGCCGAGGATTACGTCGCCCTCACCCAGCGCCCGACCTACGCGTCGGAGGCGGCATGGATCAACCTGGCTGAACGGGAAGGCTTCATCCGTGCCAACAAGCTGCGTTTCCTCCGGCCTTACCAACTCCGCGCCCTGCACGCATTGATTCAAGCCATCAAGGACGGCAAGGATCGCTTCCTGTTTGAAATGGCGACGGGCACCGGCAAGACCCTGACCGCCGCCGCCGTCATCAAACTCTTCCTCCGCACGGCGAATGCCCGTCGCGTGCTCTTCCTCGTGGATCGGCTCGAACTGGAAGATCAGGCGTGGAAAGCATTCGTCGAATACCTCAAGAACGATTTCAAAACCGTCATCTACAAGGAAAACCGCGACGATTGGCGGAAGGCGGAAATCGTCGTCACCACCGTTCAGTCGCTGCTCTTCAATAACAAATACCAGAGCCACTTCTCGCCCACGGATTTTGATCTCGTCATCTCGGATGAAGCGCACCGCTCCATCGGCGGAAACTCCCGCGCCGTTTTCGAATACTTCGTCGGCTACAAGCTCGGCCTCACCGCCACGCCGAAGGATTACCTGAAGAAATTCGACCGCACGAATCCCACCACCCGCGATCCCCGCGAGGCGGAACGCCGACTCCTGCTGGATACCTATCGCACCTTCGGTTGCGAGGATAGCCAACCAACCTTCCGCTACTCCCTGCTAGACGGCGTGAAAGATGGCTTCCTCATCAATCCCACCGTCGTCGATGCCCGCACCGACGTCACCACCAAGCTGCTTTCCGAAGAAGGCTTCATCGTGGAAGTTACCGCTGAAAACGGCGATACATCCGAGGAAAGTTACGAGCAACGCCAGTTCGAGAAAAAGTTCTTCTCGCCGGAAACCAACCAGCTTTTCTGCAAGACCTTCCTCGAAAACGCCCTGCTCGATCCCGTCACCCGGGAAATCGGCAAGTCTATCATCTTCGCCGTCAGCCAAAACCACGCCGCCAAGATCGCCCAGATTCTCAATGAAATGGCCGACCGGATGTTCCCCAGAAAATACCAATCCGATTTCGCGGTCCAAGTCACTTCCAGTGTGGACGGTGCCCAGCAGCACACGATCAATTTCACCAACAACAAGCTGCTCGGCTCGGCCAATTTCCTCGACACCTACAAGACCAGCAAGGCCCGCGTCTGCGTCACTGTCGGCATGATGACCACCGGCTACGATTGCCCGGACATCCTCAACCTCGGGCTGTTCCGCCCGATCTTCTCGCCCACCGATTTCATCCAGATCAAAGGGCGCGGCACGCGGAAACACGATTTCCGTGAGCAGCTTTTCGACGACGACCTGAAAGCCACCCTCGCGGCACCGCAGAAATCCTCCTACAAGCTCTTCGATTTTTTTGCCAACTGCGAGTATTTCGAGGAGGAGTTCGATTACGATCAAGTCATTCCGCTGTCGAAACCGAAGGGCGAAGGCCAGGGCGGCGGTGGAGGCGAGCCCCCGCCACCGGGCGAGTGGCATGAACACGACGGCCCGGATTACCTCGAATCCATCAAGGTCGCAGAAGTCGGCCACGATGGCATGAAGATCGACCGCATGTTCTATCAGCGTTTCGAGGAATCCATCCGCGAAAACGACTTCATCGCCGCCAGCATCGAGGCTGGCCAATGGGATCGCGTCATCGATTACGTGAACCGCGAGGTCTTCGACAAACCGGAGGAATACTACACGCTCGACAAGCTCCGCCGCGCCGCCGCTGTGGATCGCCGCCTCACGCTGCGCGAAATCCTCGAAAAAATCTTCGGCCTCATCCCGCGCTTCAAGTCCAAGGACGAGCTGTTGGAAGAGGAGTTTTCGAAATTCATCGCCGACCGCAAACCGGAGGAAGCGAAGCTCATCCCGGCGCTGAAGCAGTTTTTCAAAGCCTACGCCACCGACAGCCAAGTCCGCGCCATCATCGACGACCCGAGACGACTGGCCGCGCTTTACACCAATTCCTCATTCACCATCGCCGATCTCAAGGCGGTGCCCGCAGAATACCGCAAGATGATCCCCGAATACATCAAGGATTACGTTTCCCTGAATCAGTTCGTCGCCTAATACTCGCGCAGCAAATCGTCATGAAAGGTCAATTTATCCGCAGAGTCACCCTTCGTAATTACAAGAGCATCGCCTCCTGTAAGATTGATTTGCCACGTCTGGCTTTCCTCATCGGCCCAAATGGCTCCGGCAAAAGCAACTTTCTCGACAGTTTCCGCTTCGTGGCGGACTCGCTGAAAACCTCGCTGGATCACGCCCTGCGCGACCGAGGAACCATCAAGGAAGTCAGGCGCCGCTCCGGAGGGCATCCCAATCACTTTTCGATACGTCTCGATTTCAGCCTACCTGACACTACGATCGGCCACCTGAGTTTCAGGGTCGGCGCCCGCAAGGACGGTGGATTTGAAGTCCAGAATGAGGAATGCCGAGTGATCGGCGGCGACATGAAAGAGCACTTTTACCATGTCCGTTCAGGGGTGGTTGAAAAAAGCTCTCTGGGATTGCTCCCGGCAGCATTGCCGGATCGCTTGTTTCTGGTCGCCGCATCCGGACTCGCTGAATTCCGTCCCGCATTCGATGCGCTTTCGCGCATTGAAGTTTACAACCTGAATCCGAATGAAATCAAGACGATGCAGAAGCCGGACGCTGGCGAATTGCTGCGGCGAGAGGGAGGGAACATAGCCAGCGTTTTCCAGAATCTCGATGCCGAGCACCAGAAGAGGATCAACCAATACCTCGCCCGCATTGTAAGAGGCCTTTCCGAAGCCCAGACGAAGATCCTAGGTTCGCAGGAAACCATTGAGTTTCGGCAAGCTGTCAAAGGGCAGAAGCACCCATGGACTTTCCTAGCTTCCTCCATGTCCGATGGCACTCTCCGTGCGTTCGGCGTGTTGGTCGCGATTTTCCAGAACTTGAAATCCACGGGACTTTCCCCGAAGCTGATCGGATTGGAGGAACCAGAAATGGCGCTTCACCCGGCCGCTTCTGCCGTCCTGCTGGCCGCGCTGCGTCAGGCCTCGCAGGACTCCCAAATTCTTGTCACCAGCCACAGTCCGGATCTTCTGGACAACGATGACATCCCACCGGAGTCCATTTTCGCCGTCGATAACGTCGATGGGGTGACTCAGATCGCCGGGATAGACCCCGCTGGCCGCGAAGCATTACGGGAAAAATTGTTCACTCCGGGGGAACTGCTGCGCCAAAACCAACTCGCTCCCGATCCCGCCCAGCTCAGCGAAGTGAAAAACGAGCGCCAGCTGAACTTGTTCGATTTTTCGGATTCATGAACCGGCGTTTTTTCAGCCCCATCGTGGAAGGTCATGGGGAGCAGGAGGCTTTGCCGGTCCTGATCCGGAAAATCTTCACGGAGTTCTCTCCGCAGATCATTCCTGTCATCAATCCGCCCATCCGGGTGAAATCCGGTTCCTTTTTGAACGATACGGAGTATTTCCGCAAATACGTGAGTTTGGCTGCGGCCAAGGCCGCGCAGGCGGATGGCGAGCTCCTGATTGTCCTCGATTGCGAGGACGATTGTCCGGCAAGCCTCGGTCCCAATCTCCTGGCCAAAGCAAGAACTGTTCGGAGCGACGTGCCGATCACCGTTGTCCTCGCCCACCGTGAGTATGAAACTTGGTTCCTTGCCGCCGCCGAATCCCTGCGTGGCTGCGCCGGACTGCCTGCGGATCTCACACCTCCCGCGGCTCCAGAGCTCATTCGCGGTGCCAAGGAATGGCTCGGTCGCCACATGGACCAATCCTACGATCCCATCATCCACCAAGCCGCGTTCACCGCCCGCTTTGACCTTGCCCAAGCGAAGACCGTTCCATCGTTTGCCCGTTTTGTAGAAAAAATCCTTTCCTGATTCCCACATGCTCGACACCGACACCAAACGCCGCATCGACACCGCCCGCGACATCCTCGTCGGCAAGGTCCCCGATCCCAAGTCCCAAGTCGAACAGATCACCATCGCCATGATTTACAAGTTCATGGACGACATGGACGCCGAGGCGGAAGAACTCGGCGGTGCGCGTTCGTTCTTCGCCGGGGATTATGCCCGTTACGGCTGGGCCAAGCTCATGCGCTCCGGGTTGGGCGGCCATGAAACGCTCGCCCTCTACGCCGAGGCCATCACCCGGATGCCGGAAAACCCCGGCATCCCCGCGCTCTTCCGCGACATTTTCAAAAACGCCTACCTCCCGTATCGCGATCCCGAGACGCTCCGCGCCTTCCTCAAGATTATCGACGAGTTCACCTACGATCACTCGGAGAAACTCGGCGACGCCTTCGAGTATCTGCTCTCCGTGCTCGGCTCCCAAGGCGATGCCGGCCAGTTCCGCTCCCCGCGGCATATCATCGACTTCATGGTCGCCATCATCGACCCCAAGAAATCCGAGTCCGTGCTCGATCCCGCCTGCGGCACCGTCGGCTTCCTCATCTCCGCCTTCAAGCACATCCTCCGCGCCAATACCGACAAAAAAGGCCACGTCACCCTCACGCCCGACGACAAGGCCCGCCTCGCCGCCAACTTCAAGGGCTACGACATCTCGCCCGACATGGTGCGCCTCTCGCTGGTGAATCTCTATCTGCACGGTTTCACCGAGCCTCACGTTTACGAATACGACACCCTCACCTCCGAGGATCGCTGGAACGAAACCTTCGACGTCATCCTCGCCAATCCCCCCTTCATGTCGCCCAAGGGTGGCATCAAGCCGCACAAGCGTTTCTCCATCCAGGCCAAGCGCAGCGAGGTCTTGTTCGTGGACTACATCGCCGAGCATCTCACGCCCAACGGCCGCGCCGCCATCATCGTGCCGGAAGGCATCATTTTCCAAAGTCAGGGCGCCTACAAAGAGCTGCGGAAAATGCTCGTGGAAAACAGCCTCGTCGCCGTGATTTCCCTCCCGGCCGGGTGTTTCAATCCCTACAGCGGGGTAAAAACCTCCATCCTCATCCTCGATAAAGCCCTCGCCCGCCAAAGCGACAGCATCGGCTTCTTCAAAGTGGAAAACGACGGCTTCGGCCTCGGTGCCCAGCGCCGCGCCGTGGAGGGTGAGCAACTGACGCAGGTCAAAACCGAAATCGGCATCTTCCTTCAAGCGATTCGTTCCGGCGTCTTCAGGGCCAACGGCCCGGCCTCATCCCAGCCTGGGGCATCGCCCCAGGTCACCGACGTAGAAAATATTCAAGGGCTGAAGGCCCGGCCCAACCGTGCATCCGCCGATGGCTCGGGCCTTCAGCCCTCAAATCATTTTACGGACCCCGGACCTGGGGCGATGCCCCAGGCTGGCATGGAGCACGCCGTTGGCGCTGAATTCACCTGCGGCTCGATCGTGGCAAAGGAAAAGATCGCGGCGAATGGCGATTACAATCTGAGCGGGGAGAGGTATAGGGAGGGTGTGCCAAGCAATCATTCCTTTCCTTTGGTTTCTCTCGGTGACGACAGCCTGTTCCGCGTGGAAAGCGGCGGCACACCCAAATCCGAGGTGGAAGCGTATTGGGGCGGCGGCATCCCTTGGGCTACGCTCGTTGATCTTCCCGCAACCGACTTCATCTCTGAAATTTTTACGACCAAGCGGACGATTTCCGAGAAGGGATTACGCGAATCTTCAGCGAAGATGATATCCGCTAACTCGGTGGTTGTCTCAACTCGTGCGACTATCGGCCGGATTGCGATCAACCGCGTTCCCATTGCGACGAATCAAGGTTTCAAGAATGTCGTCATTCAAGATACGGCCAGCGCCTTGTCGGAATACGTCGCACTTGCTCTCACACAACTCGTTCCGCAAATGCAGGCTTTGGCAACGGGCGGAACCTTCGCCGAAATTTCCAAGTCTAAGTTTTGCGAACTTCAAATCCCCCTCCCGCCGCTTGCGGTGCAGCAGGAGATCGTGGCGGAGATCGAGGGCTACCAGAAAGTCATCAACGGAGCCCGCGCCGTCCTCGACCACTACCGCCCCCACATCCCCATCCACCCAGACTGGCCTAAACGCAATCTCGGCAGCCTCGCGCAGAACTTGGATTCGAGACGCGTGCCTATTACTAAAGGAGACCGCAAAGCAGGTCCGTTCCCATATTACGGCGCATCGGGAATTGTGGATTCGGTTGCTGACTTTATCTTCGACGAAGACATCCTTCTAATTTCAGAGGACGGTGCCAACTTGCTCGCTCGATCAACGCCCATTGCGTTCTCGGTGTCCGGAAAATGCTGGGTCAACAATCACGCTCATGTTTTGAAGTTCTCAGAACCCGCGACGCAGAAGTTCGTGGAGGTATATCTCAACTCAATTTCCATCGAGGAGTTTGTGACTGGTGCAGCGCAACCGAAAGTAAACCAAGAGGCACTCAACAGAATCCCGATCCCGATTGCCGACGATGTCGCCACACAGCGGTCCATCGTGGCGGAGATCGAAGCCGAGCAAGCGCTGGTCGCCGCCAATCGCGAACTGATCGCCCGCTTCGAGCAAAAGATCCAAGCCACCCTCGCACGGGTTTGGGGCGAGGCGGCACCCTCAGAACAAGAGATTGTTGTATGAAAGGCCAACGCGGCAATCCAGGTCTCAAAGGTCGATTGATAGACAAGAGTATCGAGGGTTATATACTTGCTTTGGAAACCATTAACCGACTATCCATTCAATACCGTATTGAAACTTTCTGCTATCTGATCTGCAATGCTTGGGAGTTGCTGCTCAAGGCAAAGATTCTTGAAGACGCTGGTAAGGGTCATGACGCCATTTTTCGTGGTAAGAAGAAGCGTAATCAGAGACGAGAATCTATATCACTTCGTGATTGCTTGGTGCGTCTCATTCCGAACGCGACCGACCCTGAGCGTCGTAATATTGAATGTATCGCTGACCTGCGAGATGAGTGCGTGCATTTGGTTCTTAGCGATGTGCCAGCGGATGTCTCGGGGTTGTTTCAAGCTTGTGTAATCAATTACCATCGTCGTCTCAACCAGTGGTTTGGCATCTCGTTATCTGATCGAGTCAATGTCGGAATGATGAGCATTGTTTATGAATTGGATCCAAGTCGTAACGACATAGCAAACATACATCTTCGCCGCGCGTTAGGGCGCGATGCTGCTGATTACCTCACGGATTACTGTGCTCAGATCAAAAATGAGTTCGATAATCTCCAACGTCCCGCCCAATTTTCTGTGGGGATTGAGTATCGACTCGCTCTGACAAAGAAACCCGGAGACGCTGATATTGTCCTTTCCCACGCCTCATCCGGCGGCCAAGCAGTCCAAATTGTTGAGGCACCAAAAGACTCCAGTAAGTCACACCCACACAGGCAGGTGGAAGTTATCGAAAACCTGAAAAGGTTACTGCCAAAACTTTCGATAAATCAGCACGATATTCAGTGCGTCAATAAGGCACATGGTGTCAAACAACGGTCTGAGTATTTTTACCAAGGCGCGGTCAAAGGTTCTCCCGCTCAATACAGCCAAGCTTATGTGGATTGGCTCCTCCAACAGTATAATAAAGACCACCAGTTCTTTGTAAAAGCTAGGAACACGGCAAAGCTGAAAACCACAAGCCCAATATAAGCGATGGAAGAAGCCGTCGAACTTGCCAGCTACTTGCCACTGTCCTTCAAGACCCCGAAGGAGCAGGAATACATCGAATTCCTGTGGGACGCCTTCGAGACCAACTACACGCACGGCAAATACCAGTTCGCCTTCCTCGCCTACCACATGCTCACGATGAGCTTCGTCTATTTCAACATCTGGCAGATCAAGCAGACCGAGCCGGGCGACTTCGCGAACGGGCTGATCGGCTTTAACAAAGAGGTAGAAAAGGGGCTACTCGCCGCCACCTCGCCGTTTTCATTCAGCGTGGTGCCGGAGCGAACGATGCTGCGGTTTCTCAAACTCATTGCCTGCGACAACGGCAAGATCGGCACCTACGCCAAGTTGGTGGATGACCGCAATGAAACCGCCCATCCCAACGGCAACATCTTCTACAGCACCCCAACTGCGCTCGACATCAAGATTCGGGAAATCCTCCGCATCGCGGACGAAATCCAAACTCATTCCGCACCCATCATCCAACGCTGTTACGCCCGCTTTCTCGAGGAGAGCAGCGATCCCGATGAGCGTGAATACGCCGACGACCCCGACCAAATTCGGGAAATTCTCGTCCACGCTCACTATCTGTCTCAAAAGGACATCGAGATTTGTGCGGCCTACGAGCTCAATTCAAAAGCTGACCATCCCAACTTTTCCGCGATGGCGGCGCTTCACGAAAGTCTGCGCAGCACCTACCTGCAACCCGATGATTGAACCATGAAATCCAGCTTCATCGCCTACGTGGACGAATCGGGTGACGAGGGATTCGTCTTCAATGCCGGGAGATGGCGAATTTCTTGAAAGCAGGGGCTTGACGCGTGTGGTAGCTTTCTACCACAGCAACGAAAGGAATCCCATGTTCAATGACACCATCAAATCCCTGCGTCTTCAGAAACGCCTTACCCTGCGCGACTTCTGCGCACAAGCCGGTCTCGATCCAAGCAATTGGAGCAAGGTCGAACGCGGAGTGAATCCGCCACCTGGCGACATCGGGCTTCTGGAGCGCTTGGCGGATTTCTTCGGCCTCGCCGGTGCGGCGAAACTGGCTTTCATGGACGAAGCGGCGCTTCAGAGACATGAGATTCCCGCCGATGTAGCCGATCACGCGATCCTCCAACGGGCTCTACCCGCCTTCTTCCGTGCCGCCCGTGGCCACGAACTCACCGAGAAGGAACTGGCGAGCCTCGCCGAGGACATCAAGAAACTGCACACCGCAGACAGCGAGTAACCCACCCCAACCATGGACCACGTTTGGCGGAAAATTGACGAGCTGCGGGCGGAGTTTGAGCTTTTGAAAGAAGATCGCACACCCATCGACGTGTTCACCTTTTTCGAGGTGGATCTCGGTCTGGACGCCATCCCTTTCGACAATTTGGTCGCCAAGTATCGGGTGGAAGCGGCGATCAAGGCGGATTTCAGCGGCATCTACCTGGATGCCGAGCAATACGCGCTCATGGAAAAGGGACCGGAGTGGAAGCTCAATCGCCTCCGCTTCACTGTGGCCCATGAACTGGCTCATTATTTCCTACACCGGGATCTCCCGCAGGCATCCCACTTCGCCAGCCTTCCGGATTTCGCCAAGTGGACAGCGAATTACGGAGGTTGCAAATACACAGCGGAACAGGAAGCCAATGAGTTCGCCGGACGCTTGTTGGTTCCTGAGGCGCGGCTTGGTGATTTGTTCGACGAATTCGCCGGTCCTGCAGAAAGGCTGGTGCCCAATTTCATGGAAAGCGGCGAACTCCGCGACAAGTTCTCGCAGACGATTGCGCCTCGCTTCGGAGTCAATGCGCCGGTCATCGCGATCCGCTTGGATCGGGACGGCATCTGGCCAGCGGCTTGACCCCCACAATGAAAATACCCCTCTGATGCGCAACGCTGGCCGGAGGATCTCGCCACCGTAAAAGACAAAGCCCCCGAGGCATCTTGTCCTCGAAGGCTTGTGAAATTGTGGCCCCAGGAACCGAGGATCCCACCCATGCGGGCTGCCATTCGTGAGAGCGGCCTCTACATGTCCTGCGCTTGCCAAGGGAAAGCTGCCGTTATTGCCCTATGGGGGTCAAATACGATTTTCCCGCCTCAGGACATCGAACCGGATTTCATGCAATGATGCCATCGCCGCATCAATCGCCAGCCATGCCGATCCTAGGAAAGAGAGACGGACTTTCGCGCTCGCCGTGGCGGATGGCATGACGCGGTGCCGCGCTAGTTCATTCAGGTGACTCCTGGCGAACGGGAATGTCTTCACGGCTTCAGGTCCACCGGCGGCGATACCAACATACTCGGTCGCGGCATCAATCGCCGCCCGCAGTTGATCCCTGATTGAGTGAAGACCCTGCCGCAGCTCGCTTTCCCATTGGGCCTGCCGGATGCGGTGGATCATGGGATAGCCGATGGCGGTTTGCTCTTCCCTGAGACGAGCCGCATCGAAACGGCAGGAACACCGCTCCAGAAGCCCGGGAATCTCGTTGGCACGGTGAAGCGTGATGGCCAGCGTTTGCAGTGCGCCGGTAAGCAAGGTGAGGCGCTCCATCGTTTCGCGGAACGTCTCAATGCGGATGTCGTTCGGTCGGTTCATTGCTTCGGGGAGTGAGGGGTTATCCTTTGGCGAGCACCTTGCGGAACGCCACGCAGGCGGCGGTCATGCGCTTATCTTCGGCCACAACCTCGGCATGAGCCGCCTGAATCTTGTCGAGCCATTTGATCGCGCTCTGGAAGCCTTCGACCCGCTTGCTTGTGACATCCGACGTGATGTTGGCAGCTCGCCACGCTTCATAGAGAAGATCGTCCTGCTGACTGGCAAGCGTCAGTGGGCGGATGGCATCGACCACGACCGGGTTTGCCTTTTCGACCTTCTGAACTTCCGGATCGAGCTGCGCGGCATGCAGGAGTTCGCGGAATGCCTCGGCCGCCTGCTTGGGAGTGGCTTCGATGATGCATCTCCACTCCGTGTGCGCTTCGCCGTATGCATCGAGAGTTTGCTCCAACAGATTCGCAAGGTCGGCTTGCTGGCGAGGCAAACGGGCTTGCTTGATTATGACGGTTTCCTCGGCGCGGGTGAGGTCGCCCAGATGCTTGCGGGCTTCCGTTTCGTCGCCGCAGTCAGCCATTCGGTCGCGGATGGCATCTCGGTCGCGAATAGCGGTGTCGAGGGTGGAGATTTCGGAGTGAAGTGTTCCGGTCTTCTGAACGAGGGAACGGAACGCGGCTGTTTTGGGAGTCGATTGGTTGGACATTACACCAACGGTGGCGTGTCAACGAATCGTCGGTTTTTTTCTCCGCTATGCCTCGGAATGCGGCACCGTCCCTGGTGACGTCTCTCCCCGCCCGCCACTGGTCTGGACAAGGGGATTGGCATTCATGCCGGTGAGAGTCGCAGCAACGGCTAATGCCCCTTTGCGGTAGAGCGTGACGGCAAGCAGGTCGCCGTTCACGAACACCGCCCAATGTCGGGTGAGAAATCCATCCGGTTTCCGGTATCGGGTGACTTCGACCTTCATTTCCGCCATCTGGTTGCTTACCAAAAGGTTGTGCGTTCTCTTCGGATTCATGGGGGTTCTTGCCTTACTGGTTTTTATCGGTGTTGCATGTTTTCGCGCCGTTGGCGTCCATTTGTGTGGAATCGGATCAAATTCTGTCGCGGATTGGTGGGTTTGAACCCCGACCTTTCGCGCCCGGCAGGACGCGGCTCCGACTCCCTCAGCCTCCATGGCCTTCAACGGCATCATCCAGAACCTTGCGGGGTGCCTGCCGATTT
>JANMLQ010000094.1:0-14468 GCA_031372635.1 Akkermansiaceae bacterium | reverse complement strand
TGGCGACATCCTCACACAGACGCTCGCGCTGCACGCGCTCTTCAAAGCCGGCAACCAGGGCGGTCAGTTCGCGTTTTACACCTACATCGTGCTCGGGCTGCTCTTCATGCTGGTGGATACCATTCCGCTCATCGTGAAATTTTTCACCAAACCCGGCCCATACGACACGCTCGTGGATCGCGATGAAATCACCTACGAGAGCGAGCACCGTGCGTTCCGTCAGAGTAAGCGTCGCTACATGGAGCAACTCTCCGCCGGTAATCTCATTGCTGTCACCCGCAACCAACGGCTCGAACACGCGCTTGTAGATGGCGTCGAACATTCGCGTGCGGCCCGTGAGTTTCTCGACTCATTGATCGAGATGGAGAAATCCTTCGCGGAGAAAATGAAGTTCGAGGAGCAGCTCGTCGGCGTTGCGGAAAACGACAAGCGCGCCGCGTTGGAAGCGATCAAGAAGAGCTTCTATGACGACCTCCATCACCGGATGGAGATCTTCTTTTCCAAAGGCCAAGCTCAGGCGTGATTCAGGGCGACTTGCGTTTCTTGCTGCCTTTTCCTGCGGGATACGTGACGGCTTTTCTCGGCGGTTCTAGCTTGGGATTTTTCAACGCGGCGATCTGATCGCGCAGGTGGGCGGCGCGTTCAAACTCCAGCTTTGAAGATGCCTCGCGCATTTCCTCCTCCAGTTCCGCGATGACACGCAGCTTGTCGTAAGTTTCCACATCCTCGGCCACCAACGAGCGGTTGAGGTTTTCCGCATGCTCCAGTTCTTTCTCGTGGGTGTGGAGGCTTTGTTGAAGAGCGCGCTTCACACTTTGCGGAGTGATGCCATGCAGCGTGTTGTGCTCGGTCTGCCGTGTGCGGCGGTGCTCGGTCACGTTAAGCAATGCTTGGATCGAGTCCGTGACGACATCGCAGAACAACACGCACTCACCGCCGAGGTGGCGTGCCGCGCGTCCGGCGGTTTGGATCAACGAGGTCTCGTTGCGCAGGAAGCCTTCCTTGTCCGCATCGAGGATACAAACCAGCGAGACTTCCGGCAGGTCCAGCCCTTCGCGTAGCAGGTTGATGCCGACTAACACATCGACTGTGGCGGCGCGCAACTGGCGCAAAATTTCCACACGCTCCACGGCATCAATGTCGGCATGGATGTAGCGCACTTTCAGCCCGGTGCCTTGGAGATACTCGCTGAGATCCTCCGCCGTTTTCTTAGTGAGTGTGGTGACCAGCACACGCTCGTGACGTTCCACACGCTGGCGGCATAACTCGATGGTCTCGTCGATTTGGCCCTTGAGCGGACGCAGCGTGATGATCGGATCGAGCAGTCCAGTCGGGCGGATGATTTGCTCGACGACGAGTGGCGTGCCGCGTTTTTGTGGATCGAAGTCCGCCACGGATTCCTCGTTGCCACTGGCTTTCACTTTGAACTTCCGCAGGCTTGCGGGAATGTGTCTGCCTGATGCGTCCTTGGTGACGATCGGAATGAACGACTTGTTTTCCGGGCGTGAGTTCGCGATTTCAAATGGTCCGGGCGTGGCGGAAACGTAAAGCCGTTGGCCGGTCATCTGCATGAATTCCTCGTAACGAAGCGGTCTGTTATCCAGTGCGCTCGGCAGGCGGAAGCCGTGTTCGACAAGCACTGTCTTGCGGCTCTTGTCGCCCTCAAACATCCCGCCGATCTGCGGAATCGTGGCGTGGCTTTCATCGATCAGCAGCAGGAAATCGCGCGGAAAGAAATCCAGCAGCGTGTAGGGGCGTGCTCCGGGTTCACGGCCGGTGATGTGGCGCGAGTAGTTCTCGATGCCTTGGCAGAATCCCATCTCCGCCATCATTTCCAAGTCGTAGTCCGTGCGCATTCGGAGGCGCTGCGCTTCGATGAGTTTTCCTTCCTTCTCGAACTTCGTCACCTGCTCGTCCGCTTCCTTGCGGATCGCGATGGCTGCTTTCTTCATCTTGTCGCCCGGTGTAACGAATTGTTTCGCGGGAAAAAAAGTATGGCTCTCTAGCCGCTCGATCAGTTGGCCGGTGAGCGTGTGGATGCTGGAAACACGCTCCACCTCGTCATCGAAAAACTCGATGCGGATCGCGGTATCATCGAGGTATGCCGGATGGACTTCCACCACATCGCCACGCACGCGGAATTTCCCACGGCCGAACTGGATGTCATTGCGCTCGAACAGCATGCCGACCAGTGAGTTAAGGAATTCCTCGCGAGTGAGTTTCTGGCCCGCACACACCGGGACCATCATGTTCTGATAGTCGTCCGGCGAACCAAGGCCGTAGATGCAGGAAACGGAGGCCACCACGATCGTGTCCTGCCGCGTGAGCAGTGAGCCCATCGTGCTCAGGCGCAGTCGCTCGATCTCATCGTTGATGGAGGAATCCTTCTCGATGGAGGTGTCGCTGCGCGGGAGGTAGGCATACGGCTGATAGGTAACGAAGTAGGAAACGAAATACTACACCGCATTGTGCGGGAAGAAGTTTTTGAACTCCGAGTAAAGCTGCGCCGCTAGAGTCTTGTTGTGACTCATGATGAGCGTCGGCTTGCCGTGATGACGGATCAAGTTCGCCATGGTGAAGGTTTTCCCGGAACCCGTCACACCCAGCAGCGTCTGGTGGTGATTTCCCGCATCCAGCGACTTCGCGAGCTTCGCAATCGCCTGCGCCTGATCGCCCTCGGGTTTGTAATCGCTGACCAGTTGGAACTCCATGCGCGGCGAGTGATAAACCGGCCCTCGCCGCGCCGCAAGGACATGGGGAGTGAAGTGCAACTGGCGCATCGGGGAGCGCACGCGCCATCGAGTGCTGTTTCCGGTGCCCTCGCCGGAAACTCAGTCGTTGCGCTCTGGCGGGTGTGTTCCGGTTCCGGAGTCCACAAGGCGTATCAGCAGGCAGAGCGCGAGGGCGCACTCCGCGACACGCGAGGGCGCGTGTGCTCCCCATTCAGATGCATCCGCTCTTCACAATTACCCAGCACTTTCAGTTACACCCGGACTGGGCACTCGTTCCTGTTGCCACGACGCGCGATTTGAGAAAGGGTCCGCCTCCATGAAAATGCACCGCATCCTCGCCGAAGCAGCCACCGGCATCGTTAAATCCGTGTTCAAGGAACACAAGGTGCTCGATCACGCACTGGCCGCTGCTTTCGAGGAGAACCCGAAGTGGGGCAAGCGTGATCGCTCGTTCATCGCGGAGACTGTCTTCGAGGTCGTGCGTTGGCGGCGGGCACTCGGATTTCTAGCAGACAGCGAGGAAACGAACGCCATGTGCGCCGCGCAGTGGGTGCGAATGGGCTACGACATCCCGGAATGGTGGACCTTCAAAGGCTTGCAAGCTGATGAAATGAAAGCCCGCGAGAGCGATCTCGCCGCCCAGCCGCGCGCCGTACGTGAGTCAATTCCCGATTGGCTCGATGAACTCGGCGTTTCCGAACTCGGCGCTGCATGGGATGCGGAAATCTCCGCGCTCAATCAGCGCGCGTCCGTCTTCCTCCGCGTCAACACTCTCAAACACACCCGCGATCAAGCCATCGAATGGCTCGCATCGCACAACGTCATCGCGGAGGCAGTTCCCGGTTTACCGGATGCGCTGGTGCTGCCCCCCGGTAAGTCGCTGCCCAAGCCGCTGCGCACCGATGGCCGCGTGGAAATCCAGGATGCCGGTTCCCAGCTCATCGCGCCGCTGCTCGATCCGCAGCCGGGCGAGCGCATCATCGACGCCTGCTCCGGTGCCGGTGGCAAGTCGCTGCACATCGCCGCGCTGTTAGGGAATGAAGGCCGCGTTTTCGCAATGGATGTGGATGCCAAGAAACTCGCCGAACTCGAACGCCGTGCCAAACGCGCCGGAGCCACTTGCGTGAAATCCAAGCAGATCACCGCCACCACGCCTGCGGATTTCGCGGAGATCGCAGACCGCCTGCTCATCGACGCGCCGTGCTCTGGTCTCGGCACTTTGAAACGCCAGCCCGATCTCAAGTGGCGTCTCAAACCCGCGCAGCTTGAGCGCGTGCGTGGCATCCAGAAGGAATTGTTAGCCAGCTACACGGCCATGCTCAGGCCCGGCGGCACGCTCGTGTATGCCACCTGCTCCATCCTGCCTTCGGAAAACCGCGCGGCCGTGGATTCGCTGTTGGAGTCCGGTGGATTCACACTTTTCAGCGAACGCCCGGTTTCTCCGGCAGGCACCGGCTTTGATGGCTTCTACTCCGCTTCTCTGGTGAAGGGATGATGGCTTGTCATCGCCCTCTTTCCGGCCTGAGGATCACACCATGAATCTCGTTCTTGATGATGCATTGAAACAACTGCCGCACGGCCCGTCCTTCCGTTTTGTGGACAGGCTGACATCGCTGGATCCGGGCAAGCAGGCTTCCGCCGTCTATCAGCTAAAGGGTGGAGAGGCGTTTCTCGAAGGTCATTTTCCCGGAAACCCGATCATGCCCGGCGTGTTGTTGATCGAAGCGATCGCGCAGCTTGGAGGGATCATCGTGCAGACGGATGCGGAGATTCCAGTGCTTACCGATCTACGGCTTGCGGCGGTGCGTACTGCAAAAATCCTTGGTGCGGCGACTCCCGGTGATGTGCTGGAAATCCACGCCAAGCTGGAAGGCCGCATGGGTGCGCTGGCACAAGTGGAGGGCGAGGTTCTGTTAGGCGGGCGGCTTCTTGCAAGCGCACGGGTGACTCTTAGCGGAACCGTTTCCTAACCCGGCATAGCCGGAACCATGTCGTATCCGCATTCGTAAGAATGCGTTCTTCCGGCCTCACGACGTCCACCCTCCACGTTCTTACGAACGAGCCTACGTTCGCTGGAATCGGCGCAAACCTGTTCGATTGCGACGAGTCCGGAACTGAAACGCGAATCGTTTCCCGAAAAGCAAACACCCGCGCCGGGATTGCCGACGCGGGTGCTCTCCATGAGCGCCTCCCGGCGCACTCTTATTACCCAGCAAATTATTCTTCCGGCACTACTTCCGGCACTACCTCTGGCATGAGGATACCGCCCATTCTAAGGCGTAGGCCATTACCTTGGAATTTCGTGTCGATGTTAAGTCTATCCACACGCTTGCGGACGTCTTCAGGCGCGGCGGCTTTGTCCTGCTCGGTGTCCCACGGGCCGGCCCAAGTGATCTTTTCGTCCTTGTCGCGCAGCGTCACTTCCTTACCGCCTTCGTTGGACTTCAGTTCGATGCTGCCTTGCTCGTCCATCATGCGGATGGTCGCACCCTGATGGATGTCGATTTTTCCCTGCGCCTGCAAACCTGGAAACTCGAACATGCCCGGTGCATTCATTCCCTGCATGGCTTGCTCCATGCGCTGTCTCATCTGGCGCATGGCTTCCTGCATTTGAGGCGCGCCATTGAACGCTTCTGCGCCACCGGGCTGGATTTCCATGCCACCCAGATTTCCTTCGATCATGCCGCGCACGCGGTCCGCGAGTTCTCTGGGCACGCCATCGAGGTTGAGTTGATCGAGCGGCTGGAGTTCCACGCCCGCGATTTCGGCGGGACGGGTGCCGAGTTCCACATCAATGCCAGCGGCTTTGCCTTTCTGAATCACATTGAGGCGGATTTTTGCCCCAGGTTTATGCGAAGTGACGTTCTTTGTTAGATCCAATGATGAGCCTACAGGCTGATCCGCCACGCGGGTGATGATGTCGTGGGTGGCGAGGCCCGCTTTGGCGGCAGGGCCATCCGGCATGACGGATCGCACGATGATGCCTTCGCCCTGTTTCAGTCCAAGATGCTCCGCAAGCATCGGCGGGACTTCCGAGGAAACGACGCCGAGATAGGCGGTGTCTTCCTTGATCGGCTTCGGCGCATCGTCGTTATCCGCAGCTTCCGGTGCTTCTTCCGCAGCGGGCGGTGGTGGCGCGTTGTCAGCCGGTGCCTCGATGGCCGATACCGGCAGCACGAGTGCGGCGGCGATGCAGGCCGTGTGGATGGTGAATGGTTTCGTTTTCATAGTGTTCGTGCGGGGAGCGTGCGGGCTGAATCCTTTTGTCTGCAAAAAAACTCAGTCGGTGCGAGTGGGCACCAAGATGTATTCGACGCGCGGCTGCTCGACTTGATAGGTCGCGCCGCTGGCGTCTCTGAGCGTGACGCGGTCCTGATAGACGACCTTCACCACGTGGTGCGGCTGGTGATCCTGCTGCCAGATCACGCCCTCGTCACTGGCCTCGCTGAGACCGCGCTTGAAGCCTGCGGGGATGAGCGGACTGCTGCCTGTGGCCGGGCGGGTGATCTCTGGAGAATGAGGAACGGCAGCTACCGGAACCGGCTTTTGTTTTACCGGCACCATCAGTGCGGTGACGGCTCCGGTGAGAGCGACCGCTGCGGCGGCGGACCACCATCCGCGATTGCGGCGTGGCGCGGCGGCCTGCTTGTGCGGGAAACTGACGATCTTGTCCTCGTTCGGGAAACGCACATCCGAAAGCGTCGCCGCAAGCGAGTCCATCAATGCGGCGGGCAGAGCGGCGGGGGCGTATCCGCGCAGAGTTTGCTGGAATGCATACTCGGCAGCGGACAGCTCCGTCCAGTTTCCCTCCGTGCACGCATCAAGCCTGTCGAGCAGCCGTTCATCAAGAGCGGCGGGGCTGAGGCGGCGGAGTTCGGTATCAAGCGATGTTGGTTCCAACGACATGGTGGTGTGATGTTAGAAAATGATTCAGATGGAAAGGTCGCCACGGCGGCGGGCGCTGCCGAGGCTTTTCTTGAGCGCCTCGAGTCCGTAGCGGTAGCGCGAGGCGGCGGTGTTTTGAGAAATGCCGAGAATCTCACCGATCTCTGCGAAGGTGCGCTCGCCCCAGATTTTCATGAGGATGACTTCGGAAAACTTCTGCGGCAATTCCTTGAGCTTGTCTTCCAGTTGGACACGCGTCTCATCGCCGGAGGACTCGCTCTCGAACCACGGATGAAACACTTCGTGCATCGCGTCTCCGGTCTCGATGCTCACAGTGTCTTCGCGGCGCTTCCTGCGGTCATCGCGGCGGCTGAGGTCGATCGCTAGGCGGCGGATGGTGGTGTAGAGATAGGGCTGCCATGCCTCGGGCCCGCCGATGAATTCATCGTTGCGGATTTTTTCCACGAGTTTGACGATGGCATCTTGAAGCACGTCCTCAGCGTCCTGTTGCGAGCGTGTCTGCTGGCGTGCGAAGAGTAGCATCCGCGGGCCGTGAGTCGCCAGCCAGCCGCGCCATTCGGACGGGGAGCTTTGCGTTTCCTGGACTACGGAGAGAGTAGGCATGTCTTTGGACTCTTCCATGGAGCGGCGTGTGCGGGAGATTTTGTCTGCTGAAATGAGCGCCCGCCATCAGCTGCGGGAGATGCCTCTGCGGCGCGACTAGGAAACCATGAACATTCTGGAAATCCACTCCGGAAAACACCGGCGTGGCCTGACGCCTGTGGCATTTACAAGCCGCCATGCCCATTCATCATCCGCGCATGTCGCAACTGTGGTGCAATGGTCAGTGGCTCGATGTCTTGGATTTCACCACATCCCCCACGGATCGCGGGCTGATGCATGGCCTCGGTCTTTTTGAAACGATTCTCGCTGTGGATGGACGACCGATTTTCGTCGATCTCCACCTCGCCCGTCTTCACGCCGCTTGCCAGCGGCTCGGATGGCAAATCGAGTGGCCGGAGCTTGAGGGAATCATGGCCGAACTCATTGTCCTCAACGGTCTCGCGACCGGCCGCGCCCGCATCCGCCTGTCCATCACTGGCGGCAGCGGTCTGCTCCAGGATCTTTCGCCCGGTGCGGATCGCCTAGTTTGGATCACCGCAATTCCCGCTGCGGAGGCCCCGCTCACGACCACTGCCAACCTCGCGCCATGGCAGCGCAACGAGCGTTCCCCACTCGCCGGCTTGAAATGCGCTTCCTACGCGGAAAACCTGCTCGCCTTAGAAAACGCCGCGCGACTTGGCTTCGAGGAAACCGTTTTCCTCAACACCGCCGGACATCTCTGTGAGGCCGCCACCTCCAATCTCTTTCTCGTCACCCATGGCTGCATCGCCACTCCTGCGCTCGATTCCGGCTGCCTGCCTGGCATCACCCGCTTCGTCGTCATGGATCTCGCTTCCCGCCATGGGATTCCCTGCGAGGAGCGCTCCCTCACCCGCGCCGACCTCGATGCCGCCGATGGAATTTTTCTAACATCCACCATCCGCGGCATCATGGGCGTCTCGAAATTCTGCGCGAAAACGTATCCGCCCGATCCGCTCACGGAAACGCTGCGCGCGGCGTGGGACAAGGCGGTCCATAACGGCGGGGAGCGCGTTCGGGTCAACTCCTGCAACTTCTGAGTTCCGGTACAACCCCAACGAGGTTGTGTAGCGTGGACTCCCGATCACGCGGACAAGCGACCGTAGAGGCGACGGCGGATGACAGAATCATTTTTGAAGAATTCAGGATTTTCATGCACGCAAGCCAAGTCTCCAATGATTCTGTCAAAAGACTGTGTCCCCCACCCTGCACAATCCCGTTGGGATTGGATGCCGCAATGAATGGTTCGGCATTTGAAGGATTGTTGCGCGCGGATTTTCTGCTTTAGGATCGCAGCCATGGAGCGAGTGGGAAACAAGCGGAAAGGCGGTCATTCATGGCTGGGAATCAGCGCGCTAGTTCTGGTGTGCGGTGCCGTCGCGCTCTGTTACACCTCGTTTCCTGCGAAGGTGAAACGAGGACTCAGGGAAATTTTCGCGCCGAAACCTGTCGTCGTTGCTGCGGATGAGACTGACATCCGCCGCCAGATCGAGTCCCGCTTGCGGTCCGAGATGGAGCAGGAATTGGAGCGCGAGATTGAGGCAATAAAAAAGGCGGCTCAGGAAAAGGAAGCCAAAGCCGCTGCAGAAACCGTTTCCGAAAATGTCAGCGAGACGCCTGAGATCGGCTCCATCACCGACGTCCGCAAGCTGCGCTCCGGCATTCCTTTCAAGACCGAGGTGAAGATCGAGAAGGGCGGCATCGCTTCCAAGGAGCGCGTGGCCGATGACAGCTACACCGCTTTCTATCAGCTCCATCTGCGCGTGCCATCGCCTGCGAAAACCATGGCCGAGCTGGAGACATCCAATCCCTCACTCACCAAGCTCCTGCCTAGATTGCCTGCGCTTGTCGCCAAGGCCGAGGTTTCCCCGTGGTTTGGAAAACTCTACGAAAACAAGGCCGCCCGCGTCCGCCGCGATGCGAACACGCTCAACGAACTGCTCACCAAGCACAACATCTACGACTGCGAAACCATCCTCCAATTCCGTTCGCCCGGCGGCAAACCTGTCTTCCTCATGCAGGCCGAGATGGACGTCGTTTCCGATGGCTCCGATGGCGACCGCTTGCCGACGATGCCCGATGAAATCGTCAGTTCGCCGAACTATCAGCCATTCACCAGTTATGGCTGGCCAAAGAAAACGAAGACCGCCAACCCGATGGTCGCAGGTTGGGAGAAACGCATCGTCGGCGCGAATAAGGAACTTGCCGATAAGGCCACTAGCGCGGAGCGAAAGAAGTGGCTCAAGGAACGCATCGCCTATCTAAAACGCGGCATCGAGGACATGAAGGCCCGTAGTTTCCTCATCGCCGATTACGATCCCTTCATTGTCATCCCCTATGACATTCTCACTTCCAGTGTTCCTTTCTCACCGAAAGTCGGCGATTACGCCGTCGTCGCGCATGGCGGGAAACTCTATCCGGCCATTGTCGGTGATGGCGGCCCCACTTTCAAAGTCGGCGAAGCCTCGCTGCGCATGGCACGCGAACTCAATCCGAAGGCCACGCCCTACAGCCGTCCCGTGTCGGATTTGAAAGTCACCTACCTCGTCTTCCCCGGCAGCCGCGATGCGGAAAAGGGGCCGCCCGATTATGAAAAATTGCGCCAACGCTGCCACGAGTTGTTAGGAGAAATCGGCGGCGTGGGCGATGGCGTGCAACTCCACCAGTGGGCCGATCTCCTTCCGAAACCGACTCCTCCAGCGCCGGAAGTCAGTCCTGCTCCAGCATCTGGCGCGTCCTCTCCCGTTGCAGCGCCCGCAGCACCCGCAGCAGGAGCAGAAGACAAATCAGAGTGACGCCCATCTCCAACAGCGGTGCCGCTCCGCGATGACGATCGCCTTGCAGCAGCTTCAGCAGATCCGGGAAATTTCCAAATCCACGCGCAGTTCCTAACAACGCCAGCACCCCGGCACCGATCAGCCCGTGCCAATGGTTTTTCAGCGAAAACAAACCGCAAATCACGATGCCGCCACCCAGCGTGAGCGCCCCTTGCAGGAAACCCAGCGCCTCCTTCGCATCCAGCAGCCGCATCGCCGCCACTCCCATCGCCAGGATTACTGCACCGCTGAAAAAAACCTGCAATCGCATGCCCGAGACTGCACTCCCCACGCCCCATCACGCAAGCCGACTCATGAGAATGCCGTGAAGCCGCCCTGTCGCCTTGCCCGTTTCCACTTGCGCCGGGTGGAATGCAGGGCTACTGGCGCGGGCGTGATTGGTCGTGCCGCCCACCTGCTTGCCTGCCTTGTGTTTCTTTCCTCCTGCCAGGAAAAGAAGGAGGTCACCGTGACCGAAACCCGCTCCCCCACCACGCGGGACAAGGCTCCCAAGCTCTTTGCCACCAGCGACGAGCGATTCCGCGATGCCAAGCCCAGCCCGGTCAAAGGCGAGACCCCTGAGGCTTGGCTGCCACTGCCGCCCTCGCAGTTCCGTCTGCTCAACTACCGCTTCGGCGCCAGCGGCACGGGCGAGGTTTGGGTTTCCATTTCCTCGGGCAGCGTCACCGACAACATCAACCGCTGGCTCAATCAATTCGGAGCCGCCCCACTCGATGAGGCCGGAGTTGCGAAACTACGCAGCGTCCCCGTCGCGAGCACCAGCGGTGCATGGGTGGAGGCTGCGGGCGATTACGCAGGCGGCATGGGCGCGGAGCCGAAACCCGGATTCGCACTCGCGGGAATCGTCGCTTCATACGGCGGTAGCATCCTCACCGTGAAAATGGTCGGTCCCAAGGCCGAGGTGGAAGCTGCACGTCCGGTTCTCGAAAACTTTGCCAAGAGCCTAAAGATGGCCGATTGATCCGCCGTATCCCGACTCGTTTCCGCCGATGACAGATAGTCCACCTCCACTGCCGCCGAATCCGCGTTCACTGCCCGGTCGGATCTTCGATGTGCTTTCGGGCTTCGGCCTCGCCACCATCCTGCTGCTGCTGTTAGGGCTACTGACTTGGTTCGCCACACTCGAGCAAATCGACAACGGCCTCTACGCCACGCTCAACAAGTATTTCCACTGGAAGGCAGTTTTCCTGATTCCCGAGATCAACGGCAAGATGATCCCGCTGCCACTGCCCGGCGGCTATTGGGTCGGCGCGCTGCTCCTTCTCAACCTCATCCTCGGCGGCGTGATCCGCATCCGCAAGGGCTGGAAGCATGCAGGAAATCTGATCTCGCACTTCGGCATCATCCTCATGCTCGTCGGCGCGGGCGTGGCCCATCATTACTCGGAGCGTGGATACATGCGCGTTTGGGAAGGGGAAACCTCTGACTTTGCAGAGCACTACACTGAATTTGCTGTCGAGATCACCGAAATCAAAGACGATAAGCCAGCCGTTATCCATGTCATCCGCGGCGAGAATCTCGATGACCTAACAGATGGCCGCACACGCCTCATCAAGATGCCAGCGTTGCCTTTCGATCTGGAAATCGCAGGCTACATCCGAAACGCGCTTCCTGTAAACGGAAACGAAAGCGCACCTAAAGCCGGCGAGCGCATGGTGGATGGCTATTTTCTGTTGGAGCGGCCGGACGCGCGCAACGAGAAGGGAGAAATCGTCATGGAAGGGAACACCGCCGCCTGCTACGCGCGCCTCGTCCAGCGCGATGGCACGAAGAACGATCCCTTCATCCTTGCTGGTGCGAGTTTTCACCCCTTCAGCATCCGCCATGAAGGCCGCATCTTCAGCGTGGACATGCGCAAGCGGCTTTGGCCCATGCCCTTCACCGTGAAGCTGGACACGTTCACCGCCGACTTCCATCCCGGTACCATGAATCCGGCCAAGTTCGTCAGCAAAATCACCCGCATCGAGAACGGCGGTGAGGCGAAGGTCACCATCCAGATGAACGAGCCGATGCGCTACGAAGGCCTCACGTTTTTCCAAGCCAGCTACGGCCCAGAAGGCGCACGTCCCGGGGAGAAGATGTTTTCCGTCATTGAAGTCGTCAAAAACCCGGCGGACAAGTGGCCGGAATACAGCCTCTACATCGTCACCCTCGGCATGCTCATCACCTTCATCCTGAAGTTCGTGCTCTTTCTAACCGCCAGCACCCGCAAGCAACGCCATGACTAACTCATCGTTTCACGCAGGCCGCTGGATCGCCGCCGCGCTCGCCGCGCTCGCTCTCGGCTTTGCTTTATTCAACGTAGTCGTGGACAACATGCCGAAGGGCGATGTCCGCAAAGTGGATGGCTACACCGCGTGGTCTCCAGAAACCATCACTGCTGCGGAAACACTGCCCGTTCAGGAAGGCGGACGCATCAAGCCGCTCTCCAGCTACGCCGCTTTCACCATGCTCGGCCTGCACGGCGCGCGCTCGATGGAGATCGAGGGCAAGGACGGAAAGACACTCAAGATCAAGCCCACTGCATGGTTACTCGACGCGCTCTTCCGCCCGCAGTTCGCCATCCACCAGCCCACTTTCCGCATTGATAACTCGACCGCGCTCGAAGCCATCGGCGTGAAGCCCCGCGGCAAACGCGACCGCTACAGCTATGCCGACATCGAGCCAGGCCGCACGAAACTCGGCGAACTCGCCCAGAGCTATCAGAAGATCGAAAGCAAGCAGCGCGATCCCATGCAGACCCAGGTGCTCGATCTCGCTGCGAACCTGCGCACCTACGAAAGTCTGCTAGGCTACTTCAGCTTCGCACGCAGCGGCGTGGTCCTGCGCGGCTCCGGGCAAAACGGGGAGGCTGACAAGCGCGCCGACGTCAGCGCGCTGATGGCCACCGCGCCGCAGTTACTGGAGGAGATCAAGAAATCCCGCGGTCACGGCCAAGAGATGGAACCGCGCCTGCGTGACCTACTCGAACAAGTGCTCGATTCCGCAAACTTCGCAAAGTTCGGGCTCTTCATCATCCCGCCCGCCGATCCCAAAGTGAAGGAATGGCGCAGCGCGGGCAACGCCATCATGGAAGCCATGAGTGGCGACGATAAAAATCCCGCGACCGCCATCGACGACATCAAAGTGTTAGAAACCGTCGCCCGATCCGCCAGTGGAGACGAGGCGGCCTTCCGAAAAGAACTCGTTTCCGCCAGAGACCACTTTCAAAAACGTGCCGAGTCGCGCGGAGAAACCCGCAGCATCGGCATGGAGGCCTCCTACTATCGGAAAAACTGGTTCCTCTACGCGATGATCTTCTTCCTCATCGGCACGCTCGCAGCCTTCGCCATGTGGACACTGGGCCGCTCATCCGCAGGCAGAATCTGCTCATGGATCACGTTCGGCTCCACGCTCGCCGGCCTCGGATACTGCGTCATCGCCATCGTGCTGCGCTGCATCATCATGCAACGCCCGCCTGTGGGAAATCTCTACGACACCATCATCTTCATCGCCACCGGCGCAGTGTTCCTGCTGTTGCTCGTCGAGCTACTCACACGCATCCGCATCTCCTTGGGAATCGCGCCGATCCTCGGCACTGCGCTCATCATCCTCGCCCGCCGCTACGAACTCGGCGATGCCAAGGACCACATGAACCCACTCGTCGCGGTGCTGGATTCCAACTTCTGGCTTACCACCCACGTCATCACCATCACCCTCGGCTACTGCGTGGGTCTGCTTTCCGCAAAACTCTCCGCCGCCTACATCCTGATGCGTGGTCTGAATCTGGACAACGGAGATGCAAAGCTGCGCCGCACGCTGACGCGCGTCGTTTATGGAATGCTGTGTTTCACCCTGCTGCTCTCACTCGTCGGCACCGTGCTCGGCGGCATCTGGGCGAACTACTCGTGGGGCCGCTTCTGGGGCTGGGATCCGAAGGAAAATGGCGCGCTACTCATCGTGTTGTGGACGCTGGCCATTCTCCACGCCCGCCTCGGCGGCTACCTGCGCGAGTGGAGCCTGCACTTTGCATCGGTCTTCACCGCAGTGATCGTCACCTTCTCATGGTGGCACGTCAATTTCCTCGGCGTGGGCCTGCATAACTACGGCTTCACCGCCGGCAAAGGCAACATCGGCATCTACTACGCCGTCATGCTCGCCGTGATCGTCTTCGGCGTAATCGCCATGGTTTTGGAAAAGGACCGCAAGTCGCGCAGTGAGAGAGCCGGCTGAGGGAGTTCACGCTTTAGCGCAATGCCTTTAAGGATTCGGATTTCTTCAGCACCAAAGGTGCGAACTATCACAGCCTAGGGCAACGCCCTAGGTAAGAGCGCGTTAGCGATCCAGAGCCCTGAAGGGGCGACCCAAAAGGTGGTTCGGCGCGTTGGACCGC
>JANMLQ010000089.1:0-26076 GCA_031372635.1 Akkermansiaceae bacterium | reverse complement strand
ATCCGCGTCCGTTCAGAGAACACCTTCTTTGCCGAGGGCAACGATAACTCCGGCGCTTTCCCGAACTTCAACGCCATCAATACCGGCTCGCCCTTCGACACCTCCGGCACCCAGTTTTCCCCGCAATACAACGTCGATCAGGACCGCGACCGCGCTCGCCTGCGCGCCCGCTTCGGCACCGAGATCATGCTCGGCGAGGGCTTCAACGGCGGCATCCGTCTCGCCACCGGAGACTCTAACACCCCCACCTCCACCAACCAAAGCCTCGGTGGCAGCGGTGGCAATTTCTCCAAATACGCCATCTGGCTCGATCGCGCCTTCGTCAGCTATGACGCCGGCCCGGGCGACGGGCAGGAACTCACATTCCTGTTAGGCCGCTTCGACAATCCATTCATGTCCACCGACATCGTATGGGACGAAGACCTCGGCTTCGACGGCCTAGCCGTGCGCGGCAAAGTCAAAGTCAACGACTCCGTCACCACCTTCTTCACCGCAGGCTACTTCCCGGTGTACAACACGGATTTCAACTTCGCATCCAATCAACCCGCAAAGTTTGAGAGTACCGACAAGTGGCTCAGCGGCGTGCAGTTCGGAGCCGAGTGGAAGATCGCCAGCGACCTCACCGCGAAACTCGGCGCCGCCTACTATGACTTCGATGGCATTTCCGGCGAACTCTCATCACCCTTCATCCCGCTCACCTCCAGCGATGCCGGTGACACCGATACCACCCGCCCCGCATTCGCCCAGCGCGGTAACACTTACATGGCTCTGCGCGACATCGACAACAGCACCGCCGCCAACGACTTCGGAAATAAATTCCAATACCAATACTACGGCCTCGCCTCCGAGTTTGAAAATATCGCCATCACCGGCCGCCTCGACTACGATCACTTCGATCCCGTTAGACTCTCACTCGTCGGAGAGTTCACCCAAAACATCGCCTTCGACTCCGGGGACATCGGGAAAATCGCCGTCAACAATCGCGGCCCAGGCACCGGCAAAAAAGTCGGCTCCTTTGAAGGCGGCGACACCGCATGGAACCTCGCCTTCAACGTCGGCAAGCCCGCGCTCGAACAACTCTGGGACTGGCAGGCTGGCATTGGTTACCGCTACGTCGAGTCCGATGCCGTCGTGGACGGATTCACCGATTCCGACTTCGGCGGCGGCGGCACCAACGTCCAAGGTTTCTCACTCGGCGGAAACGTCGCTCTCTCCAAAGCCGTACGCGCAGGCCTGCGCTGGATGAGCTCTGATGAAATCGCTGGCCCGCCGCTCAGTTCCGACATCCTCCAGATCGACCTCAACGCGAAATTCTAACCACATCACAGTCATGATCCGCCGCCTATCACTCATCGCGTTTCTACTCGCCCCCGTCCTCCAAGCCGCGCCCGATGCAGATCCCTCCGCAAAGCTGCGTGAGCAGTTGAAGAGCACCATGCTTCAGCTCCGCAAAATCCAAACTGACATGGCAAACGCCCAAGCCGCCCAAGCCGCAGCCGAAGCCAAGAACAAGGAACAAGAAGAGCAGATCACAAAGCTCACCAAAAAAAACGAATCCCTCATCAAAGAAGGCAACACAGAAAAAGCCGCAGCCACGGAAACCCTCGCCAAACTCAACAACCAACTCGCCGAGCGCGATCAGAGCATCATCCGCTACAACGAGGCGCTTGAGAAATGGAAGGACGGCTATCAGAAAGCCGCCGCTATCGCCCGCACCAAAGAAGACGAGCGCGCCACTCTCGCCAGCGAAGTCGTTTCACTCAAGCACACCGTCGCCGACCGCGAGCGTAAGAACATCGCGCTCTTCAACACCTCCAACGAGATCCTCGACCGCTTCCAAAACTACGCATTGGGCAAAGCCCTCTCAGCCCGCGAACCCTTCATCTCCACCACCCGCGTCAAAGTCGAGAACCTCGTCCAAGGCTATCAGGACAAGATCGTCGCGAACCGCATCGCCGCTAAAAAACCATAAGTCGCATGTGACCAAATCGTCACCATCGGACCGAAGCAGATCTGACGGATCACCATCATGAAGCCAAAGCGATACTACTTTCATCAGACACCGATCTTCGGCCACACACTGAGCTACGGCGCGCCCCTTGTGGCCGGTTTCATGGTCCTCATCAGCGGCATCGACGCCCAAGCAGGCGACATCCTGCGCGGCGGCGGAGCACAGCGCGGCAAAGGTTCCGCGCGCAAAGCCTCAAACATCGACACCCCCACACCCGCCGCCACCGACGCCGCCCGCGCCAACGCGCGCGACCAACTCGCTCGCACAGACCGCACGCTCGCCGCAATGCGTGCCATGCAGAATGCCGCGCGCAACGCCGCCAACAAAGGCCCTAACAACCTCGGCAAAAATCCACTCAAGCCCACCGTCAACCTGCCCAAAGTTCCCAACGGCCTCGTTGCCGGAGGACTCAAAGTTTCAGGAACCATCACCACCGATCCCACCAAGTGGAGCGGTGCCAAACTGCCAACGCAGTCAGTCAAGAACGGCAAAACCAAAGTCACCGTCAAACAAACCGAGCAACAAGCCCTGCTCGAATGGGAAACCTTTAACGTCGGAAAAAACACCACCCTCACCTTCGATCAGAAGAAGGGCGGCGAAAACGCAGGCCAGTGGATTGCCTTCAACAAAATCAGCGACCCCACCGCCAACCCCACTCAGATCCTCGGCAATATCAAAGCCGACGGCCAAGTGTACATCATCAACCCCAACGGCATCATCTTCGGCGGCTCATCCCAAGTCAACGCGCGCGGCCTAACAGCATCGTCATTGCCGATCAACGACAACCTCGTGAGCCAAGGCTTGCTCAACAACCGCGACGCACAGTTCCTGTTCTCCGCATTCAAAGTTCCCGGCGGCTCGGATGGAACCCCCGCCTTCAATCCTGAAACCCCCGCCAACGGAAAGTTTGGTGATGTCATCGTGCGAAAAGGAGCCACCCTGACCAGCCCGGCAAGCGCGGGAGGAAACGGCGGTCGCGTCACACTGGTAGGAGCCAATGTTTCTAACGAAGGCACCATTTCAACCGAAAGCGGCCAGACCATCCTCGCCGCCGGATTGCAGGTCGCGTTCGCAGCACACGATGCCAGCGATCCAAGCCTGCGCGGCCTTGATGTGTGGGTCGGCGATGTTGGCACCTACGCGGGCACGGTGATCAACAACGGAATCATCGACGCTCCCACCGGGTCGATTTCCATGACCGGCAGGAACCTTGTTCAGTCCGGCGTTCTCGACAGCACCACATCCGTGAGTCTGAACGGTCGCATCGACCTGAAGGCAAGTTACGGGGCAGTTGCGAATCCAAACTTCGACAGCACCACCGAACAAGGTTCCGGCGGTCCGATGTTCTTCAACCAGTTCACCGGAGTGGTCACGCTTGGCGAAAAATCATCCACCCGGATACTTCCAGACTACGAGAGCAAGAAACTAACACCCGGCATCGCATTGCCGGAGCGCTCACAGATCAACATCGAAGGTCTTGCCATCCACTTCGATAAAAACTCCTCGCTCTTTGCTCCCAACGGCGAGGTCTCGGTGCGGGCTGGCACATGGACCTACAAGGATGCGGATGGAAACCGGACCATCTTTGGCGTCACCGGCGCTGTGGAGACAGGAATCACCAATCATTACACCGGAAAGACCCAGCGGTTCCTGTTAGATGCCGGTCAGATCCATGTGGACGAGTCAGCCTCCGTCAGCGTTGCGGGAAGTGTGGATGTTTTCGTTCCGCTCGCGCACAGCCTGTTGGAAGTGGAATTCCGTGGTTCGGAACTGGCGGACTCGCCGCTGCTGCGGGATCCCAAGAGAAACATTCGCGGTGTGCCTCTAACCGTGGACATCCGCACGAGCGGCTCCTTCAACGGCAAATACTGGATCGGCACTCCCTTGGGTGATGTCGCGGGTCTTGCCGGCCTCATTCAAAGGAACGCGGCCCAGCTCACCGCCAGCGGAGGAAACATCTCGTTCCAGTCCGGCGGTTCCATCGTTGTAAGCAAGGGTTCCGCCCTCGATGTCTCGGGTGGCTACTACCGCCATGAAGCCGGTGATGTGAAAGCCTCCTATCTCATCCAGGGCAGCCGCCTCGTCGCGATCAAGGATGCCACTCCAGATCAGATCTATGACGGGGTCTTCAATGGGGAATCGACGTTCATTCACGAGAAGTGGGGTGTTTCCAAAACCTTTTCGACTTCGCTCTTCAGCGCCACCCACTCCAAGTCCTACGTCGAGGGCGCAGCAGGCGGCTCATTGTCTCTAACAGCCCCCACCATGGCGCTCGATGGAGAACTGCGCGGCATCACAGTCAAAGGGCCGCAGCAACGATCGACTCCTCCGGCGGCCAGCAGCATCAAGATCAGCTTCCAGGCGGAAAAAGCCGTGACAGTCCCAGGAGGCACTGCGGTCAACTACATCACACACTCGCCCACTCCACCGGCGGTGGTCTTCTCTAACAAAACGGCGGATGTCGCGTCTCCCGCGTTCTCTCTAGTCAATGGCGCACCTACCTCGCTGCTCAAGGAGCGGACGGATTCCGTGGTTTTGTCAAAAGAGCTTCTCGGCGAAGAGGGATTCGGGTCGTTGGAAATCCGCAACCCGGATGGCTCCATCACTGTACCAAAGAACGTCACACTCACCACCGAGCCGAAAGGCTCGATCACTCTGGAGGCATCCAATTTAACGGTTCTGGGATCGGTGGTCGCTCCGGGCGGCAAGCTCTCCTTCACCACCTACAACATCTCGCCATCATTCGCCGCAGAATACTCGATCCTCAATCCCTCCGGCAGCGTGCCCTTTCCTGCGGCGCTTGCAAACCGTGGACTCTTCACGCTTGGCAGCGGCGCAAGGCTTTCAACCGCCGGATTGATCTCGGACGACCGGCCGCAGAGTAACACTCCGGCTGGTGAGGACATCGTCACCGCAGGCGGCTCCATTTCCATTCGCTCTTACAACGCAAATCTCCAAGACCACTCGATCATTGATGTGTCGGGCGGCGTCCACGTTTCAGACAAGGCCGCAAAAAGTTATGGCAAAGCGGGAACGATTTCCATCACCACCGGCAATGATGCAGGCTTTGCAGGCGTGCTCGGCGGCACCCTCGATCTGCAATCGACGCTGCGTGGTTACTCCGGCACGACGGGAGGCACGCTCAACATCCAGGCAAGTCTCATCCAACTGGGCGGCACTGCAAGGCCCGGCTTCCTGAATCTATCAGAAGACTTCTTTCGCAGCGGGGGCTTCGCAAAGTATTCACTCGCCGGAATCGGAGCGCGTTCCACCGCAACGCCACCGGTCGGGCAGTTCGAATCTTATGTCCCGGCGGTTTCCATCGCTGACGGAGCTAAGATCCGCCCTTTAGCAGAAAGTTATATCGCAAAGGAGAACCTGGAAACGGGAGCCATCACTCTCAAGCGATTCACCAATGAAGACGGCCTGCGCAACGCCGTCAGTTTGAGTTTCAACGCCTTGGGCTCCGACGATCCGTTCACCATCGACAGCCTCGAAGTGCGCGGTGACATCTTCATGGGCAAGGGATCGTCGATCCACACGGAGCCCGGTGCAACGGTCTCCTTCAAAGGCGGCACCGTCACGCTGTTAGGATCAGTCGTCGCACCCGGCGGCACGATCACGGTCGCTGGAGCATCGTCGTTTCCCCTCACCGCCAGCCAGAGACTCAACACTACTCAGGCGTTGCCGACGGTTCACTTGGGAGATCAAGCCAAGCTCTCTGCAGCCGGTATCCTTCAGCTCAAGCCGGATGCATTCGGGCGGCGGGTCGGCACCGTCTATGATGGTGGGGTGATTTCCGTTTCAGGAAACATCCTCGCTGAAAAAGGTTCATTGCTCACGGTCGAGGGCGCTTCCGGCATCCTCGATCTCGATCCTTTGTCACTCGCAGCCACGGCAGCAAAGGGCAGTCCGACCACCGGCGGGCTAACTTCCAAGCCAGAGGAAGTCCAAGGCATCGCAACTCGCGTGGACAGCGATGGAGGCACCATCGATCTATCAGGTTCACAGATGCTGCTCAGTGACGCGACGCTGCTTGGCAAGGCAGGTGGCTCCACCGCTAGGGGCGGGCAGTTGGTCATTTCATCCGGGCGATACTATCGTGATGGCGAATCGCGAACCGGCGCTGACATCAACCTCGTCGTGACCCAAAGCGGCGACGTGATCCGCAAACCAGATGCGATCATGGGCGTGGGCACCGGTTTGCTCGATGAAAACGGCGCGGCCTACGGAAACCAAGGCGCTTTCTCGATCGACCGTTTCACCAAAGGCTCCTTCACCTCACTCAGCCTAGGCGGGAAATACTTCGCGGGCGCAACTCCCATTCCTTACGGTGGAAACATCGAGTTCCAAGGAAAGATCGACCTGAAAGTCAGCGGCACTCTACGCCTCGCGGCTGGCGGCATCATCAAGGCGAACGACACTGTCAACATTTCGGCATCCTACCTCGCGATCGGCCAGGATTTCCGCAACCCAGAGAATCCGGATGACATAACTCTGCCATTCCAAAAAGATCCGGCCCTCCCAACAAGCAAGCATAACTTCGCCCCCACCTATGGAGCTGGCTCGCTGATACTCGATGCCAAGCTCATCGACGTGGGAACGCTTTCCCTTCAAAGCATCGGCAACGCTAGCCTCACCTCCTCCGGCGATATCCGCGGCAACGGCACCTTCCACATCGCCGGAAACGCCACCTTCAAGGCAGAGCAGGTCTATCCCACATCGTTGGCATCGTTTTCAATCTTCGCATACGACCATGCGAAAGGAACCGGCTCCGTGACGATCCGGACCAACGGTAAACCCGCAGGAGTCCCCTTGTCCGCCGGTGGCCACCTGTCCGTTTTCGCATCCACCATCCATCAACTCGGCGTTCTCCGCGCGCCCATGGGTTCCATCAGTCTCGGCTGGGACGGGACCGATCTCGATCCGGGCGACAGCGACATCGACTCGCCATACGACATCATCGCCGGCACCAGCATCGCAGCACCCATCACCAGCAAGCTAACACTGGGCGATGACAGCCTGACTTCGGTTTCAGCGGCCACGGAAAAAGACGAGCCCGCGTGGCTCGCTCCATTCGGCATGAGTCCCGACGGCCAAACATGGATCGATCCACGGGGAGTCAACGTCACTCTAACAGGACTCCCCGGAAAGTCCGTGTCCATCACCGCAGCGAATGTGGACATGAAACCCGGAGCTTCCGTGGACATCCGCGGCGGTGGTGAACTGCTTGCCACCCGCTGGGTGCCCGGCATCGGCGGCAGCATCGATCTCCTCGGGGCCGCTAGCTCCGCTTGGGGTGGTGGCACCGAATATCAGGCAGGCGATCTCGTTTCCTTCGGCGGAGAAACGTGGTCCGCGCGAGTCCGCAACACCGGCCAATCCCCCACCATCGGTCTCTACTGGACGAAAGTCGCGGAGTCGTTCGCCATCATCCCTGAATCCAACTTGCGGTTCGCCCCTATCAATGCGTTCAACACCGGTTCCAATGCAGACTCGCTTGCCGGCGATCCCGGTTATGTGAACACGAATCTCGATGTAGGGGACACCATTACTCTTGATGGCAGCATGGGAGTGCCAGCCGGCACTTACACTTTGCTTCCACGCCGTTATGCGCTCCTGCCCGGCGCTTGGCTTGTCACACCGGTTTCCGGCAGCGGCAACACAACCATCCGCACCGCAGACGGTGCGCGCCTCGTTTCCGGATTTCTGGGAAATCGTTTCAACGATCCGAACGCCAACCCGTCAGAGCTTTCGCGCTTTGAAATCGCTTCATCAAAAGTCGTCGCGAACCGTGTCTCCTACGAGCGATACACCGCCACTGATTTCCTCGGCGGCATTGCCGACAAACTCGAACTGGAACGCCCCCAACTACTCCCCGGAGACGCGGGTTATGCCTTGTTTCAAGGGAATTCCTCGCTGCGACTGGCTGGTAAATTGCACACTGAATCACCTGGCCTCGGCGCCACAGTGGACGTGAGCAGCACTGCGAACATCACCATTTCCAACGGTGCATCAAGCGCCCCCGGTTCCGTTTCCATCGACTCCGCAGTGCTCACTTCCTGGAAGGCCGACTCCCTGCTGGTCGGCGGCGTCCGCCGGACTACCAATGGCGGGAACACCGTCGTTGATGTCCACACCAGCCACCTCAAGATCGACAACCCCGGTGGCGATCTGACCGGCAAAGACATCGTCCTCGTTTCCAACGGCTCGCTCGAAATCACCTCCGGTTCCTCTATCTCATCAGACACCACTACATCATTCAAGTCCACAGCACTCACCCTCACCGGAGATGGAACGCTGCTACGCACCAGCGCGGACGGAGACGCCATCGTCACCCGCACCGGTGCCGGAGCATCCACCGCCGCATCCCTCACCATCGGTTCCTCTGCGAGTTTGAAGGGAGCTTCCGTTTTCATCGATTCCACCTACGCCACCGCTCTCGCCACGGACGCGCTCATCGAAGCGGACGATCTCTCGCTCGCCAGCGGTCAGATCAGCATTGTTCTCAGCGGCTCATCCAGCAGTCTCACGGGTTCCGAAGTCAGCCCCCATCTCACACTTGCGGGTGACACACTCGATCTCGTCCTCCGTTCGGAAAACCTGACGCTACAGAGCTACCGCAGCATCGACTTTTACGGCAGCGGCACCTTCGGCTCAGGCAGTCTCAAGAACCTCACCCTCGGTGGCAACGGCCTTCGTGGATTCAGCACCACCGGAACCACGCTCATCCAGGCGGATGTAGTGAATCTCGGTAACACCGGCTCCATCGCGGCTCCAACCCTCGCAGGTAGCGGCATGTCCGAGCTAACAATCGATGCAGGCACCATCCGTCTCGGAGAGAATGCATTCAAGGTCTCCGGATTCGAGCAGCTCAATCTCAACGCCTCCAGTGAGATCCTCGTTTCAGGAAAAGGCTCCTTCGCCACCACAGGAAACCTCACCGCCCTAACACCTCTGCTCACCGGTGAAGCCGGAGCTTCGCACGCCATCCATGCCACCGGCACCATGACTCTCAACCGCTCCACCGGGAAACCCGGTAACGGTGGCGGACTTGGAGCCGTGCTGGATCTGTCTGCTTCATCAATCACCGCCAATGCCGACATCCTGCTGCCCAGCGGTGAACTGACGCTGCGTGCAACCCAAGGCGATCTCATCATCGGCGGCATGCTTTCCGTGGAAGGCACCTCACGCGTGTTCAACGACCTGACACGCCATGCGAACGCAGGCAACATCACTCTACAGTCCGCATCCGGCGATGTGATATTGACTAGCCAAGCGGTCGTTTCCGTTTCCGCTTCGTCAGCCGGAGGCAGCGCAGGCTCCATTGCCATCAACGCCGCGAAGGGTGGCTTCCGCAATCAAGGATCGCTCCTCGCCATTGCCGCCAACGACTACAAGGGCGGCCGCTTCTTGCTAGATGTCGGTTCGCTCTCAGGCGTTGCTTCCTCGTTCGCATCCATCAACGACAGCCTTGATGCAGGCAACTTCACCCAATCGCGCGACTTCCGTGTCCGCACCGGTGACATCACCGTGGCTGGCACCATCAAAAGCCATCATTTCTCCCTTGGCGCGGACCAAGGCTCCATTCTGGTTACAGGAAACATCGACGCATCCGGCAAAACCGGTGGCAGCATCGCCCTCGCCGCTTGTGGAAACCTCACCATCGCATCCGGCGTAACCCTCAATGTCTACGCCTCGCACTTCGACAGCGCCGGTAAGGGCGGATCGATATTGTTAGAAGCAGGCACGCAATCCGCAGGCATCGCCAACGATACCGCCCAACTCAACCTCGACGCTGGCGCGAAGCTCCTACTAGGCGTGGCCGAGTATGTTACCGGAGCCTACACCACACCCGGCTCCAGCGCCTTCCAAGGCAAGTTCAACGGAACCCTCCATCTCCGCGCCCCGCGCACTGCGGACAACACCGATCTCCAAATCGGCGCCATCCAAAGTACCATCATCGGAGCATCCTCCATCGTTGCTGAGGGCTACAAGCTATATGCACCGACCAATGGCGTGATGAACATCGCCCTGCGGAATCAAATCAACGCAGACTCCAACGCTTTCCTAGGTGCCGCAGGTGTCGGCAATGCAAACGAAGCCGCGATCCGCAGCAAACTCCTCAACGTCACCGATCCCGCCGGACTAGATTCCATTCTCGTCGTCGCCCCCGGAGTTGAAATCGTGAACCTGACTGGCGACCTCACGCTTGGCCTCGCCAACAACGCCAACAACGGCACCACCAACGTGGAAGCCCTTGCTGCAGCCGATTGGGATCTCTCGAAATTCCGCTACGGAATCAAAGCAGCCGCCGGTGTGCTGACTCTGCGCGCTCATGGGGATCTCGTTTTCAACAACACTCTCAGCGATGGATTCAATCCCATCGCGCAAGGCAGCGCCCAGATCTTCGCGGACAACGGCCACTCCCTGATGTGGCTCGGAAGACTGATGACAATCTCGGAAAACCTGCCCGCCAATCAGCAATCTTGGTCCTACCGACTGACCGCAGGTGCTGATACGAATGCCAGCAACTTCCGCAGTGTGTTTTCACCCCCCGAACTGGATCTCCAGCAACCCGGCAAGGGCTCGGTCATCGTTGGCGAGTTCTATCCCGCAGTTCCCAACAAGCTCGAAACCGGACTGGCTGCCGCCATCGGAATCGACGGCCAGACTGCGGACTCAATCCGCATTTCCGCGACAACGACCAACCGTGGCAACCGCTTCGAGGTGATCCGCACTGGCACGGGTGACATAACCATCAGCGCAGGCCGCGACGTCCAACTCCGCAACCAGTTCTCATCGATTTACACGGCGGGCGTGGCAATCCCGAAACCTACCACGGTCTTCAGCGAAAACGATTTCGTGGTGCCCGTGATTCCAACCTCCATCAATCGTCACCCGAGCCTCTCAAGCTCTGGCACCACACTGGGATCCGTCCAACAACTCTATCAGCCCAATTGGTCGTTAGCTGGGGGAAATATCTCCATCTCCGCGCAGGCCGATATCGGCAGGTTCACCATGTCCAACGGTGTGATCACTGCGGATTCAAGCCGCCAGATGCCCACCAATTGGTTGTACCGGCGAGGTTATGTCGATCCATCCACTGGACTCTTTGCGGCTGACGGAGGGTTCGGAAGCAACCCGAACATCCAAAACTCGGAAAACGTCAATGACACCGCCACTTCCACCACTTGGTGGATCGACTTTAGTAACTTCTTCCAGGGAGTGGGCACTCTTGGTGGTGGAAATATCGACATCAACGCCGGTAACGATGTGATTAACATGGATGCCGTCGCCCCGACAAACGCGCGCATGGCAGGCCGCAAAAAAAACCCAGACTTTGGTATCGTAGCCAATGCCCCGGAATACATCAACCTAGCACCTGACGAATCCAATTTCATCGAATACGGAGGTGGCGACGTCACAGTCCGCTCCGGTCGTAACATTGATGGCGGTATCTTCTACGTCGAGAAGGGCAAGGGCGCTCTTAGGGCAGGTGGCTCCATCACCACCAATGCCGCCCGTTCGCCATCGCTGGGCATTCTGGACGGTTCCGCGCCGCTTGATCCGCTCACTTGGATGCCAACCACGCTCTTCGTCGGAAAATCCCACTTCGACGTTACCGCGCTTGGCGATGTTCTGCTAGGCCCGGTCACCAATGCCTTCCTGATGCCCCAAGGTCTCAACAACCGCTATTGGTACAAGACGAGTTTCAGCACTTTTGCACCCGATTCCGGAGTGGCCGTCTCCTCTTATGGCGGCAGTGTCACCCACCGGATGAAGATAACTCTGCCGGGCAGCGCGACTTCGCGCTCAATACTGGACGTTTGGTACACCGGACAAAACCTGTTCACCGGTTCCAGTTCTGAGTCCAATGCATCCAACTACCAACCTTGGCTGCGCCTGACTGAACTGGACCTCGGGACCTACAGCAGTGTCTTCAACTTAGCGGCTCCGAACCTACGCAGCACTTCGTTTGCAGGAGACATCAATATCGCAGGAAGTGTTATCCTTGCGCCCTCTCCCACAGGCGACTTGGAACTGGCGGCAGCAGGCAGCATCATCGGTTTGCAGAACACCGGCCTAGGCCGAATCAACAACAAGGTGGTGAACGTGTGGACCTCCTCGGTAATCAATGTTTCCGATGCCTCGCCCTCTTCCATCCCCGGTGTCACCAGCCCGCTGGCCTATCAGAGTATCGTTGGACGCAATCAGGCTGCCGCATTGCAAAGCAGCGCGAACCTGCTGCGAAACGTCAACCTCGCGCTCGATGAAACTGGATCCTCTACAGGACAGAGCGGAACCGTCCTTGTAAAGAAGGCGCTGCACGGTTCCGGCATCCTGCATCTGGCGGACCCCAATCCTGTGAAACTCTATGCCCTCGGTGGTGATATTACTGGATTCACCCTATTCTCACCTAAGGAAACCCGCATCCTTGCGCGGCGTGACATCGTGGATATTGCCTTCTTCATCCAGAACGTGGAAAAATCAGATGTGACCTTGGTTGCAGCCGGACGCGACATCATTCCGTTCAATGAAAATGCCTCCATTCGCAGTCTTGCTACAAATCTGAATGACGGAAATTTTGTCGGAGACACCCGAAGCACCACCGTCACTGGAACCAGTACAAATGCCATGTCGGGAGACATTCAGATCAACGGACCCGGCATGCTCGAAGTGCTCAGTGGCAGGAATCTCGATCTTGGGACGGGAGCCAATTTTATCGATGGCACCGGTGTCGGCATCACCAGCATCGGCAATATCCGCAATCCGAATTTGCCTTTCGCCGGAGCCGACATCATCGCCCTTGCCGGCGTCACAGCACCAGGCGGCGACGGGCCAGCCCATGGCCTATCAATGAGTTCAATGAACATCGATGGCTTCATCGCCACCTATCTGAAGAAGCCTGAAAAATTCGACTCCACCTACTGGAACCAGGTGGCACCCAAGAAAGACTTTGATGAATTGACCGAAGAACAACAGGCAATCATCGCGTTGGAGAAATTCTACAGCGTTCTGAGCGACACCGGCAAAAAAGCGATCAAAACCGGCAAATACAAAGCCGGATACAAAGCCGTGAAAAAGCTATTCGGAAAGCACAAGCCCAAGGCCGAGTTATTCACCAGAGCACGTGAAATCCGCACCACTTCCGGAGGCGCGATCAGCCTCGGAGTTCCGGGTGGATCCATCACCATGGCTTCGGAAATCTTCGGAAATCCGCTCACACCTCCCGGTATTGTCACCGAATACGGCGGCGCGATTTCCACCTTCACCAATCGCAATGTGGACATCGGCCAGGCGCGGATCTTCACCCTTCGTGGCGGAGACATCACCATGTGGTCGTCCAATGGAAACATTGCTGCCGGCACCTCGCCGCGCACCGTTGTCACCGCCCCTCCCACCCGCGTGGTCATCGACATCTCCAGCGCCGACATCCAGACCGACCTCGGTGGCCTCGCCACCGGTGGCGGCATCGGCGTGCTCGCAGCGGTGGAAGGGGTCAAACCCGCCAATGTTTCTCTCATCGCACCCAAAGGCTATGTGGATGCGGGTGACGCCGGAATTACGGCCACTGGAAACATCACCATCGCCGCCAATGTGGTGTTGAACGCAACCAACATCAGCTCCGGAGGCTCCACTTCGGGTGCCGCGCCTTCCGCTCCAGCAGCCCCCAGCGTAGCCGCCGTCACCAGCGCTTCTAACGCAGCCACCTCCTCCACCTCCACAGCGGCCAAGCCAACCGAGCAACAACAGACCACCGATACCGCGCAAGCGGAGCAGGAAAGTGCGTCACTCTTTACGGTGGAAGTCATCGGCTACGGCACCGGTGCTAAAGAGGAAGAAGATGAGGAGGACAATTCCCAAACACCTGAACCATGAAGATACGCCCTTCGATTTTCTTGTTTTCTCTGTTCCTAGCCACATTCGCATGGGCGGAAGAACCACCCAGCCCCGCACTGACTGAAATTCAAGCTGACGCAGAACGTGGCGAGGCAGAAGGCAGGTTCCAGCTCGCCCGAGCATACCTACATGGCAATGGAGTTCCCGCAAACCCCGCCAAGTCATTCGAGTTGATGCGAGCGGCGGCCGAGCAAGGTCATGCCGACGCGCTCGGCGGAATGGGATACTTTTACAGCAATGGCGTCGCCGTTGATAAGGATGAAAAACAAGCCGTCAAATGGTTCCGGCAAGGAGCGGAAAAGGGTTCTGCAAAGGCGCAACTCAATCTCGCTATCATGCTACTGCCACGAAACAATGGCGACTCTCCGGCGGGAGATACCGGCCAGATTCCAGAAGCGATCCGGCAAGAGGGCTTGCAATGGATGAAGAAGGCTGCGGACCAAGGTCTTCCTGAAGCCGCCCTTGCATATGGAACCATTCTATACTTTGGAGACCACGGCTTGGCCAAAGACCCAGGCAAGGCAGCGAACCATTTTGAACTAGCCGCAAATCGAGGATTGGCGGATGCCCAGAACTTCATGGGCACGATGAACGAAACCGGGGACGGCCTGCCTGCAAACATGCCTGCCGCATTGCACTGGTTCCGGCAGGCAGCAGTTCAGGGCCATGCCAAAGCACAAAGCAACCTCGGTCGTTGCATCAGTCCGTTTTCAAGCAATCTCCAAGCCAGGATTGACGCTCTGGCCTGGTTGTTACTGGCTGATGAACAAAACGAGATCACAGCCCGAAAGGTGCTCGAAGATTCCGTGCCCGGCCTCAAAGAGGGCGAACTAGACGTGGCAAAAAATCGTGTCACCGAGTTCCGAAAACTCATTGTCTCGAAAAAATAGCGGATTCCCACCCGCTTCATTCAGCGCCTTCGACAACGTCCGCCGCTGGCAGCCTGACTTCAACCGCACTGCCCATCGAATACCGGTTGTATGCCTCGTCACCGTAAAAGACCCGATAGATTTCGTCAGCTCGTTCGAGTGCCACTTCAACTTGTGGCCCCGCAGCGATCACAACCGTACTAGCATCATCATCTGATTCCGAAGGCTCGTGCTGTGGTAAGGTTCGTGCATCCCCCGCTGTTGCGGGAGCCAATGCGTGGTCGGCCAGTTCCCGATAAAACGAATTGGCGATTTGCTCACGGGCTGCCGTAACCACCGGAGAGACGTTGTGCGCATCTAGCAGAAGTCCGTTTTCTGATAGATTCATCAGAGCCGCAGGCAGGCGAACGTCCTCTCCAAGCTGTATACCGATGGGACGGCTCCTATGAAGAGGAAGTGCAGGCTTCGCTCTCATTTCCGCTATGCCGACTTTGTCCTCTTCATCAGTCATAGTGCCATGGGTGATTGTAGCTGCATGCCGTCCATTGACTGGAGTGACTCCGGCATGGCCTTGATGATAAACTCCACCACCGAATCTGTTGGCTGGTTCTTGCCCGAATATCACGGTTATGCCATCGCCCGCCACCCATCCATCCGTTTTCTTCTTCACCACGCGGAGGGCTGTTCCTGCCTCATCTGTTGAAAATTCCGGCTCGGCGGTTCGGCGCGTGATCAGTATGGCGCATGCGGCCAATAAGCCCATTGCGGTGATTTTGAGATGCAGTGGTCGCATGATGCGGAGGCTTTCTTGCTCTAGGTTTCCTATGATGAAAGCCGGCACCGGAATTCCCGGCACCGGCTTTGAAAACGCCTTCGTTCAGGAGAATCTTGTCACCTGATTTCTAACAGGGATGGATTACGGTGCCACGGTGCCACCGTCTCCGGGACGAACCACAGCCATCGATGTGGTCGAGATACCCAGGTTTTTGGTTGGGTCGTCCAAAATGGCGGGAAGCGCGTTCTTGATGCCGTCATAAACCGTCACCACATCACCGGAGGTGATGTCGTTGCGGCGATACATCTGCTGATAGCCCCATGCGGTATAGACGCCTTGTTGCACCAGTGCGCGGTCCGCAAGGCTGAAGGCGCTGCCGCTGGTGGCAGCAGCGTAGTCGTTGAGTTTCTGGCCGTTGTAGCCCAAGATGGTGGCTGAACCATTGCGGGCGGTGCCGGCATCCGGAAGTGAGAGCCAGGAAATCAGCAAGCAGTTGATACCGGAGAATGCAGTATCACCGAATTCATCCAACACAGTCACCGAGGTAGATGTTTTGGCCAAGTCGGCACGAAGCAGGCTGCCGCTGGCGTAGCCTCCGTTTCCATCGATGTCCTGACCCCACACAGTGGACGCGTTGTCCACAGTCTGACCGGTGATAACCGGATCATTCACACCACCTGCGGGAACCAATTGAATTTGGGTGATAGTGTCACCTGAGGTTGCGAGAGTGGTGTATTGCTTCACGGTCTTGGTCACGCCGTATCCTGTTTCAGCAAGGTAGGTGGTGCGGGTTCCAGATCCGTCGTTGCGACCCGTCGCGAAGACAAGGTCGGTGTGGGCGGGATTGCCGGTGAAGATACTGCGCTTCTGCCTGCCTTTGGTCATCAACGCGCGGAACTGCTGGGCCGTCACATTGGTGATACCCTTGGCGGCCGTGCCTTCATTGCCGATCATGGTGAAGACCACCACGCCGCATTGAGGACTCGAAGGTTGTAGTGGGGACAAGGAATAGGGCGTCGAAGACTTACTCACGTCCGAGAAAGCGATTTCAGACTGCGAATTCGCAGTGGTCTTCAGGAAGTTGACTGTGTCCTTGTGGGTTTCACCGCCTGTATTGGATGCTGCTGTGATAAAGTTGCCTGCGATGCTGGTGTAGTAGGTAGGATCGCTAGCCGGGCTGTCCACCAGAGCTCGAATGCCTTCCACGGCACCGTTGAACGAGCAGCGGATGGTGGTTGTGCCGGTAACACCTGGGAAGGTGCCCTTCCAGATGGAACGGGTCGAACCAGTGTATCCGCCAGCGGCCTGGTCATGTGAATATTGATATGGGGCGGCGGCGGCGTCAAACTTCGCTTTGATTGCGGTAAGTGTGGCGGCACGGAATGCAGTAGCTCCGGTGATATCGACGGTGACGTCGGCAAATACCACGGATGCGAATGAAAATGCGGAAATACCCGCGAGGATTGCAGTTGGTTTCATATTATGTTTTAGGTTGGGATTGGTTTTGTGATTTGGTTTAATGGAATTTAGAGATGGCTTTCAAGCGGAACGGCGGCGGCGGAGAAGAAGACCGCCAAGCGCCAAGCCTGACAGCGCGAAGGACGATGGCTCCGGAACGAGGAAGGAGACCTGCCCGTTCGTGCCAACGACAACCGTGCCTTCAAACGAACCAGTGCGGACGGTGCCACCGACTTGGGTCAAATCGTTGCGACCGAGAATCCGATAGAGATCCAGTGCGAACTCGACAGATTCGCCATCGAAGCTGCCGAATGAAGAGGCACTGCCTTTTTGCTGAACGCCGCCATCAAAGGCTCCATCCATGGCCGCTCCCTGAAGTCCCGGCGCGAAGAAGGGATTCTGGTCGTCAATCAGCGAAACACTTGTAAGTGAAAGAGTGACGCCAGCGTCGTGATTGACCTCAAACGCATTGTTTTGCGCAAAAACCCCTGTAGCGGCGGATGACATCTGGGTGTCGCCCGCGATAACCCATGCATTAGAGGACGCCGAACCCACTGTTCCCACGGTTTGGCGGGCTTGGGAAATATATACGGTCCGTGACGGGTCACCGTTGAGGACCGTCGTGCTAGTGTCCGAGGTTCTCCAGACGCCCGCGAGACCGGCGTACACATTTGAGTCGCTCGCCCAACCGGAACCGAAAGCGCTTGTGAGCGTGGTGTTGAGATTGAGAATGTTGGTCCTAGTCAGTTGGTGGTCGTTACCAGCAATGCCAGAATTGGCACCGCGGTAAAGATTGGCCGCATTGCCGAGATTGGCATAAATGGTGTCGGCATCCCCTTCTTTCTGGAAGTAAAGGACGAGATCACCCGGAGCGTAGAACGAGTTCGCTGCGCTCGCCGGGAGTGCTGCCAGAGCGGACGAAGCCACTGCCAGCAGGGTGTAGTTTTTAGTTATTTGTTTCATTGTGTGTGTTTGAACGGTGTTGTGGTTCCACTCATGGTGACTGCCCGCGTCTTACTCGTTAAAAGAATAAGTAAGGCCGGGAGGCCAGTGAGCGATGACCGAACAATTCACTGATAATCTTGGGGTTCGACTCTCATGTTGTGAAGTTTTCGTCACCTCCTAGCAGCTCGGCAAAGTTGCTTTGCACAACTACAGGAGAAACCGATACCGCAGACTCCAGCCAAAGTGAATCATGTGACGATATCGTGACATTGCGCGCGTTGCCCATGAAACGCTCTCAACCGAAATTGTGCGCGTTTCCACAAGCTGTCCACAGTGCCTGCACAGCAGATCTGCTTTCAATCCCTAACACTAAACCGTCTATCAACATGAAATCCTGCCGAAACTCCCTCGCCAAACTCTCAATGCCGGTCATTGCCTGCGCAACGATCTTGAACGTATCTCAAGCGCACGCGGCAAATGCCAATTTCGCCCCAGGTGACTTGGTTCTCTACTTCCAAAAAGAAGGTGGAGCCGAAACGGTGTATGCTAATTTGGGAACCGCCGCCACCCTGTTCCGGGGGCCATCCCCAGGAGCAGCCGTACCGAACATGATCAATTTCCTGAACATCAGCACAACTCTGAGCAGCGCCTTCGGTCCCGATTGGGCAAGCAACCCGACGGTTTATGCCGGCCTAGCGGCTGTTTGGAGAACCTCGGACACCAGCACCGGGGTGCTTAACGGCGACCCGTCACGGACCGTCTATATTTCCCGTTCCCGCCTAGGGGTAGGAACCGTCGGTTCATCAAATTCAACTCAATGGATCATCGCGGGTGATACCCAGATGACATCCGCCGCGAGTGGCGTTTTTGCCCAAAACAATACTCTTGAAACCGTTTACACGACCGCCGTCGCGCAATCGCCCATCTCGATCTCCTTCATCGACAACCAGAATCCGTTCTTTTCAGCAGGAATTCAGGGAGCGGCGATGGATGAGGCCTTTGAGGGTGGTGTCCAGCAAGCAGGAAGCGCCGGAAGTTTCGGTTCCTTCGGTGCGGCAGGCAACGTGGATTTCGCACTGGATCTCTATCGGATCTTGGGTCGCAATGATCTGGCTCAAGTAGGAGGAACCGTGCGTGAGGGTTCATACGAAGGCACCGTCACAGTTAATAGCAGCGGACAAGTGTCATTCATTTCTCAGACCGCACCCGCCTCCTCGCCCTATGACACTTGGATAGCCACCTTCCCGACCATCACTGCTCCTGCCGACAAGCTGGAATCTGCCGACCCGGATGGCGATGGTTTCAAGAACCTGATGGAATTCGTGCTCAACGGCAATCCGTCTGTTTCCAATACTGCCATCGCGCCGACGCTGAACGCTTCAGGCTCGAATTTTGTGTTCAACTTCAACCGCCGCGATGATTCGGAGTCTCCCGAGACCACGTTGGTGTTTCAGCACAGCTCGAATCTGGTGAACTGGACTGATGTATCCATCGGTGCCGCCACTGCCGGTGTTGTGACAGTCAATGAAAACGGCGTAGCTGCGGACGGTATCATCGTGACGATTCCCAAGGGCGTGAACACCAAGCTCTTCGGCCGCTTGAAGGTAGTCCGCTGAGTTCCTCACCTGTTATTGACGAAATAAACGCCCTGTCTGCCCACCAGCAGACAGGGCGCTTTGTTTTGAAATACACCGCGCCGAGAGCCAGCGGTTTCACCCACGTCGTTTAGGGTTTCTCATCGTAACGATGCGGCCCCCAGATGTTCTTCATCAGCTCGTAGATCTCAGGCTCCACCGTCATCAGTTCCGCGCGGTTGAAGGGGAAGAAATCGTTGCTTCCAAAATACGCCTCCGTCATTTCCGAGAAGAATTCCTTTTGATCGGTCAGGCCATAGTGGCGGACTTTTTTTCCTGTAATCAGCAGTGCTTGTTCGCCATGGCCGCTATCTTTGTAGAGCTTGAACACTTCGAGGACGCGGGCCTCCTCGAAGCCGAGCACCTGATCGTGAAATGCGTGCGCCAGCTCATGCAGGATCACCCACGGCTGGGTATTGATCTGGCGCGCATCGAGAAGATTGGCAGCCACGGGGATGTGGACGCAGCGGGCGAGATCCACCGCATAGCCGTTCTCCTTCAGCCAATCGGCCTCCGGGTGATACTGCATCGGCTTCAACTTGCCATGCGACATATCGAGAACGATGCGGACCTTCTGCAACTGCTCCAGACGGAGCGGCCGCACCACCGCCTTGATGTCCGCAAGCCTCCTTTCCAGCGACTTCAGTATCCGCCCGCCCAACTCGCGGTTTTCTTCCTGCAACAGTCGGTCGTCGATCCTCACCGTCCAGCCCTCAATCACCCGCTCCGTGCGGGAAGCGGGCTTTGGCGCATCCGACGGCGCTCCTCCGGCGTGTGATGAAAAACAAAGGCTCAGCGATAGTGTGCTTACAAAAATCAGTCGAGGTATGGTCATGGTTTCAGATGGTTCGCGTTCAGCATCCGCAAGGATCCCGCCATTGCCAAGTGAATCATCGCCAACAACCTGGTTTTGCGGGCGATCACGCTCGACGTCGAAGTGCTCCACACCCTCGGCGAGAACCGCATCGACGACATCGTGGTGCTTGATGACGAGGATAAACCCGTGGGTCTGATCGACGGCCAGGATCTCGCCCGGCTCATGATCGTGTGATCGGATATGGAGAGTGGGCGTCTCGTCCACCTGCCGCTGCGAGCTGGAAGAAAAAGCCCGCAAGGATAGGAAATGGTCTGCTCAATGTGAATCCATTCCTCTTACCTCATTCGTCACAAGGGACTTGCCATCTGTTCATGCAAACCAGCTTTTTTTATCCGTCAATGCTTGTTAGCCGGGACCGACCTTATCGACGGGCGACGTTGACGACAAGGCGGCTAGTGGCGGTTGCCGGGTCTCGCCTTGTTGGGCTTCCGCTACTTCTCGGCCACCTCGTTCATACCTTCCAAAGATAGCAAGACAACCAATCGGGATCAGGAGAATCCACTGTCCTAAAGTCAGCAGCATTGCGGGAGCCGCGAAGGCAAGTGCAACGCCAATAAATACAAAGCCGGACGCAACCCAGACTGCTCCCACAAATCGGGCTGCTACAGTCCACGGTAATGATCTAACCCGATAGACCGCCAAAAAAAGCACCATAGAAGACCCAATGAGGATGATCGTAACGGTATGCCAGCAGGCGTAAAGCAACAACCTGACCTCTGGCAATAGCGTTGATCCGAGCAACGGGGTATGCACCTCGGCTGTTCCTAGCACTGTGTGCAGGACTGCGGTAAACGCTGCAAGCCAAGGCAAGCTTTTCATCGCTAATCGTGTCTTCATACTTTGCCAAGGTCAGAGGTGTGGCACGACGGAAAGAGGAATCATAGTGCGAAGCGAGCGAGCGAGCTTATCCACCGTTGCCACCCACGACGTGTTCGCCTTGTCTCGGTTGTCATTTTGGTCATGGCTCGATGATTGTGACTGACTCGGCACTGGATAGCGCTGCATCAAGAAAAACTTGAAGAGCTGTAGCCGCAACAGAACGGTCGACGAGGTGATCAACCAGATAATAGCCATCTTCATCCACGCGATAGTTGTAAAGCTCCTGCATCTGTGGGCGATGAAATGGCGGTGGGAGATTGAGAAGCAGTTGATGTAAAGCAACTCCCTCAGTTGGCTTGCAGAGGATTTTGTATTCGCGGCCCATGTGATCGTTATTCTGGCGAACGTCAAATGTGCGCCCACCGGCGCGATTGAAAGGAGTAAGAAATGAAATTGAAAAGTTTATGGCCGGTTGGTGCGTCACGACTTGTTCGGAATCTTGGATCTATTGTCCCATTGTGTAGGTGATACGCATCAAAGGCAGTGTCACACCAAACGACACGAACATGGTGTGGAGGATCACAGCCACAAATGAAAGTGCCAGAAGAAAAGGAAACATCCAGCCCTGCCTCTCAGAACGCAGAACCAATCCGAGGCCAACCAATGTCGCTAGAGCGAGTGCCACTCCAGCGATTATCGGAGCTGCTGTCCCCGTGTAACTAGCGGAAAGCTTCGAAATCAGGGGTAACTCCATGTCCATCTCAGAGAATAAGCGGGAATGCACTCTTCCAATATTGACTATCGTGATGCCGGAAACGAAATGAGCAATCGAAGCGGCGAGTAGCGCAATCAGATCTAGTAGCTTTCTTATCTGCATCTGAATTTTCTGCCGAACAGTGTATTGGTTCAACGGTCGGAGGCTAGCAAACGAGTTAGCTCCGGCAAGGATGAAGAAGGTGATTTTCAGTATCCTGAGAATCAGCAGATTGCAGACGAGGGCCGGATGGCTTGGATTCTCTGATGGGAAAGAAGTCGGGATAGGCGTGGCAACTGATATCGGGCTACGGATTGGCTGACTTTTGGGAACGCGAAGACGCTGATGGAGACGCTGCTGAAAGATAGCTGGGAATGGCGTGTGGGTGTGAATCCATCCACTCCGATTCCAGAGACGGTTTTCGCAGATCCATCTGTCTGTGGCGGGTGTAACTGGAATTGGTGGGGGCCAAGGAGCGCGTTCATTTTGAACGCTGGGCGCCATGGACATTCTGCCCATCAGTCCGACAGAATGTCGGATGCACATAGCCGACAGGATATCGGCGTTCCGTCAGTGGCTGCCCACTAGTTTCAGTTGCACCCATTCCACGATTGCCGCTGAATCGGTTTGGCCATGATTGTTCGAAACGCGAAATTCTGAGCATTGAATCGCCGTAATCCACGCTCCATCCCAATCCATCATCCGAAAAGAATCCCATGAACCCACAGAAACCGTTCCAAATTTCCCGCCGTTCGTTTCTCCGAAAATGCTCCGCCACTGCCGCCGCCACGAGTCTGCCGCTGTGGTTCATCGAACGCGAACTCGCGCACGCACAGGAACCGAAGGCCACGATCAAGTCCCCGAACGCACGCCCGACGATCGCCCTGATCGGCTGCGGCGGCCAGGGTAGCGGCGACGCAGTGGATGCGCAGCGTTTCGGCGATGTGGTGGCCGTTTGTGACGTGGACAAGAGCCACATCGAGCGCGCGGTGGCGAGATTCACCAAGGACGGCAAAGTGCCGGAAGGCTTCAGCGACTTCAGGAAACTGCTCGAACGCAAGGACATCGACTGCATCATCAATGGCACACCCGATCACTGGCACACTCTGATCAACATCGCGGCAGCCCGCGCGAAAAAGGACATCTATTCGGAGAAGCCGCTGACACTCACCATCGACGAGGGAAAACATGTGGTGAAAGCGGTGCGCGACAACAAGGTGGTCCTACAAACCGGCACCCAACAGCGCAGCAGCCAGCGTTTCCGCATGGCATGCGAATTGGTCCGCAACGGCCGTATTGGCAAGCTCAAGGAAGTCACCGTCTGGCTGCCCGCCGGATTGAGACAGGGTCCGTTTGCAAGTTCTCCCGTGCCGGAAGGATTGGATTGGGATTTCTGGCAAGGCCCTGCACCGAAGGCGGAATACATGAAGGAACGCTGCCACACTTGGTTCCGCTATTGGTATGAATACTCTGGCGGCACGATGACGGATTGGGGCGCGCATCACATGGACATCGGCTACTGGGCCATCGGCCTGCCCGCTCCCACGCGCATCGAGAGCAAGGCTCTAACCACTCCGATCCCTGGCGGCTACACCACCATCAGCGATTACGAGGTGAAGTTCACCTATCCAAACGGCGTGGTCTTCAACGTGCGCTCGACGCCGGATGACAGTCCGTTCGGAGTCACGGTCAAGGCGGACGGCCAGCGCAACGGTATCCGCTTCGAGGGTAGCGACGGCTGGATCTGGGTGAACCGCGACGAGATCACTGCGACTGACCGCGAGCTGCTGTCTAAGCCGCTGCCCGAAGGATCGGAGAAGCTGTATTTCAGCAACGATCACAAGGGGAACTTCTTCGACTGCATGAACACTCGCAAGGATCCGATCTGCGATGCCGAGATCGGCCATCGCTCGGCCACGGTCTGTCATCTGGGAGCGATTTCGCTGCGCACGGGCAAAAGCCTGACATGGGATCCGGAAAAGGAAATCTTCACCGGCGAACACGCGGCGGAAGCGAGCACCTACGTCGCGAGAGAACTGCGCAAGCCCTACGACTACAGCTTCGTTTCGTGAGAAACGAGTTTGCGTTTCAGCGTTCGATCACGCCACGGAAACGGAGGTCATCACCGAGACGGATGAACTCCGTTTCCTTCAAACGCAGCGATTCTGTCAGCCCGCCGCCAGCGAGCGCGGGAGATGGGCCACCGCAGAGCATGGGCGCTTGATAAACGACGACTTCATCGACGAGTCCGGCCGCGAAGAGTGCGGCGGAGAAGACACCGCCCGCCTCGATCATTGCTGTTAGAACGCCTTGTTCGCTGGCGAGGCGGCGCAGTGTTTCCTCAAGATCGTGCCGTGGCCGGATGAGGGTGCGGTTCCGCCATTCATCGGTGAAGAGTGGCGCGTCTTGCGGCAGTGTTTCCGGGTGATCGGAAAACACGACGCGCCATGGCTGCGTGCGCCCTTCAAGTAGTTCCGGCACGCGGATAGTTAGAGCAGGCTTGTCACGGCGCACGGTTTCGCCGCTTGTTAGAATGGCATCCACGGTGGAGCGTAGATGCTGCACGTCATTGCGCGCGGCCTCGCCAGTGAGCCATTGGCTTTCACCGGGTGGGCGGGTGATGCGACCATCGAGACTCATTGCGGTTTTCCAAATCACCCATGGCAGTCCGGTGGCGCGGACTTTGAAAAAGGGACGCAGGATTTCCTCCGCTTCGCTTTGGAGCACGCCGGATGTGACTTGGATGCCTGATGCGCTAAGTAGTGCATCGGCGCGTCCGGCGTGGTCCGGATTTTGATCCACGCAGGCATAGACGGCACGTTTCACTCCGGCCTCGATGAGTCCCTGGGTGCATGGCGGCGTGCGGCCATGCGTGGAGCAGGGTTCCAGAGTGATGTAGATGGTGGAACCGCTGACGGCATCGCGGCCGTATTTTTCAAAGGCATCCGCCAGCGCCTCGCGCTCGGCGTGCGGCTGGCCTGCGGCTCGATGCCAGCCACTCCCTAACAAAACGCCGTCTTTCACGATCACCGCACCCACCGGAGGATTCGGCGCGGTTTTCCCGATGCCTTTGCGGGCTTCGCAAAGTGCGAGGTGCATGAAATGCTCATCGGTCATGGCTCGGGAGTGGTGAGCGGCAAGTCTGACAGTTTATCGCGCTGTAAGTGGCTGATGCCTACATCGGTGAAGCGTTTTTCAATCATCAGGCGCAAGTCACTGGCGATGACTGTGGGATTGGCACCGCTGTGGAGATCCACCCAGTAGTAGAGTGAAAACACGAGCGATTTCTCGGCGAAGTCATCGAAGGTGGCGAATGGCGCGGGATCTTTGCAAACGCGGCCATGGCGGCTAGCGGACTCGATGAGGATGTCCATGACGACTTTGGGATCGGAGCCGTAAGCCGCAATGATGCGCACACTGCGGCGCAGTCTGGAGTTGCTAAGCGTCCAGTTGGTGACGCGGTTTTCGAGGAACATCGAGTTAGGGATCATCGTCTCTACATCGTCACCGCTGCGGATGATGGATGAGCGGGTGTTCACCTCGGTGACGGTGCCGACGATGCCATCCACATCGAGTACGTCACCGACACGGATCTTGCGCTCGACGAGTACGATGATGCCGCTGATGAAGTTCTTGATGAGCGTCTGCGTGCCGAAGCCAACACCGATGGCGAGCGCGCCACCGAAGAATGCGAAGACCGTTAGAGGGATCTTGAGAAACGAGAGCGTGCCGAGCGCGAGAAACATTCCGACGACGATCATGGCCCAGTTTCGCAGCGTCCTGGCCTGCGCTTCCGCGATGTGGCCTCGGCTGACGATGCTGTTCTGTATGCGTCTGGCGATGCGGGCGGCGATCCAGTAGCCGATGACGAAGAACAGCAGCGCACGCAGCATGCTTCCGAAAGTCACAGGCACCTTGCCCTTGATCGTCTCACCGTCCACCTCGATTTCCGTGACGTATGACATGACCTCGAAGTTCCAGATTTTTCTAACAGCGGACCACGCGTTCGCGCCGATGGTGGAAACACGTT
>JANMLQ010000086.1:0-2030 GCA_031372635.1 Akkermansiaceae bacterium | reverse complement strand
TTTTGTTAGTGTGTCGGAGTTTGCCATGGCGTCAGGCATGTGCGGGTTCCGGCGCGTCGATCCATTTGTCGTGCTCGCGGATGAGGTCGATGAGGCGTTCGACCGCTTCGCTTTCCGGGATGTTGAACTTCACGGCAGTCTTGCCGACGTAAAGGTTGATCTTGTTAGGAGCGCCGCCGACGTAGCCGAAGTCCGCGTCCGCCATTTCGCCTGGGCCATTGACGATGCAGCCCATCACCGCGATGCGCACGCCTTTGAGATGGCCGGTGGCCGCGCGGATCTTCTGAGTGGTGGATTGCAGGTTAAAAAGCGTGCGCCCGCAACTCGGGCAGGCGACGTAGTCGGTCTTGAAAATGCGCGTACCGGCGGCTTGAAGGATGTTGTAGGCGAGCCGCAGTGATTGGCCGGGCGCGGTTTCTCCTCTAACGAGAATCGCATCGCCGATGCCGTCGCACAGCAGTGAGCCGAGGTTTTGCGCGGCGGGCAGCAGAGCAGTTAGAAAATCCTGATTCTCTTGCGGAGGCTGCAAGGTGTCCTTCAGTAGGATCGGATGCCGCGCCTGCACTTTCGCCGCCAGCAACCGAAAGGCCGGAATGACTTCCATCTCCGTCTGATCGGAAACCGTCACCACACATGGCTCATTGCGGGCATTCACTTGCGTCACTGCGGCATCATCGTTCGGATCAATCTCCACCACGCCGGATTTCTCGAAAATGATCTCCGGTTTGAAATCACCCATGCCGGCGATCTTGTGCGCCAGTGCGTTCCAGCGGCCCTGCGTGGTGTAAACGCGCACCGTTTTCTCACCACCCAGTTCATGACCCATGATCGTGACGGATGAACTACAACGCCTCTCGTAGGAGAAAGGATCGTATGAACTCTGAAATGTGGCTGGGACTTGCAGTCCCAGTCCGTCGTCGGGACATCCTGTCCCGAACGCACTCCCCGTCCACTCCCCAGAACAACTGCCATGCGCGGGATTCCGCAAAATGTAGCGCATCTGATGTTTCAAATCCTCCCCATCCCTCACGATGTAGTCATAATACTCTTCCTGCCAGAACGTGCCGGTTTTCCCAAGAAGGCGGTTGGCTTCCTTGGCCGTGTGCATTTTCCACGACTGGATGATTTTCTCCAATTCATGCCCCTTGCGCGGCGTGAGCAGGGCGTGCGCGTGGTTTGGCATCACGGACCACGCCAGCAGGTCATAGCGATCTCCGTCGAAAAACTTGAGCGCGTTCCTCACGATTTCCGCGATGCGCGGATCCGAAAGCGGCTGCGGTCCTTCTGCGGCATGCAGCGCGGGCTCGATGATCGTTTCAGTGAGCGATTGAAGCTCGGCGCGCAGAGGAAGCAGCTCGGCCATGGCATCTCGCGAACCGGCTGACTTCCGCGCCATCGCCATACGTTCCAAAAGAGTCTGCCGCTTGCGCTCGTAATCCATGAGCACAGATGCGGGCAGGGAGTCCTTGGTGCGGAAAGTGACGGCGTAAGTCGCTCCGGGAATGCACCAGTGAGGGAGAAAGGTGGAGGTGTTTTTTCTGAGTTGGGACCAGTCCGGGCGGATGGTGTGGGCTAGGGAATTGATGTCGGGACAGGATGTCCCGACGACGAACTGGGACTGCAAGTCCCAGCCACGATTGAACGGATCCACCAGCGCCTTTGCCACGGGAATCTCATGCACCGAGTCTTCTGTTAGGGAAACACGGACCGTATCCCCGATGCCATCCGCAAGCAGCGAGCCTATTCCTATGGCGCTCTTGATGCGCCCGTCCTCGCCATCCCCGGCCTCGGTCACGCCTAGGTGGATCGGGTAGTTCCAATCCGCGCCTTCCTGATAGAGCCGGGCGACGAGCAGGCGGTAGGCCTCGATCATCACTTTCGGGTTGCTGGCCTTCATCGAGAAAACGAGGGCGTGGTAATCGTGATCGCGGGCGATGCGGACGAACTCGAGCGCGCTTTCCACCATGCCGAGCGGCGTGTCGCCGTAGCGGTTCATGATGCGATCGGAGAGCGAGCCGTGATTGGTACCG
>JANMLQ010000084.1:0-9364 GCA_031372635.1 Akkermansiaceae bacterium | reverse complement strand
TGTCCTTCAAACACTACAACGCCAGCGAGATCGTCGCCGGCAAGACCATGGCCGAGTGGTTCCGCTTCGGCTGCGCCTACTGGCACACCATGCGCGGCACCGGTGCCGATCCTTTCGGTGCAGGCACCGCCGCTCATCCGTGGGATGATGGCTCCAACTCGGTCGCGAATGCCCAGAACCGCGCCCGCGTCTTCTTCGACTTCATGGACAAAGTCGGCCTCGACTATTACTGCTTCCACGACCGTGACGTCGCACCGGAATGCGCCACCCTCGCCGAGTCGAACAAAGCTCTCGATGCCGTGGCCGACGTGCTCGAAGAAGAGCAAAAGCGCACTGGCAAGAAACTCCTCTGGGGCACCGCCTGCCTCTTCGTCCACCCGCGCTATCAGCAAGGTGCCGCCACCAGCCCGAACGCCCAAGTCTATGCCTACGCTGCCGCACAAGTGAAAAAAGCCATGGAAGTCACCCACCGCCTTGGCGGCGAGGGCTATACCTTCTGGGGCGGCCGCGAGGGCTACACCACCCTGCTCAACACCAACATGAAGCGCGAGCTCGATCACCTCGCCCACTTCCTCCACATGGCCGTGGACTATAAGAAGGAAATCGGCTTCACCGGCCAATTCTACATCGAACCCAAGCCACAGGAGCCTACGACCCACCAGTATGATTCCGACTCCGCTGCTTGTCTCAATTTCCTTCGTGAATACGACTTGCTAGAACACTTCAAACTCAACATCGAGACCAACCACGCGACTCTCGCAGGTCACACGATGGAGCACGAACTCACTACCGCCTTCGAAGCGGGCGCGCTCGGCAGCATCGATGCCAACATGGGCACGCCCAACGTCGGCTGGGACACCGACCAATTCCCCACCGATCTCTACCTGACCACTCAGACGATGCTCGTGCTCATGAAAATGGGCGGCTTCACCACCGGCGGACTCAACTTCGACGCCAAGCGCCGTCGCGAATCATGGGAAGCCGTCGATCTCATGCACGCCCACGTCGTAGGCATGGACGCCTTCGCACGCGGCCTCAAAACCGCCGCCGCCATCCGCGCCGATGGCCGCATCGGAGACTTCATCAAACAACGCTATTCCACCTGGGACAGCGGCGTCGGAGCCGAAGTCGAAGCCGGCAAGACCTCACTCGCCAGCCTTGAGAAATACGCCCTTTCAAACCCCGAGCCAATGGTCGCCAGCGGCCGTCAGGAAATGATCGAGGGCATTCTCAACGAGTTCATCTGAATCTAACACGAATCACCAAACGCGGAGGTTACCATCACGGCGGCCTCCGCGTTTTTTGTCGGCTTACGAAAATTGGAGTCCTCGCGAAAATGTGACAATCGCTTGCTTGCGGGCGTGCCTCCGCGCGGCTATGAGCCGGGCGTGCCTGAAGCGATGGCGGACATGTGGGAGAGGATCGAGGCGTTCGACCCGGATGATCCGGACGCGGGTTTGCCCTTCAGCAGCAGGCTCGCGCGTGAGCAGGGTTGGACGCATGCAGAGGCGGCGCGTGCGATTCTGGAATACAAGCGTTTCCTCTATCTGGCCGTGGCGGCGGGGCATCCGGTATCGCCGTCCGAGGCGGTGGATCAAGTCTGGCATCTGCATCTGCTCTACACCCGGAGTTATTGGAAACGACTCTGCGGTGAGGTGCTCGGCTGCGAGCTGCATCACGAGCCGACCCAAGGAGGCGCAGAGGAGCGCGGGAAATTCGCGGATTGGTATGAGCGCACGCTTGCGAGCTACCGTCATCATTTCAGAGAGGAGCCTCCCGCCGATCTGTGGCCTTCACCGCAACAACGCGCCGCCATGAAACACTCCGCACGCTGGGTAGATCCCGCGTGTTTCTGGATCATCTCCAAGTTCCCGCCCTTCCGCCGCAACAAGCGCTTTCCATTCCCATGAACGACATGCTTGATCTAACATTTCACGCCACCGTGCCTGTGTTCGACTGGCATGGGCCGGAGTTCCTGTGGTTTTACGGAGTGGCGCTGCTCGTTGCGTCCATCTGGTCCTACCGGCGCGCCAGCCGTATGAGCGAGCGTTTCCGCCATCCATCGAATCCCACGGACCTCCATGATCCATTCGATGCCGCCTATCTGGTTGGCGGCCCGCCACGTGTGCTGCAAACTGCGGTTTCCTGTCTCCTCAGACGCGGATGGATCACTTGGGAAAAATCCTGGACCGGTCTGCGTCTCATCGCGCAAAAGGACAAGCCGGGTGAAGGGAGATTGGGTGCTGTGGAAAACGCGATCTATCAGGCCATTCTCGCATCGAAGAAAGGTCTCAAGATGAAGGAGGTGGGAGCCGCCGCAGTTTCTCGGCTCACGACGATCGAAGCGCGTCTCGCCAAAGCCGGACTGCGCCCGACGCAGCAAGAACTCAACAATGGCGGCTGCCTTTCTCTCAATCCAGTCATGATCGTGATCGTGATCGGCGTGATCAAGTTGTTCATTGGCATCAGCCGGGATAAGCCGGTGGCATATCTCGTCATCGCGTTGTTTCTATCCGTATTCGTTCTGGCGATCACACATGCGCTGGCCAGACGGAAGGCGGGAAAACTCACCCCCGCCGGCGCCGAAGTGCTGCGAAGGATGCGTGATCGTTCCAGCACCTCGCAGGCAGGCAATTCCGCAGCGGATGATTTTCCCGCATGGGCGATGTCCATCGCGCTGTTAGGACCAATGTCCGATCCGTGGCTCGCCGGGCAAATCGGCCTTGCGGCGGAACTCTCCGCGCTCCAGTCGCCCAAGGCCGGAGCGGACGGCGGAGGCTGTGGCACTTCAGGATGCGGCTCGGGCTGTGGTTCCGGCTGCGGCGGCGGTGGTTGTGGTGGCTGCGGCGGAGGCGGTGATTGAAATCGGTTTGCCAGCGGCGTCCGCGCCATCATGATCCGCGCATGTCCGCGCGTTCTGGGATGTTGCTTGTCGTTTCCGGCCCCTCGGGATCGGGAAAAACCACGTTGTGCCGCCGCTTGGCGGATGCGGGTGAGGTCCGCTATTCGGTTTCCTGCACCACCCGCAGCCCGCGCCCCGGCGAAAAGGATGGGCGTGACTATCATTTCCTCAGTCGCGAAGAATTCGAGCGCCGCATCATCGCCGGAGATTTCCTCGAACACGCCGAAGTCCATGGCAACCACTACGGCTCGCTGAAATCCGAAGTCCTCGCCCACCTCGCCGCCGGGCAGGACGTGGTGATGGACATCGACGTCCAGGGAGCCGCGCTGGTCCGCCAATGCGCCGATCCGGACATCCGCCGCGCACTCGTCGAGCTCTTCGTCATGCCGCCCAGCGGTGAGGAGCTGCACGCACGCCTCTCCGGCCGCGGCACCGACAGTGAGGAAACCATTTCCCTGCGCATGGCCAATGCACTCGATGAAATGAAACATTGGCCGCAATACACTTATGTCCTCCATTCCTCGACCCGCGAGGAAGACTACGCGCGTTTTCTCGCACTTGTCGGAGCCGAGCGCCTGCGGGTCTCGCGCATCCACGGGTGAAAGCATTTTCCGCGTCGCACATTCCGGGCTTGTGTCATCTGGAAACGATACTTTCATGATGGCCAATGGATAATCCCATCAGTATCACGCTCATGAAACCAACCCTCATCTCGCTCCTCGCGCTGCTTTGGCTGCCGCTCGCGCCCCTCGCCCACGCGCAGAAGAAAATCGTCATCCGCCCCAGTGATGAGAAAACCCGCAGCGTCGCCATCGACGATCTGTTTGATCCCGCCAAGCTCTGGGCCTACACCGATGCCACCCTAGAGGCCGATTGGAAGGGCAAGGGCTTCAAGTGGGCTTCCGCACAGGTCAAGGATCGCGGCATGATCCGCCGGGACAACATGTTCAGCCAACTGCAACTCACCGCCTTCGATGGCACCCGCACTCTTGAAGAAGTCATTTTCATCATCAAAGCCGGCAAACTCGCCGAAGTCTCCATCGCAGTCTGGAACAAGGGCGACTCCAAGGACGCCGACATCACCGAAAAGAAATTCAACGAAATCATCGAAGGCTGGAGCACCGATCTGAACGGCAGCGTGGCTCCGAAATACGAGAACCGCGGGCGTGACACCGCCAGCGCCGCGCGCGCCGAGCGCCGCATGTGGCTAGGCACTGAAATGCTCGCGCAACTTGAGTTTAGCGGCGGCAAGGAGCGCATCCGCGATCCATACTCCGGTCGCGAAAAATCTGGGCAGAATTTCCAAGGCGAGTTCATCCGCCTGCGCCTCATGCCCAAGCCCGCCAGCATGATCGGCATGAACACCAGCACCGGCGGTGCCACTTCCGTCAAACGCGCCGAACTCGCGAAATCCGTAGTCCGTGATACCTCAACCGGCGATGTCCTGATCCCAAGAATTCCGATGATCGATCAGGGAGACAAAGGCTACTGCGCCGTCGCCACAGCCGCCCGCATCTTCAACTACTACGGCGTGCCCGCAGACCAACACGAAATGGCCCAGATTTCCGGCAACGCCGCCGGTGGTGGTGGCACCAACCCGGACGAGATGGAAGACGCCATGAAGAAAATCTCAGGCAAATACAAAACTCGTTTTCAAACCCTGATGGACTTCGACTACTCCAGTCGCAAATACCAGAGCTTCTTGCGCAAGTACAACAGCGCCGCCAAGAAACTCGGTGAGAAGACACTCGATACCGATAACTACATTTACTTCTTCGGCGGACTGAAACCCGAAGTCCTGCGTGAAGTGAACGGCAAGGGCCAAGTGTTTGAGAAGTTCATGGGTAACGTCCGTGAAAACATCGACAAGGGCGTGCCTATCATGTGGGCGCTCCAGCTCGGCCTCTTCCCGGAAAACGGAGAAAAAGCCAAGCAGTCCGGCGGTGGCCACATGCGCATCATCATCGGCTATAACACGACCAAGAACGAAATTATCTTCACCGACTCCTGGGGCGCCGGCCACGAAAAGAAACGCATGACCGCGCCGGACGCCTCCGCCGCCACCATGGGCCTCTATCTGCTCCAGCCCTCGACATAAGGGCTGGGAGCAAACTTTGGACTGCGGCGGGCATCGCCGCTTTGGCGGCAGAGTCCGTTTTTGATTCTCGGCTTAATCCAAATCACCAAGACGGCCCGCTTCATTGACTGCGCGAAATGTTCAAGCTTCAAGGATGACGCTCCCGACATCCTCAAAGCGGCGATTCCCGCCGCAATCCAAGTCGGGTGATGATCACACCGACTTGCCTTTGCCGCCGGGGTTCCACTCGTCACGAGTGAGGTAGCCGTCGTCGTTTTCATCCTCGTTGCTGAACTTCTTCAACACGGTCTTGCGCGGTGTCTTGCGCGGGAAGGTGGTGGCGAATTCTTCGGGGGTGAGTTGGTTGTCACCGTTGAGATCGGCCAGAGTGAACTTGCTATGTTTGAACGGCTTTTCGAGATCGTCGCCGCTCATGTCTAGCCATTCGTCGAGTGAGATCTGGAGGTCGCCGCTGGTATCCGCGCGGAGGTAGCGTTTGCGCACTTCGATGAGCGGCTTCTTGCCCTTCACGGTGGCCTTGAATTCGTCATAGCTGAGGAAGCCATCGTCATCGAGATCCGCTTCGTTGAAGCGGGCGGTGTGCTTCTCCTTGTCGGTGATTTCCTGCTCTACTTCTTCGCGGAAGGCGAGCCATTCAGCGAGGTCCACGAGTTCGTTGTCATCCGCATCTGCGTGATTGAATTTTTTCTCAACAACGTGCGGCGGTTGTTTTCCCGGTAGGGCGTTTTTGAATTCGGCGAGTGTGAGCGAGCCGGAGGAATCGGCATCGGCAGCTTCGAAACGACTGGTGTCGTCCGCCTTGGCAGAGGTGGTGGCCATGACGGCGGAACCGATGAGGACGGCCCAGGACTTGAGAAGGCGGTTGGTTTGACGGGTAGCACTGCGAGTATTCATAGTGGAGTGAACTATGAAATCATTCTCCGGTCTGTCAAACGGCCTTTCATGCCGTGAACGCGTAGGTTCTAGCGCCTGCGCTTGTTCTTGAACTTGCCGTGTTTTTTACCGGGTCCGGGCGGGCCGGCTTTGGCGGCGGGCTTGGGTTTCGGCTTGCCGTGGTGTTTCACCGGCGGCGCGGGGCGCGGCGTGAGCGGGCGCGTGCCTTCGGTGGTCGGACGACCCGCGACTGCGAAATCCACGAAGCGTTTTTCCCGATCCAGGCCGATGACGTGGAGCGGCACACGCATACCCATGGCGATGACTTTTCCATCGGCGGAAACCCAAGCGCCGCGATGGGCTTCGAGCCGCCAACGGCCTTCGGGAAGATCCTCGCGTTTGACGACGCCGCGAATGCCCATGTCCGGGATCTCGACCATGAGGCCCATCGGTCGCACGTCGGTGATAAGGCCATCGAAAACGTGCGGGTCGTGCATTTCGGCGACGCGCTGGAGGTATTCGAAGAGCTTGATCTGCTTGGTCTCGCCCTCGGCCTCGGCGGAGGTGCGCTCGCTATCGGAAATGTGGCGTGCGATCTCGCGGAGGTCGGTCTGCGAGGGCGTGGTGTCATGACGCGGCGGCGGATTGACGAGCAGCGGCTGGAGCGCGCGGTGGACGATGAGATCGGCGTAGCGGCGGATGGGACTGGTGAAGTGGCAGTAGTCAGTCTTGGCGAGGCCGTAGTGGCCGATGGGCTCGGCGGAATAGGCGGCGCGCTTGAGGCTTTTGAGCAGGCCGAGCTTGATGATGTGCTCTTCCGGCGTGCCTTTGGACTCGTCTAGCAATTTCTGGATGTGGGCGCGGTTGGTGAGGTCGCCGGGGCGGTAGCCGTGGAGCTTGGCGGTCTCGGTGTAGTCCATGAGCCGCGATGGATCGGGATCTTCGTGGATGCGATAGACGGCGGGTTTCATGCGTTCGCGGAGGATTTTCGCGACGGCTTCGTTGGCGGCGAGCATGCACTCCTCGACGAGTTGGTGGCTAGAGGTGTGGATGACAGGATCGGCTCCGCAGGCGCGGCCTTTGTCATCGAGACGGATTTTGATTTCCGACATTTCGAGATCGAGCGCACCGTTCTGGAAACGGCGGCTACGCATGGCGGATGCGAGTTTCCAGCCTTCAATGACCATCGGGACGAGCAGCGGGTCCGAGCCTTCCGGCGCGGGTTTGCCATCGAGAATGGCTTGGGCATGCTCGTAGGAAAGCTTGGCACGCGAGTGGATGACGGCGTCGATGAAGGTGGCCTTGGTGATTTTTCCCTCGGTGGAGATTTCTAACAACGCGCACTTGGTGAGGCGGTCCACGTTGGGCTTGAGCGAGCAGATTCCGTTAGAGAGTTCCACCGGCAGCATGGGCAACACGCGGTCCACGAGGTAGGTGGAGTTTCCGCGTTCGATGGCTTCCTTGTCCATCGGGCTGGCGGGCTTGATGTAGTGGGAAACGTCCGCGATGTGGACGGCGAGCGTCCAGCCGTTGCGGGTTTTCTCCAGCCAGATGGCGTCGTCGTGGTCCTTCGCATCGGCGGGGTCGATGGTGATGACGAGCTTGTCCCGCCAGTCCTTGCGGCGGGCGATTTCCGCAGGCTCGGGCTCCTCGGAAACGCCGCGCGCTTCGGCGAGCACGTTGTCTGGAAACGAAGTCCGCAATCCGAAACGGTGGATCACTCCGATGATGTCCACGCCGGGATCGCCGGGCCAGCCGAGCACTTCGATGACGCGTCCGCGCGGGTCGGTCTTTGCATCTTCCCAGTGTTCCAAATCGACGACAACGAGCTGCCCCGGCTGCGCAGTGGTGTCGCCGAGGATGTCCACACGGCCATCCACCGCTTTGTCCTCGCAGTCGATCCAGCCGAAGTTGCCCTTCTTGCGGAAAATGCCGACGAGCCTGCCGGAGCGGCGACCGAGAATTTTCTCCACCTTACCGCGCGCGTCGTCCGGTGCGTCCGGGACGATCTCGCTGCGGGTGCGGAACGGGCGTTTCGGGCTGGGTTTCTGGATGGAAACGAGCACCCGGTCGCCATCCAGCGCGGTGCCCGTATCGCGGCGAGTGATCTGGACGCGGTTGAGTGCGACGAGGTCCAGGCCGGTAGCGAGATTCGCCTCATCGCCCATGTCCGGGAAGAAGAAGGCGTGGCCCTTTGGGTGGAATTTCAGCGTGCCGGTGAGCGCATTGCCGCCGGTCTTGGCGCGTAGCATGTAGCAGGCTTTCTTTTTCTCCTCGATGACACCCTCGGCCGCTAGAGACTCGATGGCTTTTCTCAATTCCGAGCGTTTCTCGACGGGAATCTGAAGCTGACGGGCCAGCGACGACTTCGTCATCGGCTGGGTGGGGTGGCTGCGCATGTGCTCGAGAACAGCGTCTCGGATAGTTCCATCGGGCATGGCAGCAGCTTGCCGCCACACTCCTGACACCGCAACGGCAAAGGCGGGCGACTTTTCAAAATGATTCTGCTATCAATGGTTCTGCCTATCCTCTTCACCGCCACGCAAAGCCCGGAAATAAAAGTTTGCACCGCCGATCGTCCGGCTTTAGGTCTTTACCATGTGAATGCGGAATCGGGCGTAAGTGTCGCCGGAACTTTGTGTTTGCTGCATCCGCTTCAAAATCCATCCTAACGCCGTCATGAAAATCCCACCTTCCCGCCGCAGTCGCGGTTTCACCTTGGTCGAGCTGCTCGTTGTCATCGCAATCATCGCCGTCTTGGCCGCTGCCGGGTTTGGCGCAGGGGCTGCCGCCATCGAGAAAGCTAGGAGAACCACTGCGCAGTCCACAGCGGTCGCGCTCGAATCTGCAGTGAACAACTTTTTCACGGAATACGGCAGCATGCCGAGCACCGGCACGAGTGATGCCCCTGTTAAGACGGACTTTTCAGAGGGTGTTACTCTTATAACTATCCTGATGGGCAAGGAGGACAGCTCCGGCACCATGCTCAATACCCGGGGAATTAATTTCTTGTCCGTGAAATCCAGCAAGAGCGATGCTGCGGCCAAAAATCCCAAAGACGGCATGGTCTATGAGACTTCCGGCAAACCCAAAGGACTCTACGATCCCTGGGGCGGTGGCTACAGCGTGATGCTTGACCTTGATTTCGATGAGCAGGTCAAACCCGCCCCGGCTGGCGGCGGTGGAGCGACACTCCATGGTAAACGCGTGGCTGTGTGGACCAACGGTGCCGACGGCGTAAAGGCCGGCGGCCAACGCACCGACGACGTGAAGACCTGGTAAGTCCAGCTTCCAAACATTTTTCAAAACCCCGCCCGGTTCTGCCGTGGCGGGGTTTTCTTTTCCGCTTGCTCACATTTTCGCAAACACCAGCCCACTTCGCGAGGGGCTGTAGATCTTCATCACGCCGTCCGCGTCCACCGGGTAGTGAAACGCGTGGTCGATCCTGCCATGGCCGCCGGTGGCTGCGTCGTCCGTGTCCAGTATCAGCT
>JANMLQ010000067.1:0-5064 GCA_031372635.1 Akkermansiaceae bacterium | reverse complement strand
GGGCGTGAGGTGATGGACTTGTGCGGGAAGATCCGGATCCAGACTTTGCCTTTGCGTTTGAGCGAGCGGTTGATCGCGATACGGCAGGCTTCGATCTGGCGGTTGGTCATCCATCCGCGATCGAGAGTTTGCAGGCCGAAGTCACCGAAGGCGACTGTGGTTCCGGTTTGGGCATTACCGGAGCGGCTTCCGCGGTGACTCTTGCGGAACTTGGTTCGTTTGGGCATCAAAGGCATAGCTCAGTCCTCCTTGGAAAAGTTGTTAGTGTAAGTTGTAGTTTGAAAATCAGTTGCGGTTCTGTGGGCGACGATCACCGCCGCCATTGCCACCACGATCACCACCGCCGCGGCGATCACCGCCACGGTTGCCGCGATCACCGCGATCGCCTTGGGGTCTGCCAGGGCCTTGGGTGCCATCGTCTTCCTTCTTGTTGACCCAGCACTTCACGCCAATGATGCCGTAAACGGTGCGGGCTTCGGCAAAGCCGTAGTCGAGAGGGACGCGGAGAGTTTGAAGAGGCACTTTGCCTTCGCGGTAGCCTTCGGCGCGGGCGATGTCCGCACCACCGAGGCGGCCAGCGCAACGGAGGCGGATGCCTTCAGCACCGAATTCCATGGCGGTTTGCAGCGCGCGTTTCATGGCGCGGCGGAAGGAAATACGGCGCTCAAGCTGCACGGCGATCTGCTCGGCAACGAGTTGGGCGTCGAGCTCCGGCTTGCGGATTTCGATGATGTCGATCTTAACTTGGGCACCTTTGCAGATGTCACCGATTTCCTTTGTCATCACTTCGATTTCCTTGCCTTGGCGGCCGATGATGAGACCGGGACGGGAGGTGTGAAGAGTGACGCGGACGCTATTCCAAGCGCGCTCGATCACAACGCGGGCAAGGCCGGCGTTCTGGAGCTTCCTCTTGAGATAACCGCGAACTGCGAGGTCTTCGTGCAGCTTGGTGGTGTAGTCTTTGCCGCTGGCATACCACTTCGAGCGCCAGTCTTTGTTGACTGCGAGACGGAATGCGATCGGATTTACTTTCTGGCCCATGTTTGGTGAGGGATGTTAGAGAATTGATTCAGGCTTGTTCTTCCACAGCGGCGGCGGCGGGAGCTTCTTCGGTTTTCTTTGAGGTGGCCTTGCGGGCGACCTTCTTTTTCTTCTCGGGAGCAGAACCCACGAGTGTGATGGAGATGTGACTGGAGCGGCGGAGGATCGGACCTGCGGAGCCCTTGGCGCGTGGCTTGAAACGGCGCTGGGTAGGGGCGGCTCCGATGACAGCTTCCTTGATCACAAGGGTGCTGGTATCCAGTGAGAAATTGTTTTCCGCATCGGCGATGGCGGTCTTGAGGGTTTTACCGATAAGCTGTGCAGCTTTTTTCGGGGTGAAGGTGAGGATATCGAGCGCGCTCGAGACCGGCATGCCTTGAATGACGCGGGCGACGTCGCGCGCCTTTTTGGGCGAGAGACGGACGTATTTACTAATGCTTTTGACTTCCATGGTCGGCTGACGTGAGTGGTTACTTCGCTGAGGCTTGTGTTTCGAGAATGGCGAGATCGCCGGGGCGTGGGGTATCGGCGGGGTTGTCGAGGTTTTCGACAAACACACCGCTGACGCCCTTGCGGACGTCGGCGAGAATGGCTTTACCGTAGGGCTGTTGCCCGCGGGTGAGGCGGAAGGTCATGCCGATTCTGGCTCCCTGGCTTTCGCCAATATTGAGAACCAACATGCCGCTTTCCTGGTCGAGGCTGACGATGCGAGCCTGCTGAAGAGAGCCGGAACGCACGTCGGGCCGGGGCTTTTGCCGCAGTCCGAGAACAGCGTCAAGCTCTCTTAGTGAAGTTTCGACGCGAAGTCTTGAATCCGGATCTGAGGCGACGGCCGTGCGGATGTAATCGTTGACGGCAGCGGCGAGTCGCGTGACGCAGCCTTCGAGTCCGGTGATCCTTTCGTTGGCGAGCTGAAGATCGGATGCGGCCTGAACGAGGCGGTCATCACCACCATCCAGCAGGTTTTTGCCGAGTGCTTCGAGACGCTCGCGGACTTGGGCGAGTTGTTCGGACGCTTGTTTTTCCCCACGATTGGATTCGGCGAGGCTGCGCTGGAGCGTTTGATTCTGCTCCTGAAGCTCGATGATGGCCTGTTGGAGTTGCTCCGCAGTCGCTGCTTGGGCGGCGCACATTCCGGCACCGGCCAGCAACCCGAGGGCGGCGGCAAGAGCATGGAATTGGAAGGTGCGGCGCATGTGAAACGTGGGGATAAAAAACGAAACGGCTTACTTCTTACCGATGCCGCCGTGGGTGCGGAAGATACGGGTCGGCGCGAATTCACCGAGCTTGTGACCGACCATGTTTTCCGTGACATAGACGGGAACGAAGGTCTTGCCATTGTGTACGGCGAAGTTGTGACTGACGAAGTCCGGGGTGATCATCGACTTGCGGCTCCATGTTTTGATGGGCTTGCGGTCAGATCCGGCGTCGGCGACAGCGTCGATCTTGGCGAGTAGCTTCTGATCAACGAATGGGCCTTTCTTGAGGGAACGTGGCATAAGAAATTTGAGATTTCAGATTTGAGATTAGGAAACGATTACTTCCGCTTGTGGCGGGACTCGACGATGAAGACAGCAGTGGTCTTCTTCTTGTTGCGGGTCTTCTGGCCCTTCGCGTGACCCCATGGGCTGAGAAGGTGTTGGCGACCACCACCGGACTTGGATTTGCCTTCGCCACCACCGTTCGGGTGGTCAACGGGGTTCATCGTCATACCACGGACGGTTGGACGAACGCCCTGCCAGCGGGTGCGGCCCGCTTTGCCGGAGGTTTCGTTCATGTGGTCGCGGTTGCCGACTTGGCCGATGGTGCAGAAGCAACGATCATTGAAGCGGCGGATTTCACCGGAAGGCATTTTCACGAGCGCCCAGCCGCCATCGCGGTTGGAGAGCACGGCAAGTTGTCCGGCGGCGCGGGCGACTTTGCCGCCATTGCCGGGGATAAGCTCGATATTGTGAATGGAGGTTCCGAGCGGCACGGCGCTGAGTGGCATCGCGTTACCGGTCTTCGGCGCGACGTTGGCACCGGAAACAACGGTGGCACCGACTTCCAGACCGAGCGGGGCAAGGATGTAGGATTTCTGGCCGTCCGTGTACTGGATGAGGGCGATGCGGCAGGTACGGTTCGGATCGTATTCGATGCCGACAACCGTAGCTGGCACGTCCTTTTTGCCGCGCTTGAAGTCGATCAAACGGTAGTGGCGCTTGTGGCCACCGCCTATGTGACGGCAGGTGATGCGGCCGGTGTTGTTACGGCCACCGCTGCGCTTCAAGGGCGTGAGAAGACTCTTCTCAGGCTTGCTCTTGGTAATCTCGTCGAAGGACGGGAGATTCTTGTAGCGCGCGGATGGGGTGATGGGCTTGAAATTTTTCAGTGGCATGACTCGCGGAACTGTGAAGTTTTACGTTTGGAATTGCTGGAATCGCTTAGATCAGATCGAGCGACTCGCCTTCTTTCAGACGAACGATGGCTTTTTTCCAGTGGTTGGTGCGGCCGGCATCAGCGCGGCGTTGGCGGCGGAGCTTACCGTCATAATTGGCGGTGCGGACTCCCACGACGGTTTTTCCGAAGAGTTGCTCGACGGCTTGTTTGATCTCCAGCTTGTTGGCCTTGCGATCGACTTCGAGAGTAACTTCGTTGTTCGTCTCTTGGAGAAAGGTAGCTTTCTCGCTGAGGCGGACGTTTTTAATGACCTGGTAAATGTCTTTCATGATCTCGGTGTGGGGTCCGGGGTTCAGGCGCTGCGCTGCGCAAGAGTTTGTAGCGCGTCACCGACGAGGATGACGGAGTTCGCAAGGAGGAGTTGTTCGACGTTGACGTCGGAACCGGTGACGAGTTGCACATGGCCGACGTTGCGACCGGCAAGGTAGGTGGAGTCGTCGAAGGTGTTGGAAACCACGAGGATCTTGCCCGGCTTGGTGATCGCGTTGATCGCGGCGAGGAAGGACTTCGTTTTGCCATCGGCGATGGTGAAGGAAGGAACCGTCTGGATCTTGCCACCGGCGACGAGGTCACCGAGGACGCGGCGCAGGGCGAGCTTGCGGACGGTCTTGGTGACCTTCTTCGAGTAGTCGCGAGGACGCGGGCCGAAGACGACACCACCACCGACGAAGATGGGGGCGCGCTTGTCACCGTGACGTGCGTTACCGGTGCCCTTCTGCTTGAAGATCTTCTTGTTGTTACCGGAAACTTCGCCGCGCGTTTTGGTGCAGGCGGAGCCGGTGCGGCGGTTGGCGCGATAGGCGGTCACGAGATCGTGAACAGCTTGGCGTCCTTTTTCCGGACCGACCAGCACGAGGTTGGCGGCCTGAGCGTCTTCGACGGTGAGTGACTTGGCGGACATGACTTGGAATCTTGAGAGTTAAACGTGTGCCTTGATATCAGGCGGTCTTTTTCTTGGCGGCGCGCACGGTGACATAACTGCCCTTGGTGCCTGGGACCGCTCCGGAAACGAGGATGACACCGTCTTCTGGACGAACGGCTACGACTTTGAGGTTCTGCACGGTGATGCGGGTGGTTCCCATGTGACCGGGCATCTTTTGGTTTTTCCAAACGCGACCTGGAGTGGAGCGGCAACCGATGGCTCCCGTCCGGCGGTGCATCATGGATCCGTGGGTCATCTTGAGACCGCCGAAACCGTGGCGCTTGACGGCACCTTGGAAGCCTTTGCCCTTGGATTCGCCGATCACATCCACCCATTGGCCGGCGGTGAAGGTTTCCATGCCGGTGTGGGTTTCAGGAACAGCGGCTCCGGTTTCAAAACGAAACTCTTGCACGAAGCGCTTTGGCTTGGAACCGGCTTTCTTGAAGCGGCCGAGGTCCGGCTTGATCGAGCGGTGTTCCTTCTGATCGTCGAAACCGACCTGCACAGCGGTGTAGCCGTCCTTTTCAGGAGTCTTGGTTTGGAGAATGGTGTTGTCGGAAACGTCGATGACGGTGACGGGAATCATGATCCCGGCCTGTTGGTCGAACAGGCGGGTCATACCGAGTTTTTTGCCGAGAAGGCCGAGTGACATGGCTTGAGGA
>JANMLQ010000034.1:0-9379 GCA_031372635.1 Akkermansiaceae bacterium | reverse complement strand
CCGATGCGCACGTTGGCTATGGCCTGCCGATTGGTGGCGTTCTTGCCACAGAAAATGCCGTGATTCCTTATGCCGTCGGTGTTGACATCGCCTGCCGTATGAAACTCACGGTGTATGACCGCAAGGCGAACATCATTCCCGGTCAGCGTGACCGTTTGGCTAACATTCTCGAAAACGAAACCCGCTTCGGTATCGGCGCGGAGTTCAAGGATCGCCGCGATCACGGCGTGATGGACGAGGACTGGAGCGTTTCCCCGATTACCAAGCACTTGCATGACAAGGCGTGGAAACAACTCGGTACCAGCGGCAGCGGAAATCATTTCGTCGAGTTCGGCGCGTTCACCGTGACGGATGATTCGCTGGGTTTTCCGCCCGGCGAATACCTCGCGTTGTTGAGTCACTCGGGATCGCGTGGGACCGGTGCGCAGGTTTGCGATGTTTACAGCAAGCGAGCCATGGCCCGCCGCACGAATCTGCCGAAGGAACTCAAACACCTCGCGTGGCTCACGCTCGATGAGGCGGACGGCCAGGAATACTGGAACGCCATGAACCTGATGGGCCGCTATGCAGCCGCCAACCATGAACTCATTCACAAGCACATCGCCAAAAAAGTCGGTGCGCGTGTGATACTCGATATCGAGAACCACCACAACTTTGCGTGGAAGGAAACGCACGTGGTGAGCGGTGAGGAAAAGGAACTCATCGTCCACCGCAAGGGCGCGACTCCAGCTGGCAAGGGTGTGCTCGGGATCATCCCCGGCTCGATGGCGAGTCCGGGTTTCCTGGTGCGCGGAAAAGGCGAGCCTGCCTCGCTGCACAGCGCATCGCACGGCGCTGGTCGCGTGATGAGCCGTAAAAAAGCACTGCAATCCTTCACTTGGAGCGGCACCAAGAAGCTGCTAAAGGAACGCGGTGTCGAGCTGCTCTCTGCCGGACTGGACGAGGTGCCGGGTGTTTATAAAGACATCCACACCGTCATGGCCGCGCAGACCGATCTCGTCGAAGTGCTCGGACGTTTCGATCCCAAAATCGTGAAAATGAGCCCCGCCGGAGAAAAAGCTGAAGACTGATCTTCTCTATCAACCATCAACTTTAAACCATCAACTTCTACCCATGAGCGACATCCTCCATAAAACCACCGTGCTCGTTCTGAACCGCAACTGGCAGGCGATCCACACCAAGACTCCGGCCGATGCGTTCTGCATGATGGCCAGCGGCGCGGCGACCGGACTCGACGTGCAGGGCGATGATTCCATCGTGCCCGTGCGTTGGGATGATTGGTTGAAGCTGCCGGTTCGTGATGTGGATCACTCGATCAACACTCCACGCGGTGCGGTGCGGGTGCCGACGGTCATCGTTGCTGCGAATTATGCGAAGGTTCCCATCTGTCGTCCGCGCTTCGGCGCGCGCGGCATTTGGGAACGCGATGGCGGCATCTGCCAATACACCGGAAAAAAACTCGCGCTGCATGAGGGCAATATCGACCACGTCGTTCCGCTATCTCGCGGCGGCACCTCGACTTGGGATAACTGCGTGCTCTCGCACCGCGAGGTGAACGGTAAAAAAGCCGCGCGCCTGCCGCATGAAGCGGGCTTGCGTCTGCTGCGCCATCCCACGGTGCCGCGCGCGGTGCCGTCCACCGCGCTGATCCGCAATCATCACGGCATACAAGACTGGCAGAAGTTCCTCACGGTATCATCGTAGTTCAGGACTTTAGTCCGTTCTTCATCAAGCGAAGCACGGACTGAAGTCCTGAACTACATTCGTTTCGACAATGCGTTCTGTCTGGGCAGTATCCGCTTGGAAACTTCATGAAAATCACCACCACGCTCGCATCCTGCCGCACTCCGGACGGTGCCGTTCTTGTACTTCTGGAACATGATGGCCAGCATTACATGAAGGTCGGCGGCGTGCAGTTGATGAGCACTACCGCGTCCTCATCCGAGCAACAGATGGCGGAACTTGCTTGCGCAAACATGCCGATGAAGCCGCGCATTCTGATAGGTGGCCTCGGTTTCGGCTACACACTGCGCCGCGTGCTCGAACTCTGTCCGCCGGATGCCATCGTGGATGTGGCGGAACTGCTCCAAGAAGTGATCGACTGGAACCGCGAGTTTCTTACGGAAGTCAACGGTCTGTTAGTTGATGACCCGCGTGTGAGAATCCACCGGCGCGATGTCGGGGAAATCATCGAGCGTGTGGGTAAGGACCGCTACCACGCCATCCTGCTGGATGTGGACAACAGCCCGGACCCGCTGGTGCAGCAGGGAAACGCCAGGCTCTATAACAGAGGCGGCATCGCGCGGACCAAGGCGGCACTGCACGCTGGCGGTCGCGTCGTTTTCTGGTCTGCGAATCCGGACAAGGACTTCGCTCGATCATTGGAAAAGGTTTTCAAGAACGTCGAATGCATCGGTGCCAAAGCCTATCCAAAGGCGAAACGCTTCACACACACCTTGTTCGTCGCGGACAGGGATTGACCGCATTTTTGAGAACAGCAAGACTGCCATCATGAAATGCCTGAACTGCGGAGGTGCGCTCGCCGGAGCCATGACATTCTGCCCCTACTGCGGCGTGCGGCAGGACATCGACTTGCGGCAGGTGCATTTCCGCGATCTCGGATCGGATGGGACTTTGCCCTGCCCTTCCTGCGAGTCCACACTCTCGCTCATCGAGTTCGATGTGGGTGCACCGATCCGCGTAGAACGCTGCGGCGGCTGCCACGGTATGTTTTTCAATCCCGGCGAGCTTGAGTCGCTACTCGACGCGCAGACCAATCCACTCGTTTGGCTGGACCAAGTGCAGATGGCTCAGATCGGCGAGGACTACGGATTCAATCACGAGGTGGCTTACCGCAAATGCCCGACGTGCTCGGATCGCATGAGTCACATCAATTTCGCGGGCCGCAGTGGCGTCGTCATCGACCGCTGCGGCACCCATGGAGTCTGGCTGGAGGGCGGTGAGATCCGCCGCCTCACCGAGTGGTGGCGCGCAGGCGGAAAACTCATCTTCCAACAACACGAGGCAGACAAGACCAAGCGTCTCTATCAGGAATGTGACAGGCGCGAGACGCATTCACGAGGAACGATCGAGTCCATCCCCGAGTCTGCGGATACCATCCCCACCTGGCTCACGATTCTGACCGCAGCCGCATCGGTGATCGTGGATTGATGAAGCGGCAGATGTGGTCGCTCCTTTGGACTGCGGCGGGAATCGCCGCTTTGAGTGCGGGCGGGCTTGGTGTTTTGGAACAAGCTGCATTGTGGAAACGGCTTCCATTCCCAAAGCGGTGATGCGCTTGGGGCTTTCACCACAGTCCAAGGTTTGCGGCTGGATTCCGCTGTTGACCGTGCCATGTGGTAGCTTCTCAACAGCGCATAGTAGCAAAACGCGATACCCATGAAACTAAATTCCCCTTGTTTCCAAAAAAATCATGGGATACATTTTACCCATGATTACCACCGTCACAGGAAAAAATCAAATCACCATCCCCGCAGCGATCGCCAATCGCATCGGCCTCAAGAGCGGATCCAGAATCGACTGGCAGCTATCGTCCAATGCCGATGAAATCCGCTGCATCGTCCTGCCGGAGCCGTCCGTCATCGCCGCCAGCCTGCGCGGTGCAGGAAAGCAATTCCTCAAACCGGGACAAGACCCCAGCGCCGCTTTGCTCGCCGAGCGAACTGCTGACGAATCCATCCGCTCCACCCACCTCGAATGACCCATTTGCTCGATACCTCCGCCATTCTCGCCCACTACCTAGATGAACCCGGCGCCGACGAAGTGGAAAGCCTGCTTGCCCAAGGGCCAAACGTCGTGGCCCTTGCGGCCCCTTCCTGGGTCGAGCTCGACACAAGACTACGCGAGTTGGTGCCTGATGTGAAATTACGGGAAAATGTGTTCCTGCAATACACCGTCAGCCTGACCAACCTCATTCCCGTGGACGCCGAATCCTCCCTCGCCGCGATCCGTTTGCGCAATACCGCACCAGGTCGTCTGCCTTTGGCCGATGCTCTCATCGCCGGAGTCGCGGACGCGGCGGGTCTCATCCTCGTGCATCGCGACCCACACTTCGACACCATTCCCGGCATCAAAGTCCTCCGACTCCGCAGCAAGCACTGAATCCCATTTTCTCCCACTTCGATGTCCAATGTCGGGCGTTCAATGTTCGATGTTCTCTCCCTCCGCCACGCCGGCCTGCTGCCGAAATGCCGATTGTTAGTAGAAAAACTCACCGCCCGCAGCCTGCTCAAAGTCGGTTCGGACTTACCACTGTTTAAATTTCACAATCCCCGTCATTGCCGCGCCTGATCCAGCATGCTACGTCTTTCCCCATGAGTACGATCACCTTGGAACTCGAAGAACACCTCGCCGAAACTTTGGCGCGGGCTGCGGAAGCAAACCACAAACCGCTATCCGTGTGGGCGCTGGAGCGATTAAAAGCCGCCGCATCCGAAGACCTCGCCACCGGAAATGGCTACCCTTCCGGATATTGGAAACTATTCTCCTCCATGGACGACAACTCCGGATTTGAAGCTCCGGATCGCAGTCCTACCCGAGTCATCAGCGGCCTTGATGGACCTTGAAAACATGACTTGGTTCCTAGACACGAACATCGTGATCTTCTGCCTGCGGGGAAAATCCCCGACCGCCATGAGGAAAATCATGGATACTCCGGCAGCCGCCATCAAAATACCCTTTCAGGTAAAAGCAGAATTGCTCCATGGCGCGGCGAAGAGCAACAAATCCGCAGTAGGAAGCCGAGCCGTATTGGAATTCATCTACCCCTTTCAGTTGATCCTACCGAGTGATGAAATCCTCGAGCAATACGTGATGATCCGATCGGAACTCGAAAGATCCGGATCTGTGATTAGCGAAGCCGATCTGTGGATCGCCGCCACCGCCCTTGCCAGTGATGGAATGATCGTCACCAACAACGTCTGGGAATTCTACCGTGTCCCCGGGCTGGCCGTCGAAGACTGGACGAAATCTGAGGTTCCCTAAAAACACCCGCAACACCGTGGACTTCGCCCAAGTCCCCGGCCTGCGGTTTGAGAACTGGCTGGATTGAAAAATCCAATTTCTCCTTGAAATCATTACCAAATGCGGCAACGCTCACCTCAAGTGATCGAGAACTTCAAGTGCAAGGAAACCTCCAATGTCTTTCATGGCGAGTATTCCCGGAAATTTCCGGGCGACATCCAGCCACGGGCGCTCATGAGACTCCGTCAGCTTCACCGGATCATTGCCATCGACCAACTCCGCCAACCACCTTCCAACCGCCTCGAATCACTCTCTGGAAATCTCAAGGGATTCTGGAGCATCCGCATCAACCAACAATGGCGCATCGTCTTCCGCTGGAAAGACGGCAGCGCCGCCGACGTCCAAATCACCGACTATCACTGAGCCACCGCCATGAAAAAGAAACCGCAACTCATCCCGCTGCTCAACTTCTTCGCCGAGACCCTCCGCGATACGCTTGAGGAATCCGACCTGTCCCAAGCGGAGATCGCCCGCCGCTGCGGCATTCCCGCGCCCCACCTCACACAAATGAAACAAGGCAAACGCCGCTGCACCCCCGAATACGATCTGCGCCTGAGCGCCTTCTTCGGCATCACGCCCGGCCTGTGGATGAATCTCCAACTCGACTACGAATTCATGCGTGCCGATCGCGAAAAAGGCGATGCCATCCGCAAGGAAGTCCAGTCCTGTGCGGCGTGAAATAAACGAAAATGTTGAAATTCGTAACCTGACCTGAAACATGCGTGACCTAACTCGAAACACATGACCCGAAACACACGCGATCTTTTGGGGCGAACAATCTGGTTCCCCGTGTCAACAAGTAGCCGTCTACTACTTTAAAATGATGCCTTCCGATACAGAGGCACTGGCTTCCGCGCAGGCCATTAAGGCATCTCAAAAAAAGCAATGTTTGTATGCCATTTTGACTCTTGTGTTTGGAATCGCCATTTCACTTGTTTTCCCTCTTGCTCTAATGGCTGTCGTTATCGGATTGATTATCGTTTATAGGATCAATTCCAGCGAATGCCGTCCCCACGAAAACGTCTTGCAGCAGTTTGCCGAGACTCGAAACTGGTATTATGAACCACGCACTGAGCTACGGACTGTGAAATGGCAAAAAAGGCGAGTCCGGTTCTATTGCACAGCACCACTTCTTTCGGTTAATTCCATAGCAGATTGCCTGATTTCAAACGATTTCGCGCCAAGAACACCACCTCCAACAGGTGAGGTTCCTCGAAAACGACCATATTCCTCCAACGAATATACACATTTAGAAACTACACGAATAGCGCCTCCTCAAGACAAACATCAACTCCCTGCCGATCTGCTACACATTTCACCTGCCGCACCTCCGGTTGGAGCGGCCGCTCGTGACGAGCAACAGACGCCTGCCATTCCACCTCACATCCCTCCTGCTGGTTGGACCACAACCTCTGTTATCTACGCCGTTCCGCCCACTTCATCTCCGGCCCTTGCTGACGAAACAAATCGGCGGACATCAGCTCCCAAGGAACCACCTGCCGCTAAGACGGCCAAGCCACCCCGACGGCGCAAGGCCCACACATCCAGCGAGGCAACCACCCAAAGCATACCTGATCCTTCACCCACTCCAGAAGGAGGGCGCAAGCCGAAGACCAACTATGCCGTGGTGCGGAGCGCGAAACTTCGGAAAGCCGCCATCCAGATCCATGGCAGGAATTGCAGTGCCTGCGGATTCAACTTCGATGAAACATTCGGGGAAATCTTGTCGCAGGGATACATCGAGATTCATCACTTGAACAGCATCGCCGCAGGCGTGCGAAATACTGATCCAGCTACTGATTTGGCACCTCTATGCGGGAATTGCCATGCAATGGCTGACCGATTAACTCGTCATCACGCATATCCTCCGAGGAGTATTGGCGCACTGAGGAAACTACTCTTCCCTGCGTCCAGCCTTCCAGATGTGGAAATGCATTCAGCCGCTGAAGTGCCCAAATCTCCCGTGAAGACCAAAATCGGCAAGATCCGGGAGAACAAATCCAGAAAAGGTTCATGACGCACGTACCCTCTCCCCACATTTGTCCCACCCCGCGTGCTAAACTCACCCCTCAATGTCCACCCCCTCACTCTTCACCGATCTTTCCAGCAACCGAATCGCAGGGTTGATCCGCAGCGCGAAAACCCGTGTTGTCTATGCCGCTCCGGGAATCCAGGATGGGCCGGCCGCCGCATTGGTGGCATTCGTTCCGGGGATTCTGTCGCCTGAGCTGACCGTCAGTCTAGACTTCGACGAACGGACGCTTCGCATGGGCTATGGAAGTTTGGCTGCGGTGGAAATGCTTCGTAAAGCTGGAATCGAGCTGACTCATTTCCCCGGTTTCCGCAGCGGCATCCTGATCGTGGACAAACGTGGATGGGTTTTCACCCCGGTCGCTCATTATCTTGAGGACGAACCGCAGAGCGACGAAACCCCAAACGCCATCGAACTTTCACCCGCACAGGTGGAGGCGTTCGCAATCCACTTTTCCCCGGTGTCCCGCCAGAATGCCATCAACGATGCCCCCACGCCGGAAATCGCTGCTCAGATCGCGGAGCTGCCGGCTGAACTCGGTATGGTGCAGGTCGAAAAAGCCCATTTCGAAGAGGTGAAGAAAGCCATCGAAATCGCACCTCCCGTTAAATTCGATGTCGTCCGCCAAGTCCGGGTGTTCGAGCCATATCTCCAGTATGTGGAAATGAAACTAACCGGTGCTGCGATCCAGAAGCACAAGGTTCGCATCCCGTCTGAGATTCAGAATCTCGGTTCATCCAAAGATCTCGAAGGACGCCTACGAACCACCTTCGACCTGATCGAGCGAAGCAGTGCCCTTTCCTCGAAAGCCCTCGAAGACGAGTTGAACGAGATTCGCAAAAATCTGACCCGTTCGCTCGGGAAGGAACATGGCCGCGTGGTTCTCAAGAACACGAAGCCGATGTTAGAAAGGCGCATCGGGGAACTCCGCAAAAAACTCGAAGCGCATCAGGAAGCCGTCCGTGAGACGCTCCAGAAAAAGCTAGCCGATTCTCAAGAGGAGGTGGCGAAACATTACTTGCCGCTCGTCATCGCAAAGCCCCCTGAGGCCATCTTCGGGCAATCCCCATCAGGCACAGCTACGAAGGAGGAATGCCGTAAATGGATTGAGCAGGTATTGGCGGGAGTTTTCCCCACCGCCGACAAGTTAATCCACGCCATGACGTTGGAAATTACCTTCAAGGAAGCTACCTTTGAAACTCTCAACCGCCCAGATTTCCTCGAATCCGTAAAGAAAGCCTTCCCGACGGTCGATTGGGAGAAGGCTTACAACGAGTTCAAAGCGGCAGGAGAAACCGAGTCCACTCCCGTGCCGTGAATCGGATCTCGCTCACGGATGATCATCAAGCAGGCACCAAGCGCAGTTCCACCTTCCGGCCGAGAGCGGCGGCTTTTCCGAGGCTGGCCATGGTGAGCGAGGGGTTTGAGGGATCGGATATCCGGTCCAGAGATGCCCGGCTGATTTGGGTGTAACTGAAAGTGGTGGGCAGTGGCGTCGCACTTTGGACTGCTACAGCCTGCTGTCGCTTTCGGTCCGGCAGCCTGCTGCGACCGCGCGGTGGTGCCGCGTCTTATCCATCACCGGATCTTCGCATCGGCTCGCAGCAGGCTGCATTGCGAAAAGCGGCAGCAGGCTGCACGCAGTCCAAGGTCTTCGGCGGAGTTGCCCACCAATTCCAGTTACACCCCGCTGATTTTCATGCGCGAGGATCTGCTGGAGTTGGAGGAAAACCACGCGCTTGAGGGCCAGTAACTCCACCTCTGGAAGGATGCATTCTCAGGAGAGGAAATCGCGGAAGTCGCTGCTACGGTGGGCGTTTTGAGAGGCTTTTGTTTTCATCGGTTGGATCGAATCAATTTCTGAATTTCACCATGGTTGCCGATGAAGAAGAAAACCAACTCAGGAGGCGTCGCGATGAACACGAAAGCCAGCCTTTCATCCAAGCCGACCCGGCACTCGAAAATCGTCTTAGTGAGGCGGCGGATGCCGATGCCTGAATGTCCATGCGGCCGTCCCCAGTTTTCAAGAACCTGATTGATCGCATCCCTGATTTCCTGACGCTCCGACTTTGACTTCGAGTGCAGAATTTCAAGCAGCTCGTCAGTGACGCTTGCCTTCAAGGAGGACTTCGATGTCTCCGGTGTAGTCGTGAAGCTTGCCTCCTTTGGACTGCGGCGGAAATCGCCGCTTTGAGTGCGGACTGGCTTGGTGTTTTGGAACTGGCTGCGTTGTGGAAACGACGTTTACTCCCAAAGCGTTGATGCGCTTGGGGCTTTCACCGCAGTCCAAGGTTTACGCCTTTG
>JANMLQ010000012.1:0-14225 GCA_031372635.1 Akkermansiaceae bacterium | reverse complement strand
CGCCTTCCATGCTGCCAATGACGGAAGCTGGAACGAAGCGATCTTCAACGATTGGCGCTCACTCGTAAACCCGCGCCGGATTCCCGATGCCGACTTCATCACGCAAGCCGGGATTTTCAGCAGCGATCACATCGATCCCGGTTCGCGTCTTCTCGTCGAACACCTGCCCGCCAACATTCGCGGCCACGTCGCTGACCTCGGTGCGGGCTGGGGTTTTCTAACAGATGCGGCACTCCACCACTGTCCGGGGATAAGCCGCATCGAACTCTTCGAGGCAGACTCGCGCGCCCTCGATTGCGCGAGGAAAAACCTCGCTGCGCATCAGCGTGACGTGCATTTCCACTGGCACGACGTCACCACCGGCTTGCCGGAAACGTACGATGCCATCCTCATGAACCCGCCCTTCCACAGCGGCCAGGAAACGGACATGGATCTCGGCCGCGCGTTTCTAACAGTGGCCGCCGCCGCACTCAGACGCGGCGGTAGGCTTCTCCTTGTCGCCAACCGCCAACTTCCCTACGAAGCCGTGCTCGACCAACTCCGCCTCTCTTGGCACAAGCCCGCAGAAGACAAAACCTACAAGCTACTCTTCGCCGACAAACGCTGATCTCTACTCCGCACCCCATGAAGCTCGTCAAACTCCTCGCCAATCTCGGTTACGGCTCCCGCAAAGAAGCGCAGCGCTTCATCCGTGCCGGTGCCGTCACCGATGATGAAGGCCGCGTCCTGCCGGAAAACGAAGTGCCGCCGCATGAGCGCATTCGTTTCCGTGGCGAGGAACTCGATCCGCCATCGCCGCTCGTCATCGTCTTGAATAAACCCGACGGCTACACATGCAGCGCCGACGATCCCGGCGCAACGGTGTATGACTTGTTACCCGAGCGTTACGCCCATCGAAACCCAGGCCTCAATCCCATCGGCAGGCTCGACAAGGACACCACCGGCCTGCTCCTGCTGACTGACGATGGCAAGCTGCTCCACCGCATCATCCATCCGAAGTCGCATTGCCTGAAAATCTATCACGCCATCCTCGATCGCCCACTCGAAGGCCACGAGGCGGAGCTTTTCGCATCCGGCACGATCGTTCTCAACGGCGATAACAAGCCACTGCTGCCTGCGCCGATGGAGACACTCGGCGAAAAGGAAGCCCTCATCACTCTGCACGAGGGCCGTTACCATCAAGTCCGCCGCATGTTCGCCGCTGCGGGAAACCATGTCGTTTCACTGAAGCGCCTTTCCATCGGCGGCTTCCGCCTGCCCGACGATCTCGATGAAGGCGAATGGCGTGCGCTCACCGCCGATGAACTTGCTGCTGTTTTCAGTTGATGCTGAATCCGGCGAAAGACGTAGGCGCATTCGTAAGAATGCAATCTCCCAGTTCTCCACGTCTGTCCTCCTCGTTCTCACGAACGAGCCTACGTTCGCATGTTACCGCATGACCGCTTGCGCGTTGAGAGTCCCGTCTTATACTGCCGCGCAATGTCCCGCCGCAAAGTAATCGTCCAAGCCTTGCTCGTGCTCGCCCTCGTATGGGGCGTAGTGTGGGGTGTGCGGACCTACTCCGCCTCCCGCAAGATCACTGCGGAGCGGCTCAACGAACGCATCCTCCAATCCAATTTCGCCGACTGGTCCGCCCTCGAATCCACGCCTGATCCCGCAGAGGCGAAACGCCGCGAGGCAGAGCTGCGCGACATCGCTAGCATCGTCAACGGCCTCGATTTCCAAGAGCGAGAGAAGAACCGTCAGAACCGTTCCGGCGACGCGTTCTTCCGCAAGCTGAACAATACCGAGAAGAATCTCTTCATCGACCTCACCGTGATGGAGTCCATGAACCGCTTCATGGAGGCGCTCGATGCCATGCCGCCTGCGGAGCGCAAGAAATTCGTCGAGATGGGTTTGCGTGACATTGAGCAAGGCCGCACGGCCGAGGAATTGGCGCGCGCCAAGGAGCTAGGCGCAGATTTGTTAGAAAAGATCAGCCAGGAAGGAATGCGCGCCTACTTTGAAAAATCCACCACCCAGACCAAGCTCGACCTCGCGCCGCTGATGGAGGCCGTAAACGAAACCATGCAAGGCCTGCGCGGCAACGAATTCGGCCCGCCGCGCCAGCAATAGCTCATGAAACGCCGCGGCTTCACTCTCACCGAAATGCTCATCGTGCTCGCCGTCATCGGCACGCTTGCAGGCATCGGCATTCCACTGGCGAGATCGTTCATCGCCCGCTCGCGCGAGGCAGCTTGTTTGAACAACCTGCGCTCGCTAGGCGTGGGTTTGGAAAGTTATCTCCAGGATCACAACAGTATCCTGCCCACCCTCGCGGCCGGGCGCGCCAGCAAGAGCGAGGAAGGTGATGTTCTGGAAACCGTGCTGCTGCCATACGTCGAAAACGCCGAGGCTTTCAAGTGTCCGCACGATTCCGAGCAATACCGGAAATCTGGCTCCAGTTATCTATGGAATTTCCTCCAGAACGGCAAAACTCTCAATGAGGTTTCGTTTTTCGGCATCAAGGACCGGCCTGATAAAATCCCACTCATCACCGACAAGGAGGCGTGGCATCCCTCCGGCACCAATTTCCTCTACGCGGACCAGACCAGCTCCAACAAAGCCCGCTTCGCCACTTCCAACTAACCGATTTCCACTCATGCTCGAAGCCACCGGCCTCACCAAATCCTTCGGCGGCAAACCCGCGCTGTGCGACGTGTCGTTCAAGGTCGGACGAGGCGAGATCTACGGTCTATTAGGCCACAACGGCGCGGGCAAGAGCACCACACTCGGCATCATCCTCGGCATGGTCATGCCCGATGGCGGCGATGTCACCATCGGCGGTGTCTCCGTGCTTAAGGACCGCTCGAAGGCACTGCGCAAAGCAGGAGCGATCTTCGAAGCGCCCGCTTTCTACGACTACCTCAGCGGCTGGGAAAATCTCAAGATCCTCATGAGCTACTCCGGCGGCTTCGATGCGAAGAGCGCACGCGAAACCGTCGAGCGTGTCGGCCTATCGAAGCGCATTCAATCCAAGGTCCGCACCTACAGCCACGGCATGCGCCAGCGCCTCGCGCTTGCACAGTCGCTCCTGCCCGAGCCCGAAGTCCTGCTGCTCGATGAGCCCACCGACGGCCTCGATCCCGAAGGCATCAAGTGGTTCCGCGACTTCATCCTCAGCCTGCGCGACGAACGCGGCATGACCGTGCTCTTCAACTCCCATCTGTTAGCTGAAGTCGAGTTGATGTGCGATCGCGTCGCCATCCTGCGCGAAGGGAAACGCGTGTATGAAGGAGCCATCGGCGGCTTACATGAAGACGACCAGGTTTTCGATGCCGATCTCGATCCCTGGGACCAAGCCCTGCCCCACATCCGCGCCCACGGCGGCGATGTCACAACGCCCGGCCGCATCCATCTTCCCCATGGCTCCGATTCCGCCGCGTTGGTGGAAACTCTCGTCCACGCAGGCATCCGCGTGCGCGCACTCGCCCCCGTTCGCCGCTCGCTGGAAGACCTCTACATGGAAATCCTCAACGGCGCGGGAAGTCCGAATTGAAAACCGTTCTTGATACCATCACATGAGCCGCTCACGTTGCTGCAAGTGTTATGAAAAAGTCATGGTTGCTGTGTTTTCTCCTCTCGTCCGTTATTGCTTGTCCGGCGTCGGAGATTGTCGCTGTCGCGCATCCGGAGGAGAAGTTTCCGGAAGGAAAGACTGTGGTGTGGTCGCCGCTGTTTCAGGCGGCTTGGGACGGCCTGCATGATGGGCTTGGAGACTTGGTGAAAGTGGAGCCGCCGAACGCGCTGATGGAACGGCTAGATCATTTCAAATGGAAGCCTGATGCGGTCATGCCACGCAACCGCTGGAAGGTGTGGGCGGGAGAGGCGACGCAGAAACTCATCGACAAGGCGAACTCCGAGGCCGCGCGGATGACGGGTGTAAAAACGGGGCCGTTCAAAATGGAACCGCGGCCTCATTCTCGCATCGCACTCGGACTGTTGGATCGCGATATGGTTTTCAAAAAACCACTACATCCTTCGCTGGATGCGCCGCTGGTGTTTCACTCGAAATCCGTTAACAACGCGAAGGTCCGGTTTTTCGGAACGCGGCGCAAAGCATCGAGCGCTTATGGTGGAGTGGTGAGAGTGCTTGCCTATCAGAAAGGCAGCCACGCACTGCAGATCGCGAGTGATGGAGATGACAGTGCGGTGCTTTATCTGTCGGAAAAGCCGCAGAGTTTCAGCGAGGCAAGCAAGACACTCCGCGATTGGCGCGCGGAGACGCTCAAGGGCGAATGGGGTTCTGTGCAGGAACCTGCTCTGCATGAGAACGACGATGTCAGGATACCGGTGCTGAAACTGGAGGACACCACGGACTTCGTTCCGCAGTTGCAGGGGCTGCGGCATTGCCAGAGCGGTCCGCCGTGGCTCATCTACAAGGCGGAGCAGCGGACGAATTTCCAACTGACTGAGAAAGGCGCGAAGGTGCGTGTGGTGGTGGAAACAGGAGTGGAACCCTTTGCAGAGCTGCCGCCAAAGCCGATGATGATCCCACGATTTTTTCACTATGACCGGCCTTTCTTCGTCTTCCTCTGGCGCGATGGTGCGGAGTGGTCCTACTTCGGCGCGTGGATCGGGAATGATGCGGCGATGCAGAAGTTCACCGCCCCGAAATGACGGGACGCGTTCCGTTCTTTGTGATACGGAATCTCTTCGTTCCAACGGGACGTTTCATATCAGCCCGGCACGAGGTGCCGGGATTATGGTTGCTTGCCATTCCGTGTCCTGAAAGGACACCTCATGCGGATGGCATTCCAACAAACCGCACATGCATGAAGCGTCCATTCAGGACGCGGTTTCAATCTCCGAACGATACCCGGCACCGTGTGCCGGGCTGGTATGAGCCGTCCTGTTGGGACGAAGAGTGAAACATCACACGATTGCTTTTCGACGCGAAGCCCATGGCAGCAGCAATGCCATAAGCACGATAAGCATGAGGCCGTAGTCGCCGATGATCGCGTAAAGCGTGGTGGATGGATGCAGCGGCACCTTGAGTTCTGCTAGCAGCGAGCCGCGTGTGAAGTGGCTGCCGTTTGCATCAACGAGCAGTTGCGGTTTTCCTGTGTCTGGGTGGGCGGTGGAGCCGGTGGTGTCGATGGCTGCACTGACGCCGGTATTCGCACAGCGCAGCATCGGGCGGCGCAGCTCGATGGCGCGGAAGCGGGCGTTTGCGAAGTGCTGTGCGGCGGCGGCGGATTGCTTGAACCAGCCGTCGTTGGTGGTGTTGACGATGACCTGCGGCTCATTTCTAACAAACTTGCGGACGAGACGTGGTACCGAGTCCTCGAAACACACGGTCGGGATCGCGCCGATCACATCACGCTTCGCGGTGGGGACAGGCAGGGGATCGAGCGAGTCACCGGCGGTGAAGGAGCCGCCGTATTCCACGCCGGCTTGTTGTTCGTAGATTTCCTTCAGCCAAGGAATGCTGTCCACGAAGGGAATGGTCTCGCCGAAGATGACGAGGTGGCGTTTGCGATAAGTTTGCAACTGGTCGTCCGGTGACATGACGGCGATGGAGTTCCATGCGCGGCCTTTGTTTTTCATCACGAGCTGGTCCTCGCCGGCCTTCTCCGCCTCCAGTTCGTTCACGCCGTAGATGAGTTGGAATGGCCCGGACTTGCGGACTTGAGAAATGGTTTCCGAGTTCTCTCGCCACATTGCCCAGGTGCCGTCATCGGTGCGGAGGATTCTTCCTGTGAGAGCGCACTCCGGCCACATCACCCAGTCCGGCCAATGCGATGAATCCTCGGCTTTGATTTTCTCAAGTGCTTTGATCGTTTCATCCTCGTAGGCCATGTGAACCTGCTCTGCGGTCCATAACTGCAGCGCCGCTTCCTGTGGGATGTTGAGCTGCACAAGTAGCGCCTTGAGCCGCACGCTTTCCTTGCTGCGTTCCATCGAGATGCGCAGGAAACCATAACCCGCCATCAAACCGATCACCGCCAGCGCGGCGACGAGATCCAGAGGCAGGCGGCGGTTTCCATCGCAGATGCGCTTGCCTGCTTGGAGCAGCACCACTTGGAAAAACACCGGCAGCATCGAGAGTCCGGTGGCTCCTAACAAATCCGCGCCTTGTGCCATCAGTGGCGTTTCTCCGAAGGCCATGGCAAGTCCGTTCCAACCGAAGCCGGTGATCACCCAGCCGCGCAGAAGTTCAAGGCCAGCCCACACGGCTGCGAGGAAGAAGGCAATACGAAGGCTGCCAGATCCGCCGCGTGGATTTCCGAGCGTGGCTGCGAACGCGCCGAACAATCCCCAGTAAATCGCGAGATACATCGGCAGCAGCACCGCGCCCACCCATGAGACGGATGCGACCCAATTGCATTGCACTAGCAGGCTCGCCATCCCCGCCAGCCAACCGATGCCGAAGCCTTTCCAACCCGCGCGTTTCTCCTCCACTGACCACAGCGCAGCAAGCAGTGGCACCAGCGCGACCCAAACTAACAGCGTCATCCCGAACGGTGGAAACACGCCCGCCATCAGCACGCCGCCGGTCACGGCCGCCGCGATTTTTTTCCACGTTGAGCGCATCGCCATGCGCGGAGCATTCATGGAGGCATGGTGATGGTCCACTGTGAAACGATGGCGGAATTTCCGCTTTCCGCCGTAGGCGTGTCATGCGAGATTCGACACATGAGTTCGGCATCGGAGATTCAGAATCTTGCAATGAAACTTCCGCAGCGTTCCCGCCTCAAGCTGGCGGGAGAACTTCTCCGAAGCGTGGAGCCATCCATCCGTCCCGATGAAGTGCTTCTTGAGGCGGCGAGGCGAGATGCGGATATCGAAGCGGGCAAGGTCAAGCCGCTCGGCGAGGTGGATTTCTGGAGAGGAATCAAACGCCGTGTGTCATAGGCCATTTGGCAATAGTAATTGCCAAAATCTTCTTCAGTTCGCGCGATCAAAGGATTGTCAGGAGTTCACGCTTTAGCGTGCTCTTCACGAAGACAAGCTGAAGCTTGAACTCCTGACCTGAAGTGCAACGCAAACCCATAGCGGCATTCTATTCTGGCAAATGGTCTAACTCCCGCTCTTCTGCGGTTTCACAGGGAATCGCTGAAGAACCGGACAAGACGTCGCGCGTAGTCTGAACGCATGAAATCCGGGCGTGTGGTGATTGTCGGTGGTGGCGTGATCGGGCTGTGTTCGGCTTACTATGCGCTGAAGCGCGGGTTTTCCGTGACGGTGATCGAACGCGAGGCGGCAGGCGGTGATAACTGCTCGATGGGAAACGCGGGCATGATCGTGCCGAGTCATTTCATCCCGCTCGCCGCGCCGGGCATGATCGCCAAGGGCTTGCGCATGATGCTGAATCCGCAGAGTCCGTTTTTCATCAGGCCTCGGCTCGATCCCGCGTTGCTGCGCTGGGCGTGGCTTTTCTATCAGAATTCGACGGAGCGTCATGTGGCGGCATCGCGCGATTTGCTGCGGGATTTGAGTCTGGAAAGCCGCAGGTTGTTCGCTGAGTTGTCGGTGGAAGAGGAATTCGGGTTGGTGCGGCGCGGGTTGTTGATGCTTTGCAAGACTGCGAAGGGTCTGCATGAGGAAGCGGAAGTGGCCGAGGCCGCGCGTGAGATCGGACTAGAGGCGGAGGTGCTCGATTCCGCAGCGGTCGGGAAGCTCGATCCGAGTGTGACGATGGAGATCGCGGGTGCGGTGCATTTTCCGCAGGATTGCCATCTCGATCCGGCGCGTTTCATGGCATCGATGCGCAGGCGCGTGCTGGCGTTGGGTGGAGTGATTGAGAGCGGTGTGGTCATTGATCGCATTGAAACTAACAACAGCTGGGTAAGCGCGGTGTGCTCGGGCGGCAGGCGTTTCGAGGGCGATCAATTCGTCATTGCAGGCGGCTCATGGAGCGCGGGATTGCTGAAAACCGTGGGGCTGAAATTGCCGCTGCAAGCTGGCAAGGGATACTCGCTCACACTTCCCACACCGCCGGAACTGCCGGGGCTATGCTCGATTTTCGCAGAGGCAAAGGTGGCCATCACACCGATGGGCGGCAGCCTGCGATTCGGCGGCACGATGGAAGTCGGCGGGCTGGATCTTTCCGTCAACCCGGCGCGGGTGCATGGCATTGTGAAATCCGTGAACGCATATTTCCCTAAATTTTCAGAGAAGGATTTCGCAGGCATCGAGCCATGGGCCGGGCTGCGACCTGTATCGCCGGATGGCGTTCCGTATCTGGGAAAAGCCGCCGGTTTCCCGAATCTCATAGCCGCCACCGGTCATGCGATGATGGGCCTGAGTCTCGCGCCCGTCAGCGGCAGATTGGTTGCGGATCTGTTAGCTGGTGACGCGCCGTTCCGGCCGATTGAAGCGATGTCGCCTGGAAGATTCTGAGGCGCAGCTTCCTGCTGGAAAAATGTGAGGCGCGGATCCGTTGCCGAATCCGCGCCTGACATGTAATCCCCCCTCGGGGTCGAGCGGCGTTTAGTTGCGACGCGGTTTCCCCCCGGAACCCTTGTCGCACGCCTGCTCTCGCGAGGTTGGATGGAGAGTGAATAATACTTTAGGTTTGTAAATAATTAATTTTTAGAAAATTCATTGGGCGGCCCTGTCAGCCACGCCGGAAGTAGTGTTCCAGCGCCTCGATCACGCCCGCGCCGTGGCTGCCACAGGTGACGAGACCTCCGTTGGCGGAGACCTTTTCGCGGATTTCCTGCACCGCGTTTGCCGGGCAACCGGTCATGCCGGCGTGGGCGGGATCGAGCATCTCCACGTCGTTGTGGCTGTCTCCCATGGCGAAACAACGATCTGCGGCGAGTTGATTCAGCCGCGCGATTTCCCCCAGGCTGCTGCCCTTTTGGAAATCCCGGTGGCCGAAGCGCAGGTAGATCGAGTTCCGCTGCCATGCGAGTTGCGGCTCGTCCGCTATCAGCGGCTCGATGTGTCCTACAATCCAGGCCATTTCCTCCTCAGTCCGGGAAATCAGGCCTGCCGGCTCGCCATCCATCTCCAGCCACTGCGCACCGGTGTGCTCTTCGATCTCGTATCGGATGCGGGCTAACAGTTTTCGGACACGTTTGAAAAGCACGTGGATTTCCTTCTCGCAACGCTTGTTCCATGGTGTGTGCGGGATCCAACGGCCGAAGGCGTTCGGGAAATAAATCTCACGCTCGCGGGCGACCACCCAGTCCGGCAGGAAGGGGAAACGGCTCTCGATGAAACCCTCCACCATCTGGTGCATCGAGCGCCCAGTATTGATGCCCCAGACCGCCTGCTCCTCATCCCGCAAGCGGCGGATCAGCGCGAAAAACGCTGCCGGAACCGGCGGATCGGACGCGGGATCGTGCAGGGTGCCATCGAAGTCGAAGGAGAGGATCGCGTTGGTCCTTGGTGGCGTGGGAAGGGTCTTCATGGGTATCCGTTAGGCACTTGGATACCCGCACTCTGCGGATAGAGAAAGGCGCGATTTTCCGGCAATCCACGATCAGGGCTAGGGCACCTTTAGGCACTTGAGGATGAAATTCACCGTCGGCTGCGGGTCATCAAGGCCATGCGGATGGTGCCCGGCCTTATGTGAAATAACGGTGATCTGCCCACCGAGCTTCGGATACTTTTCCGCCATGATGGCCGTGTTCTCGGCGACGGGCACGATGTCATCTGCTTCTCCGACCACGTGGAAAAGCGGGATCTTCGCCTTGGCGAGGATTGCCAACTGTTTGTCGTTCACCGCGTTGCCTTCGAATTTTTTCCCTTCCTCGTCATCCTTCCACCCGTAGAGCTTCTTCGCTTGCTCCCAGTCCCCGGGGCTTCCCTTGCCCTTGCCGAATCCGCCGGGCCAGCTCTTGAGATCGCACACCGGCGCGTCGCCATAGATGCCTGCCACCTTATCCGGATTTCTAACAGCCCAACGGTAGGCCATGATGCCGCCGCGTGAAATACCGACGAGCACGGGCTTTTCCGCGAAGCCACTTTCACGCATCGTTTTGTAAAACGCGTCCATCACCTTGAGTTGTTCGTCACATCCGAGGCGGTTAAAATCGCTGACATGCGCCTGATAGACGCCCTTCGCAAAAAGCTGTGGCACACCCGTGCGCTCGGCGAAGGCTCCCGGAAACTCAGTCACCCAGATCCAGGGTTTTCCGGGCAGCGGATGATCGGGCACCGCAACCCAAGCGGTCTTGCCCTCCACGCTGAACAAGTGGCGCTGCTGGCCCTGCCACACGTCGATTTTCACATCGCTAAACTTGAGCGGGGCTTCTGATTCCGAAGCATGCGCCATCATGGCAAGTCCCATCAGGATTGTGGATTTGAGCAGAGTGGCCATCACCGGAATTTACTCCGTGCGTCATCGGAGAATTTCATCCGCGCGAGATGAAGTGTACACGAGGACGGGATCGAACCGCCGACCAACCCGGTGTAAGCGGGTTGCTCTACCGCTGAGCTACTCGTGCAGGGAAGGCAGAGAAACTGCCCACTGCCCGCGCCGGGATCAAGCCCCGAGTGTTGCGGGCTTGCCGGTGGATGGCGCAAGTGGTTTGCTGCGGCCACGAATGCATTTGCGTCTCTCAGATCAGGAACTTTCGACCTTGGTGGAAATGGTCAGCCTCGCGGCCAACGTCGCCTCATGGAACCAAAAAGAATCCGCTAGCGAGAAAATCGCCTCGTTCGAAGACCTGGAAAGCAAGATCCTCGAAAAGGCAGGCCACTCCGGTCTCGGGGACTGGGTGGAGTTCGATGAAGAGAGCCAGCGTTTCCGCGTAAAACAAGAGGCCGAGGAACGCATGTTCTATCACGAGTGCTACGAGGAGTTCCGCAACGAAAGCTTCTGGGACGAACTCGCCGTGCGCCTGGCCGATCGCGACCTGGCACGCGCCATCGGCTTCAACAACTGGGAAAAGCTCGCCGAAGAAGACCGCCGCGCCCGCACCGCCGCATGGGAAAAGCGCTACTGGGAAGAGTTTTCCAAACACGGCGTCGAGCGTGTCGTCGTCATCACCCCACCGGGGGAGGGGTGAGATTCACAGCCCCAGTTTTTCCGTTAGATCAGCCGCCGGGCTGCAAACGAAAGCCTTGCCCGCGTCACAAGCCTTATTTCCTAATTGTTGAGAAATTAGGAGTAAGATCGCTCGCGTGGAAAGCTGTCCGCTTGATGAAATGGCTGATGATCTTTGAGGAAATTCACCGTGACAGACTCATGCGCTCGGCAGTCAAATCCGGGCGTTTCACAACACCTTCATGGAAACCACTCCCGCCGATCTCCTCGCCCGCCTCGATTACTCCTCGCCCGCCAAATTTCCCAAAGCCGCCTTGCAGGAAATTATCGCCCGTAAGGACGAGATGGTCCCGCACCTGATCGCCATCCTAGAATCCGCCCATGCCGACCCGAAGGAATTTCTCGACGGTCCGCAGGTCATGCTGCCCACCTACGCCGCCTACCTGCTCGCCCAGTTCCGGGAAACCCGCGCCTACCGCCCCCTGCTCGCCTTGCTCAACAGTGAAGATTACCATGCCAATGAATTCTTCGGCGACTCCCTCACCGAGGACATGCACAAAATCCTCGCCTGCGTCTTTGATGGTGATGAGGCACCGCTGCGCATCTTGATCGAAAACCCGCTCGCGGACGAATACGCCAGCGGTTGCGCCGGGCTACTAACCTACCCGGCCCTGATGCACGCCGGACGCATCGCACCTGCCGAGGTCGAGCGTTACTTCCACGACCTCCTCGACCACAAACTCGAACGCAAGCACGCCCACGTCTGGGACAATCTCTGCAGCACTTCCGGCGATCTCGGCTTCGCCGCACTGCTGCCTCTCATCCAAAAAGCGTTTGAGGAAGGACTTTGCAGTCCGGATTACGACAGCCTCGAAGACATCCAAGAACGCATCACTTCCGGTGGCGATTCACAATGGTCTCGTCAAAGCTGCGAACCCATCGATGACGTGCTGGCCATGATGGAAACTTGGGCCTGCTTCAGCCACTCTTCCACTCCACGCCGGTCCAAGGTGAAGACCAGTTCTCTTCAATCGTTACTGAAAACCCCGGAGTTCTCCTCGCGCCCAAGCGTCCCTCCTCCACCGCAAAACCCCGGTGTCGGCCGCAACGACCCATGCCCCTGCGGCAGTGGACGAAAGTTCAAGAAATGCTGCGGGGCCAGTTGAACCGGATCTCGAACCGTCATGGCGCAGTGCTCGGGAGACAGGATTTGCGCTTGGGAGATTTTAAAACGCTGGTGAGCTTGTTGCCGTGCATGGCGATGCCGGTGGCGACGCCCAGGCACAAGATCAAAGCTCGGCGTCGGAAGGAAGTGCCTCAAAGTCTCCCAGCGAGAACTCCATGCCGAAACGATTCGTTAGAGCGAGTCCTCGTTGAGAACATCGAGATACTCCCGGTAGGCGTAGAGCTTCCGGTATTGTTGGCCTGTGATTTCTCGGACGATGGAGCGGGCTTCCATGGTGGCGAGCGCCTTGGCGGCTGTTGGAGCAGAGATATTGAGGGCGCGGGAAGCTTCGGCGATGCTGATGACGGGCTTGCGCTGCAAATGTTGATGAAGCCGGATCACGGATGCGGCTTCGGATCGCAGGATATCGCCGTCACGCTGAAAGACTTGTAAAAGGTGGCGGGCGGTTTGGGTTGCAACGGCGGATGTTTCCATGACGCCGGTGAGGAAGAAGATGAGCCAGTCTTCCCAATTGCCATCGACTCTGACTTCCTGTAGCAAGCGGTAATAATCGTCACGGTGTTTTTTGAGATAGAGCGAGAGATAGAGCAGCGGTGCGCCGAGCACGCCCTCGGCACAAAGGATGAAAGTGATGAGCAAGCGTCCGAGTCGGCCGTTGCCATCAAGAAAGGGGTGGATGGTCTCGAACTGAACGTGCGCGAGGGCCGCTTTGAGCAGCGGACGGGTTTTGACCGGCTGATCGTGCAGAAAAAGCTCCAGAGCACCCATCGTTTCCAAAACCGCGTCGGGTGGGGGTGGGACAAAGCGGGCGTTTCCGTGGCGTGATCCGCCGATCCAGTTCTGGCTGGTGCGAAATTCACCGGGCATTTTTCCGCTGCCGCGACTGTGGGCCAATAGACGGGCGTGGATTTCCCGGATCAGACAGAGGGAAAGAGGAGTGCCGCTTTTCAGGAGCGCAAGGCCGTGCTGCATGGCATCGACGTAGCAGGAAACCTCGCTGACATCCTCGAGCAGCCCGGACGGGGTGTTATCGAGTTCATGGCTCAGAAGATCGGAAAGAGAAGACTGGGTTCCCTCGATCTGCGACGAAAGCACGGCTTCCTTGCGGACATAGGTGTAAAGGAAAAGTCCGGGATCTGGAAGCAGCAGGGAAATGCCGTCGAGCCGACCGAGGGCGTTGGATGCCGCATCAAGCAAGGCACCGAGTTCGCCATCGATTTCCAAGGGAGGGACGGGCGGAAGCGGTGCGGGAACAAAAGCCCGGGCGGTTTCGCCGACGGTGCTGATGGGCAAATAATGGCCAGTGAGTCCCCGTTGCATGATTCCAAATTAAAGTTTTCTGCGGATTTGTTTAAATTCCACGCACACATTGAAAGAACCCTTTAAATCCTCAAGAAGAAATTAAAGATTTCCCGTGATTTCTTTAATTTGGGTCCGGAGATTGAAAGAAATCTTTCAATCTCCGGCAGTAAACGAAGCCCGCATTACGCCACCTCAAGCGTGATACTCCTGAATGCTCTTCACCGTCAGTTCCTTCTCCTTGAGCGAGCGCATGGCTTTTACGCTGGCCTCGGCGGCGGAGAGGTTGGTGGCGTGGGAGATTTTCTGGGCGATGGCGGTGGAGCGGATTTGGACTTCGTCGGCGCGGGACTCGTGGCCGCTGGGGGTGTTGATGACGAAGTGGATGTCCCGGTTTTTCATCATGTCGATGACGTTGGGGCGGGCTTGCTCGGCGAGTTTGAAGAGGCGGGTGCTGGGAATGCCTTCTGCTGTTAGGCGGGTGTGAGTGCCGCCAGTGGAGAGGATTTTGAAACCGAGTGCGACGAGATCGCGGGCGACGGGGACGGCGCGGTCCTTGTCTCTATCGGAAACGGAGAGGAAGACGTTGCCGGAAACGGGCAGCGGGTTGAAGGCGGAGATTTGGGATTTGGCGTAGGCCATGCCCCAGTCGGCGTCGATGCCCATGACTTCGCCGGTGGATTTCATTTCCGGGCCGAGTACGATGTCGATGCCGGGGAAGCGGTTCCATGGGAAGACGGCTTCCTTCACGGAGAA
>JANMLQ010000148.1:0-4254 GCA_031372635.1 Akkermansiaceae bacterium | reverse complement strand
GCATGCTTCCGAAAGTCACAGGCACCTTGCCCTTGATCGTCTCACCGTCCACCTCGATTTCCGTGACGTATGACATGACCTCGAAGTTCCAGATTTTTCTAACAGCGGACCACGCGTTCGCGCCGATGGTGGAAACACGTTCGTAGAAACTTTTTTCTCCGGGTTTCGGCGAAAAATCAGCCACCCACCGGGCGATCAGCTTGCGTTGACTGACGAGCGCCTGCGTGAGCCGCTGGAGCATGGCGAGCTTCTCACTGCAAGCAGCGCGCTGCTCGTTGATGTGAGCGAAGCGCGCATCTTCGCTGGTGATGGATGCCGCACGGGACTCGATCTTGCTGAGTTCCGCACCGGTCGATGCCAGCTCGTTTTCCTGCACGTTGAGCCATGCGCCGAGGCGCTCGGCATAGGTGGTGATGGCGGCCAGCGCATTGCGGCGCTCCTCCGCATCCTTGGTGGTCATGATGACGCGGCGGTTCTGATAGGCCTTGTGACCTAGGCTTTCCATCTGGACCAGGCTTTCGTGGCTTTCGGTGATGGATTGCAAGGACTCGATGCGACTGTCTGCGACCTCAATGCGGAACTTCGCGAGCGCAAGTCCCTCAGGTTCCTCGCCATCCGTGGCCGCGGCCAGCAGTGCATCAAGCGCCGTCTGCGCCTGGGCGCGCGTGGCGATTGCGCTCTTGAGACGCTTGGAAACGGCGGCGATGTCCTTGTTGATGGCCTGCCTGCGCTCAGTGGCGATTTTTCCGATGCGTGTCAGATCGTCCTCGCTGAAGCGTGAATTCGGCGAGGCGGTGCGAATCTTGCGTTCTGCCAGCGCGAGGTCCGCCTTGCCGGCGGCGATGCGTTCCGCAGTGCTCTCGCAGTTCGTCTTGAGGTAGCTGGCACGGGTGGCGAGCAGGCGGGCTTTGGCGCGCACAGCCTCCAGCCGCCACTTGGCCGCATCTAACATTTCCGGATCAGCGTTCTGAACGGCGAGGATGGCGGCGCTCACCGCATCCTCGGCGGCTTTGGTTTCAGTTAGAGTGTTGGAGAGGATGCCCTGGATGTTGACTAGAGTGGCTTCGTGGGAGTTGAGCTTAGTTTTGATCGCATCGCGGTCATTGAGCAGGCTGTCGATCATCAGGATCGAGTAGGGAGGAGTCTCCTTGAAGCCGGACCAAGCGGCATCCTCAGCGCGGGCGGATTCGGATGCCTTGCGCGCATCACCGAGTGCGCCGAAGTTCTTGAGATGGGTGGCGGTGAGCAAGGCCATCTGCTCAAGATCGCGGCGGCGGTCCTCCAACTCGGAAGTGCTGACACCTGCGGGTAATGCGGCTGCGGCACCAGACGCATCCAGGCGTGCGAGCATGTCACGCGCCTCCTGATTCCATAGTTCGAGCCGCTTGCGGTCGTCCTCTGGTTTTTCGGCAACGGCGGGTTTTTCATCCGCTTTGCCCTCGACGGCTTTCTTGAGGGCGGAAACCTGAGCCTGCACCTGATAAGGCGCGGCGAGGACAAGCACCCATGCGATCAGCGGAACGGAAATCTTCACAAGCGGAGACTCACCTGCCGGATGGCCGGGCATCAAGCGGGAAGAAAACTCGCGGCAAACCACTCCGTCCCATCTGACATTGCGTATTGCCTTGCAGCGACCTGCACATTACACATTCGCCATGCAAACTCTGATCCTTCGCATACCCGATGACCTGTCCAAGGAACTCGAAGCCGAGGCTAGGAAAAACCATCTGACAAAATCGGAAGTCGCGCGCAGGCGGCTGATCGCGGCGGGTTCCCAAACCTGCGACAACGCCTCCGGCTTTGATCTGATCGCGGATTTGATAGGCTCCGTAGAAGGTGGCCCTGCGGATCTGAGCGCACGGAAGAAGGATTACCTGAAAACGACCGGTTATGGAAAATCCCGCTATCGTTGACGCTTCGTTCCTCGTCGCCCTCTGGAGGAAGAACGATCAGAACCACGCGTGGGCCGCCCGTCAGGCCCGGCTTCATCCGCCACCGTGGATCACATGCGAGTCCGTTCTCTCGGAGGCGGATCATCTTCTCGCTCCTGATGGCTGCGCCACCCTGCGCCTCGCCTGCCGCCGAGGCGCACTGCGGATTTTTCCACTCCATGAAAACGCATTCACTCCCGTGCTCGATCTTCTGGAAAAATACTCCGACGTGCCGATGAGCATCGCCGATGCATGCCTAGTTCGCCTCACAGAAATCCTACCCAACCCGCTGCTTCTCACCACCGACTCTGACTTCAAAATCTACCGCCGCTTCGGCCGACGGGTGATTCCTTTGAGGATGCCTTGAGGACGGAGCGCCATCTCACATCCGCTTCATTCTTCCGCCTGTCGCAGGATCTCCGCAACTATCCGATCAGACAGCCAGTAGCCATGGTCTCTCATTTGATCAATCAGGGGACGCACAGATGGAATGAGACCGGACTTTTTGGCCTCTATCAGAAGGCGGCCTGTTCCGATCACCGCAAACCCGTAGATTTCCCGCGCGATTCTTCGCCCCTTGCGCTCGTCCATCAGGATCAATCCGGCGGATGATTGCATGGCGAGGGCGATGGTCTCCGCTTCACCGCGATCCAGAAGCGTTTCTAACAAAGGGTCCGGTCGTTCTGTCAGGCGGATCACACGGATCCAAGGCGCATCAGCAAACAGACTTGCCGCCGTACCGGTCTTGCCGCCCGCTTCCACTTCGTCCCGCACTTTTCCTGAAACGAGCACCTCACCGAAGAGTTCTCGCAGCAGTCCGGTCCGCCCGATTCCGGCCAAGGCGATAAGCGGCCCGGCATTGCAGACGATGGATTTCATGAGCGACTTGGCAGGCGGGTCGTGAACTCAGCTTCGATCTCCTCTTCATCCCAACTCACGCTGTCCACACCCCATTGGCGACAACCTAACAGGAACTCCTGCCGTCCTATGCCTGCGAACTGTGCTGCCTGTCCACTCGTCAGCTTTCCCACTTCGTAGAGTTTCACCGCAGCAGCCATTTTGGCGTCTTTGGCGAATCGCGACGCATCGGTGGCCATCGGCACCAACCATGAATCAGGATATTCCAGAGTGATCGCGTTCATGCTTGCAGGCTAGGACAAGCGCCGCGCTGTGTCAATGAGCCGCCGGGCTTGCGATTGCCCGCCACTCAAATCTCTCCGCGCTCGTCGCGTTCCAGTTGGATGCGGTCGTTGAGGTTGCGGGCTTTGACGCGGCGGTTGCGCTTGGCCCAGCGCTCGACGGCCATCTGGCGTTTCTCGGCGCGCTTTTTCAGGGCGGCGATTTCGGTTTCGAGGTTGAGGAAACTCTCATGCCGTCCTGCATCGAGAGTGCCGCCCTCGACGGCGGCGCGGATGGCGCAGCCGGCATCGTTGCGGTGGCTGCAATCGGCATACTTGCAATCGCTGGCGATGGCTTCCACGTCGGAAAAACTTTCGCGCAGCGTGGTCTCGTCCGTCCACATCTGGATCTCGCGCATGCCGGGGTTGTCGATGAGCATGCCGCCGCCTGTTAGAGGGACGAGTTCGCGCGAAGTGGTAGTGTGGCGGCCCTTGCCGGTGGCTTCGTTGACCTCGCCGGTCCACTGCCATTCTTCGCCGTAGAGTTGATTGACTAGAGTGGACTTGCCGACGCCGCTGGAGCCGACGATGCACATGGTGATGCCTTTCTTGAGATATTTTTTCAGCGCCTTGAGACCTTCACCGTTGACGGCGCTGGTGACGTGGACCTTCGCGCCATTCCAGAGCGCGGCGATCTCGGCGGCTGCCTGTTGGTTCTGCTCCTTCGGGAAAAGATCAGACTTGTTCACCAAGACGACGGCTTTCGCGCCGCTGCGTTCGATGAGCATGAAGTAGCGCTCCATGCGGCGGATGTTGAAATCCGGACCCGCATCGGTGACGACTGCGACGTAGTCGATGTTCGCGCCGATGACTTGTGCCTGCGAACTGTTGCCAGGCATCTTACGGGAGAAGCATGACTTGCGGGGAATCGTCGCGCGGATCACGGAGTCGGTGTTTTCATCACCGAGCTCCACCGCCACCCAATCGCCGACGGCGGGTAGGTCCGCATCGCAGGCGGCCTCGTGCCAGACTCGACCGCAGAGGATGACGTCGATCTCATCGCCATCATCGAGAAAGGCTCCGTAGTTGATCGGCGACTCGCGGATCAGGCGCGCGGGCACCCAACCTTTTTCGCGATAGGGTGCGAAGGCTTTCTCGAAATCCGGATTCCATCCGAGGTGTTGCAGGGTCATCCGCCGCAAAGG
>JANMLQ010000315.1:0-5235 GCA_031372635.1 Akkermansiaceae bacterium | reverse complement strand
CTGCGGCGGTGAGTGCGAGTTTCTCTTCAAAAAAACATTCCATCGCGCCCATCACATCGTCCCATTGCTGATGCAGGTGCGGGATTTTCGGCTCGCCGACGCTATGCATGACGAGCAAGGCCGCGCCATGGTCCGCGCAGAGCCGGGCATTGCGCCCATCCGGCAGGCCGCCCATGTCGTTGAGCAATTCCACATTTCCCATCCGCAGCACTCCTTCCACCACCTCGGGCCGCCAGGTGTTCGCAGATAAAACCGGCGGCCAGACCTGCGATTCATCGCGTGGTGTCTCATTCCGCCAGACCGCATCCCATCGCTCCAGAAATCCCTGAAAACGCCGGATTTCCTCCTCCACCGGCACCGCCCCGCGATTCGTCCGCGCGCTTTCCGCCCCCACATCAATCATGTCCGCTCCCGCCCTCGCCTGCTCGCGCGCCAGCTCCACCGCCGCCACGAAATCCAGCGTGCCGTCCCCGGAAAACGAGTCGTCGTTCACATTCACGATCCCCATCACCAGCGGACGCCTTGGAAAATCAATCACCCGCATCGGAAGCCGCAAACGCATGGCCGCTTCATAATTCCGCACCCCGCGTTTCGCAATCCCACGCTTGCCCCGCGCCGCGCTCCGCCTAACCTCGCGCGCATGTCATCTACCTTCGGCCATGTTTTCCGCATTCACACCTTCGGCGAGTCTCACGGCGGCGGCGTGGGTGTCGTCATCGATGGCTGCCCGCCGCGCATTCCCGTGAGCTTGGAAAACATCCAGCGCGAGCTCGACCGCCGCCGCCCCGGCCAGTCCGATATCGTCACCCCGCGCAAGGAGGCAGACGCCGCTGAAATCCTCTCCGGCCTCCACGACGGACTCACACTCGGCACGCCCATCTCCATCATTGTTAGAAACACCGACCAACGCCCCGGTGCCTACGATGAGATGGCTGCCAAATACCGCCCCAGCCACGCCGACTACCCCTACGACGCCAACTACGGCATCCGCGCCCCGTCCGGCGGTGGCCGCGCATCCGCCCGCGAAACCATCGGCCGCGTCGCCGCCGCTGCCGTCGCCCGCGAAGTGTTAGACACTCTGCACCCCGGCATCGAAATCCTCGCCTGGGTGAAATCCATCCAGCACCTCAACTCCGACGTCGATCCGCAAACCATCACCGCCGAGACCATCGAGTCCAACATCGTGCGCACCGGCGATCCCGCGATGGTTGATCCGATGATCGAACATATTAAGTCCATCCGCGCCGAAGGAAACTCCGTCGGCGGCGTGATCGAGTGCGTCATCCGCAACTGCCCGCCCGGCCTCGGCGAGCCGATCTTCGACAAGCTCGAAGCCGACCTCGCCAAAGCCATGCTCTCCATCCCCGCGACGAAGGGTTTTGAGATCGGCTCCGGTTTTCAAGGCACGCTTCTAACAGGCCGCGAACACAACGACGCATTCCGCATGGAGGATGGCAAAGTCCGCACCACCACCAACCGCTCCGGCGGCGTGCAGGGCGGCATTTCCAACGGCGAGCACATCCTCTTCCGCGTCGCCTTCAAGCCCACCGCCACCATCATGACCTCGCAGGAAACCGTCACCGCATCCGGCGAAAACACCGAACTCTCCGGCAAAGGCCGCCACGACGCCTGCGTCCTCCCCCGCGCCGTGCCCATCGTCGAGGCGATGGCGACGCTGGTGCTGACGGATCATTTGCTGCGGCAGCGGTCGATTTCGGACAAATGACCGATCGTTGCGAAAACTTCCCGCTCGCAATCGCGCCGCATATCCGTCATTTTCCCGCCATGAGCATGCACACCCTCACTCCGACAGCCGCGCGCGGCAATCTGTCGCAACTTCTCCGACGTGCGCTGAAGGGAGACGACATCGGCATCGTCGTGGACGGAAAAATCGTGGCCCTGCGTCCGGTCGAAGTGGCCTCAATTGACTACGCGACGCGTGAATACGGCGCGACGACCACTGAGCTTGAAACCTTCGAGAAGCTAACTCATGGCAAAATCAAAAAAGCCCGTACCGCAGGTAAGCTCCACTCATTCACCGGAGACATCGAAGCCCTCATTGAAGGCAACGCTGAGCGCTGAGCTTCTGGAAACACTCCGAGCTCTCTCGAAGTCGGATCGCCAAGGAATCGGTGCCGCCATCAGTCAAGTATTGGAATCTTGGGGCAGGCCCCACCAGCATTCGGGCATCGGAATCCGCCGCTTGACCCATAGCATCTACGAATGCCGCGTCGGACTCGACAAGCGCCTTGCTTTCCTCTTCATCGCCCATCCCCCCGAATTGGTTTTCTTCTTCCTCGGTAATCACGACGAAATACAAAAACTCATCCGTTCCAAAAGCTGAATCCCCACACTCGGCACTTCTTCATGTCTCCCGATTCCATCCCGCAGATCAGCCTCGGCACCGCCGCGCTCATCATCTTTTTGGTGTGTGCGGGCTTCGTCATGCTGCGCGGCATGACTCGCATGATCGTCGGCACCATCGTGCTCGCCCTCAGTGCGTGGATCGGCTTCATCGTCTGGCAGAAGGCTCCCACTCTATCCGTCGAGTGGTTCGGAAAATCCATCGGGCTGATTACCACGGGCGTGCCCATCGTTTCCTTCCTGCTCGCGTTTTTCCTGATCCGGCTCATCGCGAAATCCGTTGCCCGGCCTTTTGGAAAACCTCCCGCAGAAGAGCGGAAATCCTCGTCATCCATCATCCGTCTCGCCTTCCGGTTGCTGCTCGCACTCGTCCCCACCTCGCTCATCTGCCTGATCGGAGCCACCCTCATCCACCACACCGGCTCCATCGCTGAGATTCACGCCTACGCCGAAAAATCCCTCGGCATCCACGATCCTACACCCGCCAAATACAGCCAGAACCTCAAGTCCTCCGTCGTAGCCGCGCTGCCCGCTTCGTGGCTCAGTGCGCTCGATCCGCTGGCCGATAGCACCCGCCTCACACTCGCCAAAATCATCACCGCCCAAGCCGAATCCCCGCTCCAGCCCGTCATTGATCCCAGCACTGGCAAGCCCATCCCACGCGCCATCCTCGTGGAAGATCCCGAACTCCAAAGCCTTGCCCGCGAAGGAAAATTCGGCACCCTCTTGCGCCACCCCATGCTCACCAAAACCCTCAACGACCCGAAAATCAAAGCCCTGCTCAAGGATCTCAGTCTGTAATAAAGTTGATGGTTGAGAGTTGATGGTCGGTGGAAAGAAAAAATCTTCCTCTCCATCCACATCTTCCCATCAACAATCAACCATCCACCATCAACTTCTTCTCCCATGTCCTACCTCGTCACCATCGGCCTCGAAGTCCACGCCCAGGTCAACACAGACACCAAGATGTTCTGCGCCTGCCGCACCTCCTTCGGCGATACGCCCAACACCCACACCTGCCCCGTCTGCCTCGGTCTGCCCGGTGCGCTGCCCGTGCTCAACCAAACGGCCATCGAAAAAACTCTACTCACCGGCCTAATGATCGACTGCTCCTCGCCGGAAATATCCAAGTGGGACCGCAAGAACTACTTCTATCCGGACATGCCGAAAAACTATCAGACCACGCAGATGGACCTCCCGCTCTGCATCGGCGGCGGCGTTCCGCTCTACGATCACTGCTACCCCACCGATCACCGGAAAAACATCGTCACCCCTAACAAAGTCGTGCGCCTCAACCGCATCCACTTGGAAGAAGACGTCGCCAAGTCCACTCACCTCGGTAACTCATCACTCATCGACTTCAATCGCGCTGGCACCCCGCTCATGGAGATCGTCACCGAGCCGGATCTCGAATCCGCCGAAGAAGCCTTCGCCTACCTCCGCTCCCTGCAAATGATCCTCCAGCAAGGCGGCGTTTCCGATGCCGATATGGAGAAAGGCCAGCTCCGTTGCGACGTGAACATCACGCTGCGCAAAAACGCAAGTGACCCGCTCGGCTGCAAAGTCGAACTCAAAAACCTCAACTCCATCTCCGCCATCCGCCGCGCCATCCACTTCGAGATCGCACGCCAGACCGAAGACCTCGACCGCAACATCCCGCAGATCCAGTCCACCCGCCGTTGGGACGATGATCGCGGCGAAACCCAACTCATGCGCACCAAGGAAGACGCGCACGACTACCGTTACTTCTCCTGCCCCGACTTGCTGCCCATCCAGACCGCGCCGTTGTTAGAAAAAGTCCGCCCTCTCGTGCCAGAACTACCGCACGAACTCGCTGCGCGTTTTGAGAAAGACTTCGGAGTCACCGCCTACGACGCCTCCGTGCTATCCTCGGACAAACATCTCGCCAGCTACTTCGAGTCCACGCTCGACCCAGCCATCCCCGGCAAGAAAGTCGCCAACTTCATCATCAACAACCTGCTCGGAAAACTCAACGAACAGGGCATCGGAATCGACGAATGCCCGGTGAAACCCGAGCAACTCCGCGCGCTGCTCCTGTTAGTCGAAGACGGCACACTCGCCTCTAACCAGGCCAACGAAGTCTTCGCCGTTCTCTATCAGACACCGGACAAACAACCCACCGCCATCGCCGACAGCCTCGGTTTCAAAAAAGCCGAAGCCGGTGAACTCGAGGCACTCGTCGATCAAGCCATCGCTAACAACCCGTCCGAAGTGGAAGCCGTGAAAGCGGGCAACGAAAAACTCCTCAACTTCCTCACCGGCCAAGTGATGAAACTCGCCACCACCAAGCCGAACCCGAAACAGGTGACCGAGTTGCTGCGGGCTAGATTACTGTAGCGGCGATCACCGGTCGCCGTCCATGCTCAACTTATGAAAAGCCATTGGATGCTTTTCAAATCCCAAGCGGATAGACAGAGGAATGGGGACAGATGAATAGACTGTTTGCCAAAAATTGCTTACTTTATCCAGTTTTCGCGTAGGCGCCGCCGGGAACAAGGAGCGGCGATCTCCGAATCGCCGAAGCTCATGGTAAGCCGACGAAAAGCGGCTTGCCACCTCGCGTCCTCACTTCATGGTCTTCGGCGATTCGGAGTCCGCCGCTCCTTGTAGTTTTTACGTTTCGGAAATGACTTTTGACAAACGGTCTATTCCTCCGTCCCCATTCCTCTGTCTTTTTTCATTCGAGTAAGTCGAGAGGGGCGAAATTATTGTCGCCCGGTTCTTGATTCACATGGTGGACAAGATGTCCACCCTCCTTAAAACGGCCAGATGATTGGGATCAGCAGGCAGGAGATGATCCAGCAGATGAAGTTCAGCGGGATGCCGACGCGTAGGAAGTCGGAGAATTTA
>JANMLQ010000300.1:0-1922 GCA_031372635.1 Akkermansiaceae bacterium | reverse complement strand
GCGTGGATGCCGACGTTGCGGTTGATGCCTTCCAGCTTGAGCGCGTAGTTCCACAATTCCTGATAGGTGGACGAGGCTTCGATGAGTTCTTTGAGCTCCGGCTTTGAATCCCACTCGCTTTTGAGAGTGACGCCGGGTTTTGCCTCGATCATCTTCGCGATGCGGTCGGCATCGCCATAGGAAACGCCCATTACACGGGCCACATCGCGGATGACGCTCTTCGCTCCCATCGTGCCGTAGGTGATGATGTGGGAGACGCTCTTCTCGCCGTATTTTTTCCGCACGTAGTCGATGACCTCCGGGCGGCGGGACTGGCAGAAGTCGATATCGACGTCGGGCGGGCTGACGCGTTCAGGATTGAGGAAACGCTCGAAAAGCAGGCCAAACTGGAGCGGACAGATGTTGGTGATGCCCATCGCGTAGGCGACGAGCGATCCCGCCGCCGAGCCACGGCCGGGACCGACGGGGATGTCGTGATCGCGCGCCCACTGGATGAAATCCGCGGTGATGAGGAAGTATGATGCAAAGCCGAGGTGGTTGATCGTTTCCACTTCATACTTGATGCGCTCCTGGATTTCCGGCTCGGCGCACTTCGTCTCGCCGTATCGTTTCACGAGACCCTCTTGGCAAAGGCGCATCAGGTATTCCTCGCGCGGACTGTCATCCGGCGTGCCGAACTGCGGGTATTTCTCGGACGAGGTGGCGTCGAGTTTGATCTCTACATTGCAACGCTCCGCGATCTCCAATGTGGTATCGCACGCGCCGGGAATGTCCGAAAAAATTTCGCGCATCTGCTCCGCCGTCTTAAAATAGACTTCCGGGGTGTAGCGCATGCGTTTCTCGTCGATGACCAGATGGCCGGTGCCGATGCAGATCATCACGTCATGGGCTTCGTGGTCCTCGCGGTGGAGGAAATGCACGTCATTGGCGGCCACGGGTTTCAGGCCGAACTCGGCGGCGAGCTTGAGCAGACCCGGCGTGACGAGACGCTGCGGTTCGAGGCCATGGTTGTGGATTTCCACGTAAACATTTTCCTTGCCGTAGATGTCCACCAACTCGGCCATCGTCTCACGGGCCTTGTCCTCGTCACCGGCGCGCAGCCACTCGTTGACGGGGCCGGAGATGCAGCCAGTCAGGCAGATGATGCCTTTGGAAAACGTGCGCAACGCCGCGCGATCGACACGGGGCTTGCCATGATAGAGGCCTTCGAGGTGGCCTTTTGAAACGAGCTTCGAGAGATTGTGCCAGCCCTCGTTTGTCTCCGCGAGCAGCGTCATGTGCGTAGCGCGCTTGCGACCGACGAGTTCTTTCTTGTCCTCCATCGACTGCGGCGCGAGATAGATCTCGCAGCCGAAGATCGGCTTCACATCGTTCTTCAGGCAGTTCTGATAGAACTCGATGGCTCCGTAGAGATTGCCGTGATCGGTCATTGCCACGGCGGGCATGCCGAGTTCCTTCGCCCGCTTGACCAGATCCTTGGTACGGATCATGCCGTCTAGCAGGGAAAACTCAGTGTGAAGATGGAGGTGGACGAAGGAATCGGACATCGGTCACCGGGACGGTAGCGGCACGACCGGAGAGGGCAAGCGATGCCTGCGCAAGCCGCGGATTTTCCGAAGCAAATATGGCACGGGCATCCTGGCCGCTGCCATTCCCTCCGGCGCAGTACGCTTTACTGTGCTTACCGCTCTCAAGCAGGCGGCGGGAAAATGCCCGCGCCACATTCCGCCTCAGCTTTCGCTCAGAGTAGGTGTGCTGGTGCCCGGAAGGTCCGTCACCGATTGATGGCCGTATTGCATCCAGCGGTAGGCGGCCATGAAGGCCAGCCAGACCACCGGACCTGCGAAAATGAGGCCCACTCCGCAAGCGAGAAAGCCAGCGATGATGACGGGGATCGAGAGCAGCCAGAGCACGAACAGGTT
>JANMLQ010000132.1:0-4157 GCA_031372635.1 Akkermansiaceae bacterium | reverse complement strand
ACAGCATCGCCGCGTAACAACAGGTATGTATCAACTACTCGCAAAAAAAGTCGCAATCGCCATCCCCCCGAAACGACCTCTGAGCCTTGCAATATCAAGGCTCAGGGAGCACTACGCCAAGTCTGTGGGACGGTAGTGAATCAAGGCAAAGCAGTTACAGGATCGGTATGGCGTAGAGAATCAGGATGCCCCCCCCGGTTTTTGAATCAAGGCAAAGCAAGCTGCCGTGATGTAACGACCGTTGGAAGAGGATGAGGTGTCCCTTCAGGACACGGAATCGCGGGCGATGTTGATCCCGGCACTTCGTGCCGGGCTGGTATGAATCGTCCCATTGGGACGAAGAGCGCCGCTGCTACGCATGCTCGAGCAGGCACGGTGAACCCGATGGCGTTACTCTTCGTCCCAACGGGACGGTACATCTCTTCGTCCTAACGGGACGGCTCATACTAGCCCGGCACAAGGTGCCGGGTATCGTGTTCGCATAGGAACCGCGTCCTGAAGGGACGCCTCATAGTGGCTGCGGGTTGTCGAAGCGCCATCCGCATGAGGTATCCTTGCAGGACACGGAATCGCGGGCGATATTGATCCCGGCACTTTGTGCCGGGCTGGTATGAATCGTCCCATTGGGACGAAGAATTCCGTTGGGGCGAAGAGTTCCGATAGGACGAAGAGCGCTACACCTTTGGACGAAGAGCACTCACGTTACCTCCCTCAAGGCGAGACCTTGATCCGATAGAAATCCCTGCCCGTGGGCGAAGAGCGCGCGGTTTCAAACTCCAGAGTCATGCCCGTGCTGCCGGAACGCGGCGAGCCGAGATCCACCCATCCGCCGGGTGCGAGAGTGGGGTTGTGCTGGAGCTGATAGAAGTGGCCGGAATACGATACGATCTCAAGCGAGATGGTGGTTTGCGAAGTCGCCACGGATTGGAGTTTCACTGCGGATGAGTCGATGATCCATCCGTGATTCACGAGTCCCGGCGGCAGTGTCTGGTCGCCGGTGAGGATATCGATGGTGCCGTTGTTGACCAAGGTGCCGCTGACGGTGAGCGATGCTCCATCCGTCACGCGGATGACTCCGTTGTTGGTGACATTGCCGGCGAAGGTCACGTTTCTTCCCGGCGCGATGGCGACGACGCCGTTGTTCATGAAATCCCCATTGAAAGTCATCAATGCACCTGCGCCCGGCTGGATGAGCGCGTTATTCGTCACCATGCCTGTGAACACCAGCGACTGCCCCGCGTAGCCGATGCCGCCACCGTTGAGAATTAGGTTTCCCTGCACCGTGCCGGAACCCGTCAAGCTGCCCGCCGGGTTGAGTTGAGCACTAGCGCTGGCAAGCGTTCCGCCAGTTCCGAGATCGACGTTTCCTGAAACTGTTAGCGCGCCCATCGTCGCGTGGGTTCCATCGAGATCGAGCACCGCGCCACTCGCCACCGTGACCGGCGAAGCGGCGGGAATGGCGGATGTTTTCCCGCCATCCGGAGTGAGCGCCTTCATGATGGCGTCATACCACTGCAAGGACATCCACGAGAAGCCGGTGTCATTGGGATGGACGCCGTCAGCTATCAATCCGTTAGATGGGAAGTTGGTTTTCAAATCCACCAAACTCACTTTTTTCCCATCGGCAATGAAGTCTGCCACCACTTGATCGACGATCACGTTATAGGAAGACACATTGGTGTTAACTGCGGTGGGAGTGATTCTGGCGACGATGAGCCGGGTGGCTGGACGCAGGGAGGTGAGCTTCGTGATGAGTGAGCGCAGACGAGTTTCCACATCCGTTGGATTGTCGAGATCGTTGGTGCCGACCATCATTGTGATGACATCGGGAAACACTGCCGCCCGACCGGTGCCACCGCCACCTGTCAGCCAGTGTCCGCCATGAGGATCACGGTCCGCTCCACCGTATTGGAGGAATCTCGCGTTGTCGAAGCCATCCAGATTGAGATTCACGTCCTGGATGGTGTAGGACGAACGCCCTTCATGGCGGCGTTGGTCTGTCGGTGAGGAAGGCAGGAAACCCGGACGCACGATGGATGCTCCGACATAACGGAAACCCGGTGCCGCAGGCAGCATCAATCCATACAAAGGACCACGATAGCCGGCGTTTGCACCATTGTGCCCGAGGGTGATCGAGTCCCCCAGCGGCATCACTTTGAAGTCTGGCGGAAACACGGGCGGTGCGGAAAGGCGGAGCACCCCGGCGTTTACACGGGTAGGACCGCTGTAAGTATTTATGCCTGTTAGATGAAGCGTGCCCGTTCCTTCTTTGGCCAATCCGTCGTTGCCTGCGAGATCCACGCCAAGGGTGACGGTCCTGTTCAACACGGTGACCACGGGATTTCCGCTGGAGACATCCAATGTCAGGCCACCACTCACGCCTTTCCTCAGTGACCAGTCATGGCTGGGGCCGGCATCGCCGAAAATCAGATTCCCCACAATGCGGGGACCATTGAGGGTGACGGCGGCATCGCTTGCCAGATTGATCCCAGAAAAGTCCGCGTCCGCCTGGACACCGCCTGCCACCAAGCTACCGGACCAGTTCGATTGGGAGGACCAACTGCCGCCTCCGGGGTTGTTCCAGACACCATTTTGCGCGACTGCGGATTGCACTGGAAGCAATGCAACTAGCGCGCGCAATGACAGCGCGGCAATGTAATCCGGGGGGGGCATTTTGGGGGGGGAAACCGGCAGAATTCTGCAAATAAACCGCCATTGCACAAGCCCTTGTTTCCCTGACATCAAGCCGCTTGATATTCAAGTTTCCAATCGACTCTCAGGCTGTCTAGCTTCCCCCCGAAATGATCTCCACTGACAAACTCCGCGCCTCTGTCCGCGATGTCGTCGATTTCCCGAAGCCGGGAATCGTCTTCAAGGACATCACGCCGATCCTTGCCGATGGCGACCTTTTCCGCGAAGCGATCTCCCTCATCTGCAAAACCACCGGCGGCGCGAAAATCGACAAGGTCGTCGGCATCGACGCGCGCGGTTTCATCTTCGCAGCCGCCGTCGCGGACCGTCTCGGCGCGGGTTTCGTTCCAGTTAGAAAAAAAGGCAAGCTGCCATGGAAGACGCGCCAGACCGCCTACTCGCTCGAATACGGCGAATCCATCGTCGAGGTGCATGAGGACGCAGTGAAACCCGGCGAGTCCATTCTGTTAGTGGATGATCTCCTCGCCACCGGCGGCACTGCGGCGGCGGCGGTGAAGCTGCTGGACGAACTCGGCGCAAACCTCGTCGGCATTTCCGTGCTCATCGAACTCTCCTTCCTTCAAGGCCGCTCAAAACTCGGCAACCATCCCGTTCACTCCATTCTCACCTACTGATCCACCATGTCCTGGCAATCCTACAATCAATCGTTACTCCGCTATCCGCAGTTCGGCTTTTCTCTCGATCTATCACTGATGGACATCGCGGCGGATTTCCACACCCGCATGGAGCCGAAGATCCGCAAAGCCTTCGAGGACATCCGCGCACTGGAAGCCGGTGCCATCGCGAATCCCGACGAGGGCCGCATGGTCGGTCACTACTGGCTGCGAAACGCCGACCTCGCACCCACGGCGGAGTTAAAACAAGCCATCACCGCCCCGCTGGCAGATCTCAAGAACTTCGCATTGAAAATCCACTGCGACGGCCATTTCCAACAGATCCTTCTCATCGGCATCGGCGGCTCGGCGCTCGGCCCGCAACTCGTCTCTGAAGCCATCGGACAGAACGCTAAACTTCCGATCTTCTTCTTCGACAACACCGACCCCGCAGGCATGGATGCGGTGATCGCGAAAGTCTCCGCCAAGGGACTCGACAAGACCCTCGTGCTCGTCATTTCAAAATCCGGCGGCACACCGGAAACCCGCAACGGCATGCTCGAAGCCAAGGCCGCATGGGAAAAAGCGGGCCTGGATTTCGGCAAGCACACCGTCGCCGTCACCGGCAATGGCTCCAAGCTCGACCAGTTCGCCACCGAACACGGATTCATCGCTCGTTTCCCGATGGAAGACTGGGTCGGAGGGCGCACTTCGGTGCTGTCCACCGTCGGCCTCGTGCCAGCGGCCTTGCAGGGCATCGACATCGACCAACTGTTAGCCGGAGCCGCCGCGATGGATGCGGAAACCCGCAAGCCCGATGCGGCCCAAAACGCCTCCATGCAGCTCGCACTC
>JANMLQ010000131.1:0-2228 GCA_031372635.1 Akkermansiaceae bacterium | reverse complement strand
ACAGCATCGCCGCGTAACAACAGGTATGTATCAACTACTCGCAAAAAAAGTCGCAATCGCCATCCCCCCGAAACGACCTCTGAGCCTTGCAATATCAAGGCTCAGGGAGCACTACGCCAAGTCTGTGGGACGGTAGTGATTCCGGAACATCAGATCCATCTGCCGATTGACTGGAAAGTCCTCTTCAGAATTTAGAGTGTGAGGCGGAAACTTGAAAAAAGAGTGAATCGTGACGCCTCCGACATTGAGTGCGGAAAGACCGGTGGGCGCGACCACGGCACTGTTGGGAATTTTCCCAAGCAGGAAACGAATCATAGTGGATTTCCCCGTGCCAGCGCGTCCGGTCAAGAATATAGCGGAGGTTCCACGTTTGATCTCCTCAATCACGCGCTCATATTCGGGGATAATTTCGATTTCGTCCGGAGCATCGGGGAGCGTAACAACAGGCTGCGGTGAGCGCGGGACGATCTCGGGGAGCGAAACAGCAGGCTGTGGAGATGGCAGGACGATCTCGGGAAGCAAGGGTTCAGGCGGAGGCTGGGCAACGTGTTCCGTTTTCTCCCAAAGTTCCCCTCCGACGAGCCTTCCAATTGTCCCTGCCAGCCAGACGGTTCCGTAAACTCTCGCGACGACGAAGGCGGTCCCTCCTAACCCGCCGAGGTGAAAAGGCTCGAACCGCAATGCGGCCATACCTATCTGCGTCCCCATAAACACGAGGATGAAAACGATAATCGCCACAATCCAAGAAACGGGTTCACGCATCGGAGGGCGGCTGCTTTTTCCGAACGGAAACATCAAATCACAAATATTGTTAGACTCCTCATTTCAACATACCCATTATTTCTGCCCAAATTTCAATCCGTTGGACTGAGCCGTTTCGCTCCGACCGGGCACGGGAGTTCACCGGTGGCGGCGAGTTTGGCTGCCTGTTCATGGATGATGCGGGCGCTTTCCTGGCCGAGCCATTGAAGACGGTCAGCGGTGTAGTCCCCCGTTCCCTCTTCGTATTGCTGGATGAACCGGGCGTAGTCCACGGGGCCAAGCTCGCGGATGAGGATGGCTTTGGCTTTCTGATTGAGTGCGGCGGTGAGGGTCATGGCAGTGAAACGATGTCGATGGGGTTGAGGACGGATACGTTCAGTTGATTTGAATGTCGCTTGGATTTTTTGAGCAGTCCGTCGTCGGTAGTGACCAGATGGTCGCATCCCGCAGCTTCGGCGGCGGCAAGGTGGAGGGCGTCGAAGCCGGCGATACCGAGGGTTTCGATCTCCTCCGCCCGGCGTGCCAAGGCTTCCGATATCGCAACATGGAGGCCAGCATAAGCGGTCATGACGAGGGCGTCGGCTCGTTTGGAGGGGTCCGGGTTGCGTATCAGTTCCAGACTCAAATAGTCGCTGGTGACAATGGTGAAGCGCTCGCTGCGGGATTCCTCCAATATCCACTCCACTGCCTCAGCCTCCAGCCTGACGCGGATCTGTGAGAGATCGTCGAAAGGGCGATTGTAGCAGCAGGAATCGAGGTAAAGCCGCATTAGAATCAGTCCTTGTTCGCTTGTTGACGCCACTCGCGGCCAAGTTTCTCGGCACTGCGGGAGAGTTCGTCATCGGGGATCGCGCCCACTGTCTCCCGCCATGACTTGGCGCGCGGCTTGAGGCCGAGGACTTCTTGCTTCAAGCCGTCGAACTCCTGCTCAATGCGGGTCAGACGTTCTTCAACTGAGGTTGCTACCATGACCGGAGATTAGCCGAATTTGGGAAAACGTAAAGCAAAGAGGTTTCACCATTCATCTGCATAGGGCTGAAAACTACGCGAACTTGCTGAACGGTTTCAGCGCAAGATTCGTATTGAAATAGCGCGCGTCATCGGAGACCTCAGTGCCGAGCCATGATGGGAGTTGCGGCGTATCGGTTTCATTCGCCAGTTCTACTTCGGCGAGCACGAGTCCTTCGTTCGCACAGTGAAACACATCGACTTCCCAGACGTGGCCGTGGTGTTCGATGCGGTGGCGTGTTTTGTCGATCACGGAGGGCAGGCACATCACTAACAGCTCGCGCGCGTCGGTGGCGGGGATTGGATACTCAAACTCTGCGCGCGTGATTCCGTGCGAGCGGCCTTTCACTGTGATCCATGCGTTTTCACCGGCGAGGCGGATGCGCACGCTGCGATCTGGATCTTGCGTGAGATAGCCTTGCGCGATGCGCACGCCGGGTGCGCAGCCGTCACGCCAT
>JANMLQ010000130.1:0-36948 GCA_031372635.1 Akkermansiaceae bacterium | reverse complement strand
GCCCGCTCCAATCTCGAACAAGCCGCCGACTTGATCGAGCGAGTTTCAGACCCAGCACAGCGTGAAATTTTCCGGCAATCCCTCAAGTGACCTCACCATGAAATTCTCCCTCATCGCCACGTTCCTCATTCTCGCCATCGGTGGGATCTATGGCCTCATGAATCGCCGTGAAACCACCGCGCGGCTCGACCTCAAGCAACAGCTAGATGGCCGGACCCGCCAGCCTGGGATCACCCCGACAGACCCGCGCCGCCCGCGGCCCTTGAGAGAGGGCTCTACCGATGCATTCCGCATTATTGCCAGCGACTTCGTCGTCTTTGGAGCAGAGGTCGAGCAGAGCTTTAGGTCCGATGTCAAGACGGATGCCGCTTATGTCCGCCGCCTCATGGAGATCAAGGGCCACCTTGTTTCGCTGGATGCGGCGCAGCTCAAGTCCCTCATCGACATTCTCAGGGCGGAAAAAAAGCTTACCGCTGAGACCCGTGGCAATTTGGTTACTGTCGCCATCTCACTCCTTGCGGAAGAGCGCCCCAGCAATGCACTTAGTCTCTACATCGGGTCCTTGGATTTATTAGAAAATAACATGATGGCCCAGCAAGTCGCTCACTCAGCACTGCGCGAATGGGCCGCACTGGACCCAACGGCGGCCCTCGCTTGGGCGAAAAATAATGGCCAGAAACTCCCAGACGGCATGATGGATGAGCTCAATAATTGCGTCATCGTCGGCATCGCCGAGGCGGATCCCAAGCTCGCTTTCAAGCTCCTCGGAGAAACCGACCCGGAGGATGCAGCTGCCACCATCCAATCCTTCATTGTTGCCTCCAAGACCCCCTCGCAGCGGACCGCAGTCCTCGCTGCCCTGCGCGAACACCTCGCCAAGCTGCCAGCCGGTGCAGAGCGGGATGAACTACTCCATGAATCGCTCGAAACCATGGGACAAAGTTTAAGAAATGAAACCTTCGCCACCGCCAGCACTTGGCTGGATGCCGCGAAACTCAGCCCCGCAGAATCCGTGCAGATTGCCGCTGGGCTCTCGTATTTCTACACCAAGGAAGACACCGGCCGCTGGATCGACTGGATGGCGCAGGCCTTACCCAAGGGCACCTCCGCGAAGTATGTCGATACGCTCGTCGGCCGGTGGACCCAGCAAGATTACCTCGCCGCTGGCAAATGGCTCACCGCCACACCCGCCGGTGAGACCAAGGACGCCGCCGTCCAGACGTATGCCAAAACCGTCGCCGAGTACGAACCCCAAACAGCCGTGCAATGGGCGCTCACCCTCCCAGCCGGCCCCCAGCGCCAAAGCACAATGGAGTCGATCTATCGGAATTGGCCACCCGCACAAAAAGATGCCGCCGTGGAATTTGCCAACCAATACGGCATCGATCCCACCCTCAAGCCCTGAGCACAAGGCTCACTGGCGCGTCACCCAGCGCAGCTTCGCCGAGCTGCTGCGCGGGATAGTGATCTTAGGCTGGGCGACCGTCTGTTCATTCAGCGGTTTTTTCGTCGATTTCCACAGGTGGTCTGACATCTTCGCCCGCACCGTGAGATTCGCGAAACCGGGATTCCAATTCGGCCTGCGGCGGCCGCTCGAAGTTCGCGAGGAAATCATTCGCGAGCATGTGCGGTCATGCCGTCTGGCTTGCGTCAGCGATATTCACTTGCGACGCGGCCGGTCGCGGCTGCTGGCCGATCAAGTCGTGGACGCCATCGGACGGGCGCGGCCGGATGTTCCAAATCGTGATGCAGATGCAGTTGATCGATGATGTGCTGGATGTGAGTCATGATCGCCGCCGGGGCTTGCCATCATTTGCCACTGGGCCGGATATGACCGCCGCTTCGCTGCGCGAACTAGTGGCGGGCTACTCGGATGCGAGTCGGATCCGGCTCGACTGGAATTTCTGCCTGCGGGTCGCGCTCAAGCTGGTGGCCGCAAGCGCGCGGGGGTTGATTGCAATCCGCAAGTTCGCATGAGGGATGCCTCGGGACTTGAATTTTGAAGAACGATGAGGTTGAGAGAACGTATTCTTACGAATGCGAATACCGTGATCGCGTGATGACAGATTCCGACGGCATGCTTGCCTAAGAGCCACTGCCTAGGCACGCTGCGCGCCATGGCGGACAAGCCCCTTTCCGGAAATTCACCTGCGCGTGTGGACGAACTCGACGGCCTACGCGGGCTGCTTGCGCTATGGGTGGCGCTGGCCCATATCCTTGCATGGACGGGCCATTGGGAAAACCCGCTGCCCGGTCGGTTGGCTGGTGCGTGGCAGGTTCTCGTAAGCGCGGAGCCTGCGGTGGACACCTTCATCATCCTGAGCGGATTTGCGATTTCGTTCCTGATCCACAAGCGCCAGCAATCGTATGCGGGCTTTATGCGGGGTCGCGTGTTCCGGATCTATCCGGTCTATCTGACCTGCCTCGCGCTGGGCATCGCGACGAGTTTCATGACGCCACATCTTCTGGATACAGCATCATGGAAAAACACGATCTACTTCGAGTGGCTTCGGATGTTCAATGGCAACGAGACGTCTGCATTTGGCAGTCACGTCTTCTGGCACGCCACTTTGCTCAACGGGCTTCTGACGAAAGATTTCCTGCCGGGTGCGAACGCCACGCTGCTGCCGCCGGCATGGAGCATCACACTGGAATGGCAGTATTATCTCGTGGCTCCGTTCCTCGCGAGAGGAGTGCGCTCCGGCACCGGCTTGTTGGTGGTGGGACTGATAGCATGGCTCGGCCATCACTACGCGGCTCCTTGGCACAACACGCAGCTCTCATTCTTCCCGGCGCAACTTCCGCTCTTCCTCATCGGCATTGGCAGCTATCATTTCTATGCCACTCTCTCGCAGGGTGCGAATTTCCGCCCGCTGACGAGTATTTACGCGGCGGTGCTTCTATTGGCTGCCGCGTTGTGCGGTTGGCATCCGGTGGCGCTGGCCGCGTGGGCGCTGGGCTTCGGCTGCATCTTGGTGCGCGGCGATGATCCGCTGTCACGGTTGCTGACGATCATCCGCAAAACGCTGTTGCATCCGTGGCTGCAACACCTCGGCAAGGTGTCGTTTCCGCTCTATCTGATCCACTGGCCGGTCATCATCCTGCTGCTCACAGCGCTACTCAAGTTACGTCCGGGCATTTCATCGCACCATGCCTTGATCGTGATGATGGGACTGGGCGTGCCACTGATCCTCATCTCTGCGGAAATCATCCACCGCTTGATCGAGAAGCCAGGAATGGCCTTCGGAAAAAAGTTCGATCGCCCGGGCAAATAGCCTACTTCAGCGCACTCCACAATTCTTCGATGCGTTTCTCGGAAACCTTGCCCACACAGAGCACATCCGGCGCGAAGAGCGAGACGCGCCATTCCTCCAACGCCCATCCGAGCGGCCACAATGAGGGATTTTCCGGCTCTGCGGTCCAGCGCTGGAACCACGGAAGCCACAAGCGGCGAAAACGATCCATCTTCTCCAGATCCTTGATGATCGGCAGTGAATTCAAGCGACCCAGCCGCGAACGAATCGCCCGCAAGCGGCGTGGATACTCGCGCAGGCCAGCGTATCCGACGTGCCATGCGAAACGCGGACGAAACAACCACATGAGCTGCTCATCGAGATCACTGGCGATCTCACCGAGATTGCGGTCCTTCTGATGCGCGGCGATCCATGCGCGGATTTCAGGTAGTAGATCGAGTGATTCATCGAGGCTCTTGCCGATCACAGTGGCGGCATCAAACCATGCTCCCCTCGCCCGCTCGCCGAGGATGCGGAACTCATCGGGTGAACTCGGGAATAATCCGCCCGCCGCGCCCTCGGCAGCTAACAGAATCAAGTCGTCGAGAGATGTGCCGCCACTGCCGAGGCGTGGCAGTTCGACCTTTGCCATCAGTCCTAAGGGAAATTTTTTCTTCAAGTGATCCACTTGCGCCTGATGAGCGATACACAACAACCTCGCTCCTCCGGCACGGTGAGATTCTGTCGCTTCCGGCAGAGTTCCAAAGGCACGCACACCGACGCTTTTCCCCTCGTCCACCAACGAGGGAAACGCGGGGCCGCCCGGTGTTTCGACACGCTCCGGCAGTTTCTCGCCATCCCATGCACTGAGGCCACTGCGTTCGACATCGGCATTGGCCACAGCCTGAAAACGCAGCTTCATGCGATCTGCGAGCTGGAGTTTCAAGAGGGCCACGTCCTCGCCCATCGCAAGTTCTTCACCCTCATCATCGCAGACCCAGATCTTTGTGACGAGGTGCGGCGGCAGTTTGGAAAAATCATAGGCATCCAACGGAACCACCGCACCGTTTCGTTGCTTCACATGATCTGATAGAGCCGCGGGCAGCGGCACATCCTTGGGCGCGAGTTGCCATAACTCCGCAAAGCTGTCTGCTAGCGGGCTGATCGGCTGGCAGACACGGCGATAGTCCTTCGGTAGCGATCGCAGCAGGATTTCAGAGCGTTCGCGCAGGTTTCCATCCACGCCCCATGCGGGGAACCACGCGGGAAGTTTCGGCAGTTGATCGACATGGATGCCGAGCGTCACGCCGTCGTCGCGCTCGCCCTGCTTCGCGTGGTAATACACCTGATACTGCTCGCCCTCATGAGTCAGCACGTCCGGAAAAAACTCCAGTCCGAGAGCGTCGAGATCCTCGTCGATCACATCGGAGAGTGAAATCAACAAGCTCTCCTCATGCTGTGCGAGCCACTGATGAAAGGACGCCGCCGTGTGAACTTCCTCCGGCACGCGATGTTCCAGATAGCGCAGCACGGCCTCATCACTCCACAAGCCGCCAGGGCGTCGTAGCTTCTGTTCGATGGCTTCCATGCCCTCGCGCAAGGCGGTGAGTTGATCGAGGAAACGACCGCGTTTCCGCAAGCCACCGCCTAACAGACCTTCGCGGAGAAACACCGCGTGGGCGACCTTGCGATCCACACGACCGTAATGCACGCGTCTGCCCACAATCACCGGCAGGCCGCCGCAGATGACGTTCTCCTTGCCATAGACCGCGCCCTGCGCCTCATCCCAATGCGCATCTCCATACTTGCTGCGGCAAAGATGCGGCGCGACTTGCTCCACCCACTCCGGATCAATGCGGGCGACACGACGCGCCCACAGCCGCGTGGTTTCCACCAACTCCATCGCCACCACCCACTCGTGGCGTTTCGGAATGCCAAACAAGCCGGAGCCGGGAAACACTGCGAAGAACCCGCCCGAGGCGCTGCGGTAGGTCTTGCTCTCGCGATCCCACAGGCCGAACTGACGCGGCACGCCTGCTAACAGCGAGCGGTGGATGGCTGCATAGGGAAACGCCACGGAGTCCGGTAGAGGCGGGAGTTTCACCTTCCACTCGCGTTCTAACAAATCCGACAACTCATCCGCCACGTTGGCCCACTCCATCACGCGGCGGGCGTTGAGAAACGCGTTGACGCAGAATTTCCGCAGCGCGTTGCGTTTCCAGCGCCCCCGCTCGTCTCGGAATTGCGAGACATCGCGCCACAAGCGCAGGATGCCGATGAAGTCGCTCTCCACATCCTTCCAGCGCGCATGGGCGGCGTCCGCCTCGCGGGTTTTCTCGGCAGGGCGCTCGCGCGGATCGTTGGACTCCAGCGCGGCGATGATCGGCAGCATTTCCGCGAGGCAGTGCTCCTTACGCGATTCGATGAGCATGCGGCCCAGTCGCGGGTCCACCGGCAGTCCGGCCATGCGGCGACCGTATTCCGTTAGATTTTTGTCGCGGTCCAGCGCGTCCACCTCGCGCAGCGTGCGGTAGCCCTCGGCGATGGCCTTGGGTGATGGCGGATCGAGGAAAGGAAACTCGCCGATCTCCGGCAGACCGAGGGATTTCATCCGCAGAATGACGCCTGCCAGTGAGCTGCGGCGGATTTCTGGATCAGTGAATTCAGGGCGTTCTTCGAGTTCTGTTTCCTCGTAGAGCCTGAGGCAAACGCCATCGCGCACACGACCACAACGGCCCTTGCGCTGGCGTGCGCTGGCTTGGCTGACGGGTTCGATTTGCAGGCGCTGCACGCCTTTTCCCGGACTCCAACGGTTCACGCGGGCCACGCCGGAATCGATCACGCAGGCGATGCGCGGAATGGTTAGAGAAGTTTCCGCGACGTTGGTGGCGAGAATCAAACGGCGTTGATTGCCGGGATTGAACACGCGCTGCTGATCGCCGAGACCGAGTCGCGCAAACAAAGGCAGCACCTCGGTGCCCGGATAGCGTCTGCCATCCAGCACGTCCGCACACTCGCGAATCTCGCGCTCGCCGGGCAGGAAAACCAGCACGTCGCCACGCGGTTCCACGCCGCCCAGCCAATCAACGGCACGGGCGACATGCTGCGGCAGATCCTCGTCGTCATTCGGCGGCAGGAAGAACTCCGCCACCGGAAACATGCGCCCCGGAGCCACGATCACCGGCGCGGGTTTTCCATTCATTTCAAAAAACGCGGCGAAGGATCCGGCATCGAGCGTGGCCGAGGAAATGACGAGTTTCAGATCACCGCGCTTCAATAGCAGGCGCTTGAGATAGCCTAACAGAAAGTCGATATTCAGCGAGCGTTCGTGCGCCTCATCGAGGATCAACACTTGATACTGCCGCAGTTCGGGATCGCCCTGGGTTTCCGCGAGCAGGATGCCGTCCGTCATGAACTTGATCCGAGTATCGCGCGTGGTCTTATCCTCGAAGCGCACCTGATAGCCAACGTATCCGCCGAGCGGAACCGCGAGTTCCTCGGCTACGCGTTTCGCAACGCTGGCGGCGGCGATGCGCCGTGGCTGGGTGCAGCCGATGCGACCGCCCTCCGGCCCCATCGCCTCGGCGACCATCTTCGGAAGCTGGGTGGTTTTGCCGGAGCCGGTGTCGCTCACCACTACGAGGACGCGCTGGGTTTTCAGGGCATCGAGAATCTCCTGCCGGTGCTCCACGACCGGCAGTTCCGCAGGGTAATTCCATTTGCCTGAAAAGTCCGACATCGAGGGCCGGGAGGGTTTGCGGCGATGCCATGACTGGCAACCATGGATTTCGCAAATCACAGCCTGCGACCATGCATATCCTGTGATTTCAGGAAAACACCAGCCACTCAGCCCTTCATTCAAAGCGGGTTACGGCCAATCGTATCTGCCCCACGCGATCGCGTTATGCAATTCCCGGCAGACCGTGCGATAACCAAGGCGCTTTGTTGCAAGTCACATTCCTACACAACTGTTCACAATAAAATTGTTGCTATGGCACGAATTTCGCGCCACTAGTGACGGCCTCCCCAACATTTCCCAATCCCCCATCCCCCCATATGAATACCATTACAAGGTCGTTACGCGCCGTCGTTTTTAGTTGGCTCACCCTGCTCGGCATCGCCACAGGATTCGCCGTTGAAGCACCCGTTAGAATCATGCCGCTCGGCGATTCGCTCACTTCGGGCGTCAGCACTTTCTCCGTGCAAGGTGCCTACCGCAACCGGCTGCACACCCTGCTGACCAACGCAGGTTACAATGTGGATTTCGTCGGCACATTTAACGACAGCAGCAATCCCGGCCTGCCGGACATCAACCATCAGGGACTGGGCAGCGCGCGCATTGATCAGATTCAGGGAAACATTTCGGGATGGCTAAACTCGGTGGAAGATCCAGATGTCGTGCTGCTTTTAATCGGCACCAACGATTTCTGGCAGAGCTTCAACCTCGCGGGTGTGCAGACGCGCCTGACGAACCTGATCGCGGACATCGCCACCAAAAAGCCGTTCGCGAAAATCATCGTCTCCAGTCTTCCACCCCGCTCCGATAGCCCGAGCATTCAGGCCCAGCAGGTCGCCTTCAACTCCGCGATTCCAGGGATCGTCGCGCAGCAGGTGGCTCTGGGCCGCCAGGTTTCATTTGTGGACATGCATGCCGCTCTGAATGCGGGCGACCTCAGCGGTGATGGAGTTCACCCTTCAGCCGCAGGCTATAACAAAATGGGCGATACTTGGTATCCGGCTGTCGCTGCCGTCATCGCTCCGCAAGGCACATCCAATCCGCCGGTGATCGCGCGCACGGCACCGTTCGTGAACCTCAATCAGGTTTCCGTCGTGTTCAGCAAGCCCGTCGCGGACAGCGCGGCCACCCTCGCCAACTTCAGCCTTTCCGGAGGACTCACGATTTCCAACGCCGTGCTTGATGCCACCACCAAGCGCACCGTCACCCTCACCACCAGCACGCAGACACCGGGCTTCGTTTACAGCCTCGCCGTCAGCGGCGTGCGGGACCGCACCGCCCAGCAGACACTAATCGCGCCGGGTTCCATCGTGAACTTCTCTTCCAGCGCACTCAGCAACGGCAGCTTTGAAAACGACTACACGGGCTGGACCACCACCGGACATCAGGAAATCAAATCCGCGGCTCCCTACACTGCCACCAACGGCAGCAAGATCGTCGCCCTCAATACCGCCCAGAGAACTCCCAACGGCACCCTTTCCCAGACCTTCCCCACCAACGTCGGTCAAACCTATCAACTCAACTTCGATGTCGGCGCGTTCGGTTACCCCGCCAACCCGCAGCGCATCCAGGTGTCCGTCCTAGGCTCCACCTCGCTCGTCTCGGAGAGCACCACGGTCAACTGCCTCGGTGGCGGCACTACCAACTGGGTTTCCAGAAGCTATAACTTCGTCGCGAACAGCACCACCACCACACTCACCTTCACCGATACTTCCACGAACACCGACAGCATTGACCTCGTGCTGGACAACGTGCGCGTCGGAGCACCTTCGGTAAGCACCCTCGCCGTCACCAGCTCGCCAGCCAACGGCGCTGCCATGACCATCAGCCCCGCCGACATCGCTTCCAATGCCAACGGCACCACCGGCCTCATCCGCAGCTACAATAACGGCACCGCTGTCACTGTCACCGCGCCTGCTGCAAACGGCGGCAACAATTTCCTCCGCTGGCAGTTGAACGGTGCCGACCTCATGGGTTCCGGTGTCACCATCAACATCACCATGAACGGCAACCATTCGCTCAACGCGGTCTATGGTTCCAACATCGCCCCAGTCGCCGCTGCGGATTCCTATGCCGCCACTGCGAACACCGCGCTGAATGTTCCCGCCATCGGCGTGCTGACCAATGACTTCGATGCAGACGGCAGCCCGCTCACCGCCATCCTCAATGCCGCTCCGCTCAACGGCACACTCGTGCTCAATCCGAACGGCAGCTTCGTCTATACGCCAGGCTCCAACTTCACCGGCACGGACTCCTTCACCTACCGCGCAAACGATGGCGTGTCGGACTCTAACATCGTCACGGTTTCCATCGTGGTCGGAGCTTCCGGCTCGCAGCTTGTCGTCAACGGCAGCTTCGAGAACAACCTAACCGGCTGGACCAACAGCGGCAACATGCTCATCCAATCTGCTTCGCCATACGTCACCACCAACGGCAGCAAACTCCTCGCTTTCAACGCAGCCCAACTCGCCCCCAACGGCGTCATCTCGCAATCGTTCGCTACCGTTTCCGGGCAAACCTATCAGCTCGCCTTCGATGCTGGCGTGCTCGCTTACAACACCAGCCCGCAGATCATCCGCGCCACCGTTACCGGCAGCGGCACGCTCCTCAACCAGTCGATCACCATCAACGGCATCGGCGGAGGCAACACCCGATGGACCGCGCAAAGCTTTAACTTCACCGCGAACAGCACCACCACCACCCTCAGCTTCGCGGACCTCTCCAGCTCCACCGCCAGTATCGACCTCGTGCTCGATAACGTGCGCGTCACCGGTGCCGCAGCAGCATTCACTCTCACCGTCGGCTCCAGCCCCGCATCCGCCGTCGCCGTTGGCATCAGCCCGCCGGACCTCAATACCAACGCCGGTGGCTCCACCAGCTTCACACGCAGCTACTCATCGGGTGCCATCGTGAACCTCAACGCCCCCGCATCCTCAAGCGGCTCCGCTTTCCAGAAGTGGCAGAAAAACGGCGCTGACTTCTCCGCCAACCGCGCCACCAACGTGACCATCGACGCGGACATGACCCTCACCGCCATTTATGGCGTCAACACCGCGCCGACCGCAGTTGCCGATAACTATTCCACTCCGCTCAACACTCCGCTCGCCGTGCCCGCATCCGGCGTGTTGTCCAACGACACCGACCCGGAAACCAACACCCTCAACGCCGTTCTCGACGTCGGACCTTCCACCGGAACTTTGGTTCTCAATCCGCTCGGAGGTTTCAACTACACACCTAACACCGGATTCACCGGAACCGACTCGTTCACCTATCACGCCAACGATGGATCAGCCAACTCCAACATCGTGACCGTGAACATCCTCGTCACCGGTGCTGGCCCGGGCGCACTCGTCAACGGCGGCTTCGAGAACGGTGAAGCCGGATGGACCATCACCGGCAACCGTTTCGTCATCGACACCACGCCGCCCTACATTCCCTTTGAAGGAAACAAACTCGCCGTAATGAACGGCGGTAATTCCACGCCGGATGCGGTTTTCAGCCAGACCTTCGCCACCACTCCCGGCACCTCCTACGAACTCGCCCTTGAAGCCGGAGCCATCGGCATCATCACCGGCGAGCAGAAACTCGGAGTCGGTCTTGCCGGATCTGGCCCCCTACTTTCCACCACCGAGTCGGTGTTCTCTAACGGGCTCAACACCGCCGTCTGGTCATCCAAAACCTACGTCTTCACCGCGAACAGCGCCACCACCACGCTCACACTCTCCGACCTTTCCACATCTAGCAACGGTCTCGACCTACTACTGGACAACGTGCGCGTCAACAGCATCGGTGTCGCCGCCACGCAAACGCTGACGGTCAACTCCACACCGGCCACCGGAGCAGCCATCACCGTTTCCCCTGCGGACAACAGCAGTAACGGCAACGGCACCACACAGTTCACCCGCATCTACAACACCTCGACAGTCGTCAGCCTCACCGCTCCCGCCACCTTCGGCACCGACATCTTCTCCAAGTGGCAGAAAAACGGCGTGGACCTCACCACCAGCACCAACGCCAGCGTCACCATGGACGCGCCACACACCCTGACCGCGATCTATCTGGCAGCTCCTCCGGCGCTTCCCTTCGCAAACGGCGGCTTCGAGGCCGGTGAAAACAGTTGGACCATGACCGGCAACCGCGCCGTCATCGACACCACTCCTCCCTATCTCGCATCGGAAGGCGGGAAACTACTCGTCTTCAACGGCGGAAACACGACTCCAGACTCCACCGTGGTGCAAACCTTCCTCACCACACCGGGCCAAGTCTATACCTTGGGTTATGATGTCGGCATCCTCTCCTCATCCTCCGTACAACAGCAGCTCAAGGTGGAAGTCAATGGAAGCGCCGCGCTGCTTTCCCATACCGAAACCCTCAATGGCAACGGCCTTGGCAACACCATCTGGACCTCCAAGTCCTATACCTTCACCGCCAATAGCGCCGCCACCACCCTGACCTTCACCGACATGTCCCCCGTCACCATTGGCGCGGACTTGCTGCTCGATAAGGTCTCCGTGGGGCTCTTTGTCGCCAACGTCGCCCCGGTCGCCGTGGCAGATGGCTACCTCACTCAGAAGAACACTCAACTCGTCGTTTCCACAGCATCCGGCGTGCTCAATAACGACACCGACGCCAACAACGATACACTCAACGCAGTGATCGTTTCCGGTCCCGCTACCGGCAACCTCACTCTCAATTCGCTTGGTGGTTTCACCTACGACCCCGCCACCGACTTCCTCGGCAGCGTGTCATTCACCTACAAGGCCAGCGACGGCACGGCTGACTCTAACATCGTCACCGTCACCATCAACGTGACTCCTCCAGTCATCCTCGCCAACGGCAGCTTCGAGTTCGGCGAAACCGGCTGGACCATGAACGGAAACCGCCTCGTTTACGATGCCGATGCCTCCTATCCCGCAAGCAACGGCACCAAACTGCTGATCCTGAACGGAGCCGGTGCAGCACCGGATGCTACCATCTCGCAATCGTTCCCGACCATCCCTGGCCAAGCCTACGTGCTCACCTTTGATGTCGGAGCCGTATCCGTCGGCGGCGGCACCCAAAAGCTCAAGATCGAACTCAACGGAACCACTCCGCTCGTCACCGACTTCGCAAACCTCAGCGGTAACACTGCTTACCTGCAAGCGGTCATTCCATTCACTGCGGACAGCACCTCCACACTGTTGAACTTCACCGATATGTCCGCCGGCACCGCTGGCATAGACATGATCCTCGACAACGTGGTGGTCACAGCAGGCACGGGCGTTCCCAATGCGGTTCCTGTCGCCAACAACGATTCCTACAATGCAGACGGAAACGTCCCACTCGTGATTCCTGCTTCCGGTGTGCTTGGCAATGACACCGACGCCAACAACGAAACACTCACCGCAGCCCTAGTCACTGGTCCCACCAGCGGAAACCTCATCCTCAACCCGAACGGCGGATTCACCTACACGCCTAACAGCGGATTCACCGGCAGCGATTCGTTCACCTACAGAGCGAACGACACCAAGGACAACTCCAACACCGCCACCGTTTCCATCACTGTCAGCGCGCCTGTCGTGGTCAATGGTTTCGTCAATGGCTCCTTCGAGTCGAACTTCACTGGCTGGACCACCACAGGAAACGTCGCGATTCAGAGCGGCTCGCCGTATGCCCCCACCAACGGCACCAAGCTCGCCGGATTCAACGGTGGTAATTCGACACCCAACGGCGTCGTTTCCCAAACCTTCGCCACCACTCCCGGTGTCACCTATGCGCTCACCTTCGACGCCGGTGTCCTCTCATACAACACCAGCTCGCAGAGACTCCAACTCGCCGTCACGGGTTCAAGCAGCCTGCTCTCCCAGACCATCACCATCACCCGCACCACCGGCAGCAACAACCTCTGGCTGCCGCAGAGCTTCAGCTTCACCGCTAACAGCGCCACCACTACACTCAGTTTCACCGACACATCGACATCCACGAACTTGCTGGATCTCGTGATCGATAACGTCGTGGTAACAGCCGGCACTCCGGTCACCACTCGCACTCTCACCGTGGCATCCGCTCCGGCCACCGGTGCCGCCATCACCGTCAGCCCTGCGGACAACGCCAGCAATGGCAACGGCACCACGCAGTTCACCCGCATCTATAACAGCGGAGCCGCCGTCACCCTCACTGCGCCCGCTACCTTCAGCGGCAATACCTTCTCCAAGTGGCAGAGAAACGGAGTGGACCTCACCACCAGCACCACCGCCAACGTGACGATGGATGCGGACTACACTCTCACAGCAGTCTATTCCGCACCTTCCGGCGGCGGACCTAATCTGCTCACTAACGGCAGCTTCGAGTCCAACTTCACCGCGTGGACCACTTCTGGAAGCACCTCAATCCAATCCTCAGTGCCTTACACCGCCACCGATGGCACCAAGATCGCCGGGTTCAACGACGCGGACAGAACACCCAACGGCGTCGTTTCCCAGTCCTTCGCAACCACTCCTGGATCGACCTACACGCTCGCCTTCGATGCCGGTGTTCTCTCCTACGTCAGCTCACCTCAGACCATGCAAGTCAACGTCTCGGGCACGGCCACGTTGTTCTCGCAAGCCATCACCATCACCCGCACCTCCGGCAGCAATAACCTCTGGCTACCGCAGACCTTCTCCTTCGTCGCGGACAGCACCACCACCACCCTGAGCTTCACCGATACATCGTCCGCCACCCTCGGCCTTGACCTCGTGCTGGACAACGTGCGCGTCTCCCTCAACGGCGCTGTGCCCGTCCTGCAAACGCTCTCCGTGAACTCGACTCCGGTTTCCTCCGTAGCCATCACCGTCAGCCCGAGTGATTCTAACAACGCAGGCAACGGCAGCACTTCCTTCAGCCGCGCCTACGCCAGCAGCACTGTGGTGACACTCACCGCACCGGCCACAGCCTCCGGCTCATCGTTCATCAAGTGGACAAGGAACAACGTCGATTTCTCCACCAACCTCTCCACCACGGTGACGATGGACGCGGCCTACACCATGACCGCCGTTTATACCAACGCCGCCTTCGCTAATGGCAGTTTTGAAACCGGCACCTTCAGCCCTTGGACCACCTCTGGCAACAGTGTCCGCATAAGCACCACCCCTGCTGGCACCGACGGCACCAAGCTCGTTGATTTCAACGGCAACCAAACCCCCACAGGCGGAGTGCTCACGCAAACCTTCGCCACCAACCCCGGTGCCATCTATAACCTAAACTTCGATATCGGCGTCTTGGCATTCGTCTCCAGCAGCCAGACCCTCCGCGTCAATGTGAACGGAACCGCCAGCCTGCTTAACCAAACCACTTCTATCACTCCCACCAGCAATGGCGTGGCAAAGTGGGAGGCCAGAAGCTATAGCTTCACTGCAGACAGCGTCTCCACCACGCTCACCTTCACGGACCTGTCCACGGTCACGAACTCGATCGACTTGCTCCTAGATAACGTCCGCGTCACCAACGCCAGCTCGCGCACACTGACCATCGACTCGGTTTCCGCATCCGCCGTTCCGCTCACCATCAGCCCTGCCGACAGCAACGGTAGCGCCAACGGAAACACCTCACTCACCCGCATCTACAACACGGGAAGCGTGGTCAGCGTCACCGCTCCCGCCACTGCTCCGAACGGTGCCACCTTCGTGAAGTGGGTCCAAAACGGCACCGACCTCACCACCAACACTGCGGCTTCCGTCACTCTCAGCGCCAACACCACCCTCGCCGCGATCTACACCGGTGGCACCTTCCCACCGCTCGGCTCCAACCTGATCCAAAACGGCAGCTTCGAACTCTCCCCGGATTTCGTCTCATGGCCCACCACCGGAGCCACTCGCATCGAGAAACCCGGCACTGCCTCCGGTTTCCCCACCGATGGAAATCACATCCTCTCCTTTAACGTCGGCGGCGGCGCTAACGACGGCGTGGTCACTCAACAGTTCAACACTGTCGTCGGCACCACTTACACCGTTCAGCTTGATGTCGGTGTCTATGGTGGCCCCGGCGGCGCATCCATCGACCAGACCCTCGACATCCGCGCCATCGGCGTCGGCATCCCGCTCAACCGCACCGTGACCGTCCGCGGCAATAGCTCCAGCTTCGTCTGGGCTCCGCAGACCTTCACCTTCACTGCGGACAGCGCCGCCACCACACTGCGCCTTGCCGATGCCTCATCCACCGGCGCAGGAACCGATCTCTTTGTGGACAACGTCCGCATCCGCGCCGGCGTCCTGCCACCATCCACACTTACTGTCGCCTCCACTCCTGCGGCAGGTAAGGCCATCACCGTCAACACGCCGGACCTCGCAGGCCAAGGCAATGGAACCACCAGTTTCTCACGGATCTACAACACTGGCTCGAGCGTGGCCATGGTCGCTCCCTTCCAGAACTTCGTGAAGTGGCTCAAGAACGGCCAATGGTATGCCACCAATCCCACCATCAACGTGGTGGTGGACGGCAACCACACGATGACCGCGGTCTATACCGAAACACCGGTGCTCGGACCTTTCGTCAACGGCAGCTTTGAAACCGAATTCACCGGCTGGACCTGGTCCGGCAGCCAGCAGTCCGTCAAGGTCAAGGACGGCCTACCATCCACTGACGGCATCAACATCATCGAGTTCAACAGCAACAGCTCCGCCACTGATGGCTCCATCACCCAGACCTTCACCACCACTCCGGGCACGCCTTACACGCTTACCTTCAGTATGGGGGTGAACGCTTTCAACACAGCCCAACAGAGCCTGCGCTGCCTCGTTACCGGTTCCGGCACCTTGTTCAACCAAGTCTTCTCGATGAACAACCCGGCTGGCAACGGCACGGTCTATGCTACGAGAACCGTCAACTTCACCGCCAACAGCACCAGCACTACCCTCACCTTCAGCGACCAATCCGCCACCGGCACCGGCCTCGATCTTCTGCTCGACAACGTGCGCCTCAACGGCAGCACCGGCGGCGGCGGCTCCGGCGGTGGTGGTGCCACACCCACCCTCACCATCGACTCGGTTTCGGCCAGCGCCGTGCCCATGACGGTAAGCCCCTCCGACAAGAACGGCGCGTCCAATGGCAACACCAGCCTCACCCGCACCTACGATACGGGTAGCAACGTGTCGGTCACCGCACCCGCGACTGCTCCCAATGGTGCCACCTTTGTGAAGTGGGTTCTGAATGGAACGGACCTCACCACCAACACCGCAGCCAGCCTCACCATCACTGCAAACACCAGCCTCACCGCGATTTACACCGGTGGCACCTTCCCGCCGCTCGGTTCCAGCCTGATCCAAAACGGCAGCTTTGAACTCTCCCCGGACTTCGTTTCCTGGGCCACCACCGGAGCCACCCGCATCGAGAAACCCGGCACAGCCTCCGGTTTCCCCACCGATGGAAACCACATCCTCTCCTTCAACGTCGGCGGCGGTGCCAACAACGGCGTAGTCACCCAGCAGTTCGCAACCAACGTCGGCACCACCTACACCGTCCAGCTCGATGTCGGTGTCTATGGCGGCCCCGGCGGTGCAGCTATCGACCAGACCCTCGACATCCGCGCCATCGGCGTCGGCATCCCGCTCAACCGCACCGTGACCGTCCGCGGCAATAGCTCCAGCTTCGTCTGGACCTCGCAAACCTTCACCTTCACCGCAGACAGCGCCGCCACCACACTGCGCCTTGCCGATGCCTCATCCACCGGCGCAGGAACCGATCTCTTTGTGGACAACGTCCGCGTCCGCGCTGGCGTCCTGCCGCCTTCCACGCTCTCGATCGTCTCCACTCCCGCCGCAGGCAAAGCCATCACAGTCAATACACCCGACCTCGCAGGCCAAGGCAACGGAACCACCAACTTCACCCGCATCTACAACACCGGCGCGAGCGTGGCCATGGTCGCCCCCTTCCAGAACTTCGTGAAGTGGCTCAAGAACGGCCAATGGTATGCCACTAACCCCACCATCAGTGTGACGGCGGACGGAAACCACACGATGACCGCCGTTTATACCGAGACACCCGTGCTCGGCCCCTTCACCAACGGCAGCTTTGAATCCGAATTCACTGGCTGGACCTGGTCCGGCAGCCAGCAGTCGGTCAAGGTCAAGGACGGCCTGCCATCCACTGACGGACTCAACATCATCGAGTTCAACAGCAACAGCTCCGCCACCGATGGCTCCATCACCCAGACCTTCACCACCACTCCGGGCACGCCTTACACGCTGACCTTCGACATGGGAGTGAACGCCTTCACCACAGCCCAACAGAGCCTACGCTGCCTCGTCACCGGCTCCGGCACCTTGTTCAATCAGGTCTTCTCAATGAACAACCCGGCTGGCAACGGCACAGTCTATGCCCCAAGGACGGTCAACTTCACCGCCAACAGCACCAGCACCACCCTCACCTTCAGCGACCAATCCGCCACCGGCACCGGCCTCGACCTCCTGCTCGACAACGTCCGCCTCAACGGCAGTTCCGGAGGCGTCGTCACCCGTACCCTCACCGTTGCCTCCACTCCTGCAAACGGCGCTACCATAACCGTCAATCCTGTGGGCAACGGTGGCCCCAACGGCACCACCCAGTTCACCCGCACCTACAACGACGGCACTTCGGTCACCCTCACTGCCACCGCCACTTTCGGAGGCAACAACTTCTCCAAATGGCAGAAAGGCGGCGTGGACCTCACCACGAACAACTCCGCCACCGTCACCATGGATGCGAACATCACGATGACCGCGATCTACACCGCGCCATCGGGCGGAGGCGGCAGTGGTTTCGTCAATGGTAACTTCGAGTCCGCCCTCACCGGCTGGACCACTGCGGGAAGCTCCGGCACCGTCGTACTCGGCTCCGGTTTCACCGGCTCCAACTCCACCAGCCTGGTGAAGTTCAACAGCGGCAACACAACGACCGATGGCATTCTCAACCAGACCTTCACCACCACGCCAGGCACGACTTACACCGTGAGCTTCGACATGGGAGTCTATGACTTCGTCAACGCCCCGCAGACCATCCAGATCAGCGCCACCGGCAGCGGCAGCCTGCTTTCGCAAAACTTCACGCTCAACGGCATCGGTGGCGGAAACGTAGCCTGGGCCACAAGGACCGCCTCCTTCACCGCCAACAGCGCGACCACCACCCTCACCTTCCGTGACCTTTCCTCCACCGGAGCTGGTCTCGACCTCCTGCTCGACAACGTCACCGTCAACGGCGGCGGCGGCGGCGGTGGACCCACCACCCGCACGCTCACCGTTTCCTCCACTCCAGTCGCCGGAGCCGCCGTCACAGTGAGTCCCGTGGACAACGCCAGCAACGGCAACGGCACCACGCAGTTCACCCGCACCTACAATGATGGCACCGCCGTCACCCTCACCGCGCCTGCCACCCTCAGCGGCAACCCCTTCGTGAAGTGGCAGAAAAACGGTGTCGATGCCGGTGTCACCAACGCCGTCTCCGTCACCATGGACGCGGCCTACACGATGACCGCAATCTATCAGAGCGCCGGTGGCTCCAGCCTGCTCGCGAACTACAGCTTCGAGTCCGGCCTCGCCACATGGACCACTGCTGGCGGAGCTGGCATCGTGACTACCGATTCGTCACTGGCCGCCACCCACGGCACCACGGTGGCCAAGTTCAACGGCGCTGAAACCGCCAACACCGGCGAACTCTCGCAGTCCTTCGCCACCGCTTCCGGCACCTCCTACCTCGTCACCTTCGACATGGGCGTGCTCGGCTACAACACCAACGCACAGACCCTCGAACTCTCCGCAGTTGGCACCGGAACGCTCAACACCGATTCCTACACATCCAACGCCAACGGCACCGGCGGCATCGTCTGGACCACACGCACCTTCATCTTCACCGCGAACAGCACCAGCTCCATGCTCAGATTCAGGGACCGCTCCACCACCTCCGGCGCGATCGACCTCCTTCTGGACAACGTCCGCGTCGAAGTCACCACGGCCCCTAGCATGGGATCGAACCTGCTCGTCAACGGCAGCTTCGAGCTTTCGACGCCCCATCCCAACGACACCTTCGACGGATGGACGCAGTCCGGCAGCAACCGCATCGAGTGGCCCGGACCACTCTACTCCACCGATGGCTCCAAGATCCTCTCCTACAACGTGTCCCAAACCCCAACCGACGGCTCGGTTTCCCAAAGCTTCGCCACCGTGCCGGGAAGCACCTACCGCGTCCGCTTCGATCTTGGCTCACTCGGATACAGCACCAACGCCCAGAGCATCCGCGTGAAGGTCGATGGTTCAGGAACCCTACTCAATCAAGTCACCTCGGTGCCCAGCCGCATCGACTACGTCATGATCTGGTCCGCGAAGTCCTTTGACTTCGTCGCCGACAGCACCACCACCACCCTCACACTGTCTGATGCCTCAGCCAGCGGCAGTGCCACCGACATGTTCCTGGACAACGTCCGCGTAAACTCCATCGCCGTGCCCGCCCCCGCCCCCGCCCCTGCACCCTTGCTTTCCCCATCGGATGAAGAACCGTCGGAGCAGCAGGCAGTCACCACCATCGGCGGCGGCAATCCACTCACCCTGCCCGGCACCATGTCGCTCACCGGCGAACCCGGAGCCTACCGCATCAGCTACCACGCCATGGAAGCAGGAAACTACACACTCGAACGCTCCTCCGACCTCAAGACATGGGCCCCCCAAGTCGAAAGGCAGATCGAAGAAGCCGGACTCATCGAGTTCGAGGACAGCGAGACCGGACACGACAAGATGTTCTACCGTATCGGCAAGGAAATCGCTGACTGATCCGCATCCACCGCGAGCCGTATCTTGAACATGGCACTCCGTCTTCATAACGGAGTGCCATTTTTCATGAACCCGCATTGGTCGCGAAACCGGAATCCCGCTTGAGTCTCCGCAAACGAACCATGCCTGATCTCGAAAACCTCCTCAGAAACAACCGCGTCCTTGGCTAGCAAGCCACTGCAACCACTGCTTGGCTCTGCAAAGAATGAAATTCACTGCCCTAGAACTTTGCGCCGGTGGTGGCGGACAGGCACTCGGACTTAAAAAGGCAGGGTTCCAGCATGCTGCTGCTGTCGAATACGAATTCCTGCTGACGGGATGGTTTCCCGCAACCGGCCGCCTCACCCGCACCGATCTGCCCGACAGGAATTTCACCCACCGTGCAGACTACATCCAGTCCTGTTTCCCACCATGCAGCCCGCATAACCGGCAACTTTGAGTGACACGAGCGCCAAAGGGATTTGGAAGCTCAACCAATTGCCGCAAGTTCACTTTTTCCCTGCCTACGCATGTCTTGACACCAGCCCTTCACTGATGCGGGATTTGTCCCCCCATGGCCAAGCTTTCCATCCGCGATCTCGATCTTTCAGGCAAACGTGTGCTCATCCGCGTGGACTTTAATGTCCCACAGGACAAGGCCAGCGGTGCCATCACTAACAATCAGCGCATCGTCGCCGCACTGCCCACTATCCGCTTCGCTTTGGAAAAAGGCGCTTCCGTCATTCTGATGTCCCACCTCGGTCGTCCCGATGGACAGAAGATCGAAAAGTTCTCGCTAAAGCCCGTCGCCGACGAACTTACGAAGCTCTTGGAAAAACCCGTCAACTTCCTCGCAGACTGCGTCGGTCCCGAAGTAGAAGCCGCCTGCGCGAATCTCCAGCCGGGCAGCGTTGTTCTGCTGGAAAACCTCCGCTTCCACATCGAGGAAGAAGGCAAAGCCAAGCGCGAGGACGGCACATCCATCAAAGCAGAGCCCGCCAATGTCGAAGCCTTCCGCGCCTCGCTAACAAAACTCGGCGATGTCTATGTGAACGATGCTTTTGGCACCGCCCACCGCGCCCACAGTTCCATGGTCGGCGTGGACTTGCCGCAGAAAGCCGCCGGTTTCCTCATGGAGGCGGAACTCAAAGCGTTCTCCGCCGTGCTCGATCACCCACAGCGCCCGCTGCTCGCCATCCTCGGCGGCGCGAAGATCGCCGATAAGATCCCGCTCATCAACAACCTGCTCGATAAGGCCGACAAGATCATCATCGGCGGCGGCATGGCCTACACCTTCCTCAAGGTGAACCGCGGCATGGCGATCGGTTCATCGCTCTACGATGAAGTCGGAGCTGGCATCGTCGCCGAGCTGGAAGCCAAAGCAAAAGAGCGCGGCGTGGAACTCATCTTCCCGGTGGACTTCATCTGCGCGGATGGTTTCAGCCCGGATGCGAACACACAGGCCGCCACCATGGAAAGCGGCATCCCGGACGGCTGGGAGGGACTGGATGCAGGCCCGAAATCCATCGAACTCTACCGCGCCGCAATCCTCGCCTCCAAGACCATCATCTGGAACGGCCCCGCAGGCGTCTTTGAATTCGAGAAATTCGCAGGTGCCACCCAAGCCATGGCCGATGCCATCGCCACCGCCACGGCAGACGGAGCCATCACCGTCGTCGGCGGGGGAGACACCGCCACCGCAGCCAAGAAATTCGGAGTCGCGGAAAAAGTCACCCATTGCTCCACCGGCGGCGGAGCCAGCCTTGAGTTCCTCGAAGGCAAAGTCCTGCCCGGCGTCGCTGCACTCGGCGAAATCTAACATCCCCACCACCACCATCATCCCATCATGAACCGCAAGCCGATCTTCGCCGCAAACTGGAAAATGAACAAAGGAGCTTCCGAGACGGAAGACTTCGTCAAAAGCTTCCTCTCCAAACTCCAGGGCCAGGATTTCCCCTGTGAAATCGTCATCGCCCCGCCGTTCATCTCACTACCGAAGCTTGCGGACCTACTCCACAACGCCAACGCCGGCCAGAACGCCCACGCCATCCAGATCGCCGCGCAGAACTGCTCGCAGTTCGATGCCGGAGCCTACACCGGCGAGATCAGCGTAGTGATGCTGCGCGAGTTTTTCGTCCACTACGTCATCCTCGGCCACAGCGAGCGCCGCGCCATCTACGGCGAGACGGATGCCATCATCAACGCCAAGATCAAGAAAGCCCGCGAAGCCAACCTCAAGCCCATCTTCTGCATCGGTGAAACACTCGCCGAACGCGAAGGCGGCATGCTCGAGACCGTTCTCCGCACCCAAATCACCGATGGCCTCAAAGGCATTTCCGAAAAAGATCTCGGTGAAACCGTCATCGCCTACGAACCCGTCTGGGCCATCGGCACCGGCGTCACCGCCACCTCTCAGCAAGCGCAGGACGCCCACGCCTTCGTCCGCTCCGTCATCGCCGAACTCTACGGCACCGACGCCGCCGCGAAAATCCGCATCCAATACGGCGGCTCTGTGAAACCGAACAACGCCGCCGAACTCATGGCCTGCCCCGACATCGACGGCGCACTCATCGGCGGAGCCGCGCTAGAGCCGCAGAGTTTCATGGAAATCATCCGCAACGGAGCGGGGCAATAAGGAGAAGGGGTTTGAAACCCCTTTCTTTACCGCATTACCGGGAATTCCTTGCCAATGAAAGGGGTTTCAAACCCCTTCTCCATAGCTCGGAATCCTCTCCCAAGATTCCCGCTTCACAGTGGCGCGGGAATTTCCTAAATCATGCGCATGTTCGTCCGTGCCTTCCTTTTCCTGAGCCTGCTGCTGTTCCTGCCCTGCCATGCAGAGCACGTCATCGTCACCGGTGGTCCCGCCTTGCGGAAGTGGGAAAACTTTCGCGTGCAGAAGGATCAGCACGACCGCTGGTGGGCGAATTTCGTGCGCGCATCCACGCTGCGCATGGCGGAAATCCGCAAGGCTTATGGCTCGGACGCGCCGCTGGTGTGGATGGTTTTCAAGCCCGGCTACGTGACGCGCGGTCGTGAGGACGGAAAGCCTTACACTACTTGGATCACCGAGCTTGCCGCCGAGCGGCGTGCTACGCTCATCTGGTTCGATAACGGCGGCAGTTTCATCAGCGCATTCAACTCGCGTCCGCGTGGCTCGGTGAAGACCTTCGACTACATCGGCCACTCGAATCGTTTCTGTTTCATGTTCGATTACGGCAACGACATCATGGCCTCCTCCACCGCGTGGCTGCATGAGCGCGATCTGCCGCGCATCAAAGGCTCCGTGTTTGATCGCAACGCCTACTGCAAGAGTTGGGGCTGCCACACCGGCGAGAGTATGAGCGCGATTTGGAAAAACAGCATCGGTGTTCCGTTGGAAGGTGCCAAAGGCCCGACCGACTACACTGTCATCAGCCAGGGCATCATGCCAGTCGTCAAAGGTTCTTGGGCGCGCTGATGTTTCTCTGCCCCGGCAGGGCGTGGATCATGGTTGCTGCGTCTCGCAGCAAGGTCACATTGCAGCGAGACGCCGCAACCACCTACCGCCCGCCGGTATTTCTCAGTTACTACTCACATTGACGCGGAAGAAGCCGCCTGTGATTCCGGGGGCGAAGAGCGGATAGCTGAGACTGACTGCTTCCATCTCGGCATCGGAGGCGATGACGGTGGGAGTGGCCGCGCTGTTATTCCAATTGATGAGATCACCGCTGAACTGCGGGGTGTAGGTCAGTCCTTCTTCGGCGGCGAGTTTTCGTCTCAGATAGATAACTCGGAACTCCGTGCCTGACATGGTGGTGGTGAACCAATTCACTGGCGTGCCGCGTCTCGTGAGCAGGGAGCCGGGAATGTCCGCTTCGAGAATGCGGCTGTCGCTGAGGTTGGGATTGAGGCCGAATGCGAATTCGAGGAAATTGCTCAAGCCATCGAAATCCGGGTTGGCGGATGAGTCGGCGAGGTGGCGGTTGAGGCCGTTGGCGATTTCGTATGCATCGGAAATTCCGTCGTCATCGGTATCGGCAGCACCTTGTTTGATGATGGTGAAGTTGTCCGGTGTGGCTCCACCACTTTGCACGAAGGTGCAGGTGAGTGCGGTGCCATTCACATCGAGGTTCACGGTGCCGACGTTGTTGTAGGAAATGTACATCGCGCTGTGGTCGATGGTTCCGTTGTCCGCGAGGCCGGACATGCCTGCGGTGTTATAGACTGCGCCGAAGCGGTCGCGCGGGCCGGTGAGCGGCTTGATGTAGGCACCATCGCCGGGGATGGTGGTGGCGGTGGTGTCAGTGGCGGTGAAGTTGTTCGCGGAGTTGCGGATTTTTCCGTTAGTGACCGTAGTGATGCCGGTGGTGCTGCCGTTGCCTGCGTTTTTTCTCATGGCGGCGGTGATGGTGTCACTGGTGTCGTAGTGCCCATCCAGCAGGACGCTGCGCTCGTAGTTGTGGCTGTGACCGACGAAGACGAGATCGACGCCACCGTTTTCCATGATGGGGTTGAAGTTGGTGCGCATCTGGACCATGGCGGACACGGTATCCGAGTCATAGCTGCCTTTGGAATACGGTGGGTGGTGCCAGAAGGCGACGATCCAGGTAGCGGTGGTGCTGGCAAGATCCTGGCGCAACCATGCGGCCATGGCACCGTCTTCATTCACGCCGATGGTGGCGGGATTGTCCACGGTGCGGGTGCTGGAGTTGGAGTCCAGGCAGATGAAGTGGATGTTACCATAATCGAAGCTGTAGTAGTGCTCGGTGCCGGATGCCACGCCGCCGATTTCCCCTTGGGTGGGGAAGGTGAACATATCGAAGTAGGGATAGGAGTAATTGCCGTCCACGCCGGGAGTGGTGTTGTTGGCATCGTGGTTTCCGAGGGTGCTCATCTGCGGCATTTTGCGGAAGATGTTGGCATACATGTTGAAGTAGCCGCTTTGGTATTCGGCATCGGTGCCAGAGTTGTAGGCGTTGTTTCCGAGTTGGAGATTGAGGTCCGGGATGCGGGTGCCGGTGAAGCCGCCAGTGAAACTGGATGTGTAGTAGGCATTTCTGCCATCGGCCTGGACCTGCGTGCCGCGTCCGCAATCGCCGATGATCCAGATGCGGGTGTTCACCGCCATGCCGGGTGTGGGAGAGGTGCGGAAGGTGTAATCCGCTGCAGTGGGAACGGGTGCGCCGGGGCTGAAGCTGGTAGTTTCCGCAGTCTCAGGAGTGAGTGTGTCAAAGGCAGAACCGACACTGTAGTAGTAGCGGGTGTAGGGCGTGAGACCGGTGAGTTTCACCTCGTGTGCGGTGCGGGCGGTGGATTCGTCGGTCGTTTGATCCAGGTTGCCGTGGCTGGTGCCGTAGCGCACGCGACCGATGATGGACTGGCTGGTTTTCCAACGGACGAAGATGCTGTTAGGTCCGGGCGAGTTCAGATATGGACTGCGCGTGAGCGTGCCGGAACTGGGCGTGGCAAAGACGCTGACTGCGGCGCTGTTTGAGATGGTGATGTTGCCATCGTTGTCGGTGGCGCGTGCGGTGAGGGTGTAGTTACCGACGGCGAATCCCGACCAACCGTAGGTATAGGCGGGGCCGCTGAGGTCTTCGCCGAGTTTGGTGTTTCCCTGATAGAACTCGACTTGGGTGATACTGCCATCGGGATCGCTCGCAGTGGCGGCCAAGCTGATGGTGTCACCTAGGTAAGCGACGCTTCCATTGGCAGGGGCGGTGAGGGTGGAGGTGGGCGGCAGGCCGATGGGGACGGTGATGGAGACGTTGTCCAGGCCGTAGATTTGGTCGGGGCCGCTTTGTGTGGCGTTGTCATCAATCCAACGAAACAAGAGGGTGGAGCCAGCGGCCCATGGGCTGGAAAGAGTGAAGGTGGTGGCTGTGATGTTGGTGATGCCGATGGCGTTGGGGACGTTGGTGATCGTGGGGGTGAAGGCGGGCATATTTGTCCAAGTTCCGCCGTTATCGAGTGAGTAGAAGAGCGCGTAGCCGGGGAGTTCGTTCGCGGTGGATGGCTCGGTGAAACGATGGATGTCATAACTCAGGCGCAGGGCGTTGAGGGGGGCACCGGTGGGATTGGTGAGGCTGAGTTGCAACGCGACGAACTGGCCGCTGGTGGGCGAAGTGCCGAGCGCGCGGTCAGTGGCGGTGGATGGCACGAGGAAGTTGAATCCAGCGATGTTGCTGGAAGTAGTGAAGGTGCTGCTGGCGGTGAGAGTGTTGTTCAGCGTGCCAGCGGATGCGGTGTTGATGGGAATTGAATCTGTGAAGGTGGAATTTTCGCCACCGAAGGCACCGTAGAACGACCATCCTGCGGGAGCAGCGGTGTCGGTGCCCATTGAGTCGAAGTTTTGCGAGTAGGTCCAGAGGCTGGCATCCGAGGTGACGTTCACGATGGCGGAGGTGGTGATGCCGCCGTCATTGTCGGTGGCGATAGCGGTGAGCGCATAGTTTCCTGCGGGTATGTTGTTCCATGAGTAGTCAAACGGTGAGTTGCTATCCTCACCGAGTTTGATCGCGCCCTGATAGAACTCTACTTTTGCGATCACGCCATCGGTATCAGATGCGGATGCGGTGAGATTCACGGTGCTGCCAGCGGCGAAGGTGGTGCCGTTGGTTGGCGCTGTGATGGATACTGCGGGCGCGACGTTGTCCGCATTAGTCACGCTGATGTTGACGGCAGCGGATGTGGCGGTGGTGGTGGAGTTATCTGTGGCTTTGGCGGTGAGCGAGTAAGTGCCGGTGATGACGCCGGACCATGGAATGCTGTAGGGGGAACTGGAGTCCTCACCGATTTTCACCGCGCCATTGAAGAACTCGACGAGGGCGATGGTACCATCCGCATCTTGGGCATCGGCAGTGAGAGTGATGGTGGCGGGCGCATCGAAAGCATCGCCAGAAGTCGGCGCGGTGAGGGTCACGGTGGGCGCAATACTCGCGGCGACGGTGACGTTCACCACGGAGGAAAGCGTGGTTTTTCCGGCGGTATCGGTGGCGATGGCGGTGTAGGCGTAGTTTCCTGCTAGCAGATTGGAAACGCTGAATTCATAGGGAGATGCGGCGTCTTCACCGAGCTTTACGCTGCCCTGATAGAACTCAACTTTGGCGATGCCGTCATCGGTATCTGTGGCATTTGCGGTGAGGGTGAATGATGCAGGTGCTAGCAGGTTCGCAGGAGCGGTGATGGCCACGGTGGGCGCTTGGTTTTCCACGGTAGAGAAGCGGCGCACGGCGCTAGTCGCGGTGTTGATGCCGTCGTTGGCGGTGACATGCCACTCGTAGCGGGAGTCTTTTTCGAGGCCGGTCCAATTCAAGTCTGCGGAGGTGCCATTGGCCGGGACATTGACGGTGCCGAGCGGAATCCATTCAGTGACGGCGGACTGCATCGGATAGGCGAGGAGGAACTGGCTGTCGGTATCGGTTTCATAAGTGCCGGCGGCTGGGTTGAAGGGATTGGAAACGCGGTAGGTTTTGGCGGTGATGGTGTTGTTTGCCGGTGAGAAAACAAAGTAACGCAGCCAGCCATCGCCACCATTGGTGCGGCCCTGATAGTCTTGGAGCACGGTGTGGACGGTGCGGCCCTCAAAGGTGTCCGAGCGCTGGCCTTCACCGGCGACGTGGCCGCCGAGCATGAAGAAGAGGTTGGGATTGTCTTTGAGATCGTCGTAGATGTTAGAGCCTTGTGGGCTGAACGATGCGGGGTTTCCGGTATTGAGTATCCAGTGGGTGGTGATGATGCCGCGGTGGTTCGGATAGGTCTTGAGCAGTGTGTCCGCCCAATCGAGCTGCGCTTGGTAGGTGCTCTTGTCACCGGTGTTGTAGGCGAGGCTGATGGCGATGAAGTCCAGCCCGCTGGCGCGGAAAAGCTGATAGCTGTTGTTGTTATCGGAGCCGTAGTTGCCGCCGTAGTAGCTGCGCCCGAGGAAGCGTGAGATGCCGAAGTATTGATTGTAGCCGATGGTGGTTCCAGTGCCGTCGCCGGTGCCGAAGTCATGGTTTCCCGGAGTGACACCGAAGGGGATGCCGTAGGGGCGGAATGAGGTGACGGGGTTTTCGATGACCTTCATGGCGGCATCCGCTGTCAGCCACTCTGCAGGAACTGCGTCGCCGTTTTCGACGATGTCTCCCATGTGGCTGATGAAGGCGAGGTTGGGCAAGTCCACCGTGTTTCTGTTATCGAGATACCACTGCGTCTGCGCGGTGAAGGTGGGGCCGAGACCGTTGTTTAACACGGCGCCTTCCGAGTAGAACTGCGTGTCCGGCAGCGTGGCGATGGTGAAATCCGGACCCGGAGTGGCGGGTGTCGTTTTCCTTCCGTAGAAGGTGACGGTGGTGGCATCGCCTTCGGGGTCGGCGAGGTTGATGGATAGATTGGTGGAGGTGCCGATGCCGGTGGTGTTATCGGCGGGTGTGTTGAGGGTGATGACGCCGGGTTGATTTGGGTTTGGATTCACCGTGACGTTGACTGCGGTGGAAGTCACGCGGTCGCCGGAGTTGTCGGTGACGACGGCGGTGAGAGGGTAAGGACCGCCGACGGGTGCATTGGTCCAAGTGTAGTCGTAGGAAGGACCGGTGAGGTCTTCGCCGAGTTTGGTGAGGCCGTTGTAGAACTCCACTTTGAGCACGCTGCCATCGCTATCGGCGGCGGTGGCGGTTAGGTTGATGGCGGCAGGGAAAACGACGCTGCTGTTGTCTGCTGGAGCGGTAATGGCAACGGTGGGAAGCACATTGGCGACGAGTGATTTCGAGTTCACCCATGCAGTGGCGTTGAGCGTGCCTGGCGGGGCTGAGGCACCGCTGGCATTGGTGCCTGCGGCGGTGGTGCCGGTGGCTTCATCAAAACCATAGCGGCCTAACAAACCGGTGGCGCTGGCGATTTCCACGTCCTTGTTCGCATTGATCTCGGTGGCGCTGCGGGCGTGATTCCAGACGCGCGCTTCGTCGATGATGCCGTGGAAGAAACCGGAGCGTCCGCCGCTGGAGTTCACCGTGGTGCCGATGCCGAAGCCCTGGATGTTATCCGGGCGTGGCACGACACCGACGAATGTGGGCAAGGTCTGTGTGGTCGTTTCCTGCACGCCGTTGACGTAGAGTTTCCAGACGGCGGTGGCGGTGTCGTAGGTGGCGGCGACGTGATAGAAGACGTCGTTTTCAAGGACAGTGGAGCCGAAGACCGGAAAATTCTGACCGGCAGCATAAGCAGTGCCGTTGTTGGTAGCGTTGTGTTGCTCGAAGTCTGCGCAAAGTATCCCCGTCGCGTTGTCGATGCCGAGGAAGTAGTTCGCATCGAGACTGGAGCCATCGTCTTCACCCACGCCTTTCGCCACGAGCGGCAGCGCGGTGGTGATGCCGCCGGTGCCGGTGGAGGCGGTGACGCCAGGGCCGGTGCGCATGAAGCGGCATTCCACGGTGAAGCTGCTGGTGTTCAGCGATGCTGCGGTGGCTCCGTGACCCATTGTGACGTAACTGGAGGAACCGTTGAAAAACAAACCGGATTCGTTGTCCGCGATGAATGAAAAGTCATCCACTGCGAGGCCATGCTCATCGCCGGAGTCGTTCACATCGCGGAAGCGCAGCCAGAGTTCTTGGCCCGGAGCCCAAGTGATGCCGGTGATTTTGGTGGCGATACCGAGGCCGTTGGCGGCGGTGTTTCCGGCGACGGTGGCTGCGGTGGCGGTGTTGATGGGAGAGGTGAAAGTGCCGCCCGTGGCAGCAGTCCATGAGCCGCTGGAAATGCCAGTCGCTCCGAGTTGATAATCGACTAACAGATTGTCGGCGCTTGTTTTGCCGCTATTGAACCATTGCTCGCCAGTGTATGTGACGGTGAAGCTGGTGAGTGTCTGCGCGGTGTCGTTGACGAGGCGCACGCCGTAGAGCACGGGATCATTGCCGGCGACATTGCTGGTGGCGCGTGAGCCTAGCGAGCGGTCCGCGCTGGCAGCCGTGCCGAAGCTGAACATGCCCACGTTGTTCTCGACGCTGGTGGATAGGAAAGCCGCAGCATCTCCGCCGATGGTGCCGTCCGTGACGCTGAACGTGGTTTTGCTCGCGTACCATCCTGGCAGGGTGACGTTGTCGGTCCACTCGGAGTTAAGCGTGTTGTTCGTGGTGCCGGGTAGGCTGTTAAAATTTTGACTGTATGCACCGCCGGTGTAGGACACCTGAGCTACGGCGGAACCCGCAGTCAGAATGAAGAGCGCGAGAAGTGATCGAGTCATGGTGAGGGGAAGTCGGTGACTTGAGAGAGTGGATTGCGGAGTGCTTCGATTGCGGCCTGCGCCTGTTCGGTTAGAAGCTGCATGGAGTGTGAGCCGCGTTCCAGATTGGGTAGCTTGGCGATGTGTGTGAGAAGAGCCTGCCAGGCGGTGCGGGAATCATCGTTGCGTTTGGCCATGGCGAGCAGGCTGGCACGTCTTGCCATCCACGGCTCAGGGCGGGGAGCGGTTTCCCGGAGTTCTTCCACCCGTGCGAGTGCGGCGTCGTAGCGGCCTGCGGCGGTTTCGATTTCGAGCGCCTTGTTCGCGAGCGCCGGGATGTTACCGAGCTTGGCGATGCCGGTATTGAGCACATCGAGCGCCTCGCCAGCGTGACCGCTGGCTGCCATGGCCGAAGCGGCGTCTTGAATCAGGTCCGGTTGCAAGTCTTTGACCATTTTGAGCGATGTGCGGTAGTCGGCTAGCGACTGCTCGCGGGCATCGAGTTTCCACAAAACACCGGCGCGGGTGACATAGCCGCGGCTGTCATCGGGAAAACGCGCGATGTAATGATCGAGCGCGGATTTAGCCTCGGGGAGTTTACCGGCAAGCTCCATCGCTCTGCCACGCATTAGACTGGTTGGCAGTTCGCCGGGCAAGAGGCTTTCCGCCCGGTCCAGATTGGTGAGCGCTTGTTCCCAGTCTTCGTGCTCGACGAGCAGGCAGGCCCGGCGGAACCAAAGACGACCGTCCGCAGGATTATCGCGCAGTTTCCCATCCACATCTGCGAGCAACTGGCTGTGGGTGCCGTGGGCGAGCAGCGGCGCGGTCAGCATGGTCCAGCACCACAAGGCCGCCACCGCGAGGCGGGGCCTCGGGTAAATTGTCGGCTGTTTGCGGTAGGTAATTGCCATGGATCGGGGGAATCATGGCATTTCCAATCTGTGACGCCCAATCCAATTTGTTACGATAAGATCAGAGTCCAAGCCATGTGGCCTCCTGTTTTATCCAGGCTTTTCCTGCAAACCTAACGATGACCAGCGGCACAATGATTCCGAGGATCACCAGATTCACCCGCCCACCATTCGGTGGATACGCGAGCTCCTCGATGTCATCCACCGTGTTGCGGTTCATGTCGGGATTCCAGCTCATGAGGAGAAATGATTCGCACGGTTTTCTTTCCGGATTGGTCCCAAGCAGAAAGTGTGGATTTCCCGCGATCACCCGCGTGCCCGTCCCCCGCTTTTCGCTTCTCACTTCTTGCTATCGCCTTTGCAGCGTGTAGGGAATCGCTTACCCAAGCCTCAGATTCACCACACCCATGACCCTCGCCGAACTCCAAGAACTCCATTCACTGCCTTTTTTCGACCTCCTCAAGCGCGCCCGCGAGGTGCATGAGAAATTCTGGCCGGATGGGAAAATCCAGCTCTGCACGCTGCTCTCGATCAAAACCGGCGGCTGCTCCGAGGATTGCGCGTATTGCGCCCAGTCCGCGCGTTACAAGACTGAGTTGGAAAGCCATGTGCTGCTGGAAAAAGACGAAGTCATGCAGCACGCGCGCGCTGCCAAAGACTCCGGCTCTACGCGCTTCTGCATGGGCGCGGCATGGAAGGGTGTGCGCGGCGGCACTGCCAAGTTCGAGCAGGTGCTGGACATCGTGCGCGACGTTTCCACGCTCGGCATGGAAGTCTGCGTGACCCTCGGTGAACTCGGCCCCGACGAAGCCGCCCAACTCCGCGACGCCGGAGTCACCGCCTACAATCACAATCTCGACACCTCGCCCGAGCACTATCCGAACATCGTCACCAGCCACACCTACGCCGACCGCCTGCGCACGATCCGCAACGTCCAGGACGCCGGCATTTCCGTCTGCTGCGGCGGCATCCTCGGCCTCAGTGAAACGATCACCGACCGCCTGCGCATGCTGGAAGTCATTTCCAACTTCAACCCGCAACCCGAGAGCGTGCCGATCAACTCACTCATGCCCATGCCCGGCACGCCGCTCGCGGAAAACCCGCAGGTCGATCCCTTCGATCTCGTTCGCATGATCGCCTGCGCGCGCATCTCCGTGCCCGGCGCGAAAGTCCGCCTATCCGCCGGCCGCACCCGCCTCTCCGACGAGGTCCAAGCACTCTGCTTCTACGCCGGTGCAAACTCGATCTTCTACGGCGAGAAACTCCTAACAGCCGATAACCCGGAGGCCGAAAAAGACCTCGCTCTTCTCGCCAAGCTCGGCCTCCAGACCTTGCAACCTGACCGCACAATCCAAGCTCCCGAGCGCGATCCAAACCAGCCCGCACTCCCGACGCCCGATGGCTGCGAGCATCCGCATCATCATCACGCCGCTCCGCAGAAATCCTGCAATACGGCGGGCTGCTGCTGAGTGTGCAAACACACGCCGCAAATTGGAATGGTGGGTAGAGATGGATTCGAACCAACGTAAGCTTTCGCTAGCAGATTTACAGTCTGCCCCCTTTAGCCACTCGGGCATCTACCCTTTCACCATTCCCGCTTGCGCGGGGGCGGAGGTATGCGGAGGGACGAATGCTTTGACAAGGGAAAAGATCGGCGGTCCGGGGAAAAACTTCTGAAGTCTCGGCTGCGGGTTTTCAGTCATCGTCAAAACGACGCCCGGCCCCGATCATGCACGATTGAGGAGTTCACGGTTCACCGTGTTTCTTGTTGATTCGCACGCTGAAGCGCGAACTCCTTGCCCAACCGCATCCTCAATCCACTCCCTCCAAACGACGCCCGGTTCCGATCATGCCAGCCATCGAGAGCGTCATGAGGCGGCGCAGCACGGGAATCCGCTGGCCGATGCCGAAAAACACGCGCCGGATCGGGCTGATCCACTCGTGCTCGGACTGGAACCACGGAGTGAGCCAGCGGGTAGCAAGCTGGTAATAGCGCAGTGCGAGCCAACGCCGGGATTGGTAGCGTTTCAAAGCCAGGTCCAGCGGATGATGCGCGAGGCAATCGGCGAGGCACGAAGCATCGGCCAAGGCTAAATTCACGCCTTGTCCGAGTTGCGGACTCATGGCGTGGGCGGCATCGCCGAGGACGATGATGCCGTCCGCGTGCCAGCGGCGCATGCGGACATCGCCGTAGCGGGCGGTGAGGACTTGATCCCAACTCGTGATCTGGCCGAGCAGCCCGGCGGATTTCGGACAAAGCGCGAGGATTTCCGACTTCCAGTCATCGAGTGGTTTGGAACGCAAGCTGGCATCGTCCTCGATCCTGATGCTCCAGAATAGGCTGACGAGTGGCTCGCCGCCATCGAGATCCGTGCCGGTCGCGAGGAATCCGCCCAGTCGGCGGGTGCCCCGGACGACCTGATAGAGCTCCTTCTCGGGGAAAACGCCACGGTTTTCCCCGATGAACCAGTGCGCGCCCCATGGATAGCCACGGTTGACGCCACCGGTCCCGGCTAGGTCACGGAGTTTTGAGCGCGCGCCATCGGCCACGATGAGCAGATCGAATCCACCGCTCTCGCGACCATCGGCAGTGCGGAGCTGCCAGAGGTTTCCGATGCGTGTGGCGGTGTCGATTTCCCAGCCCCAGCGGACATCGACTGCGGCCTTGCGCATGGTTTCTATCAGATGATGCAGCAACACGGGCCGGTGCAATCCTGCGCCGTAGCTCCCCTTCCCCAGTTCCTGATAACGGAGATCTAACAGGGTTTTTCCTAATGAATCCAGAACGTGCAGGCGATCCACCTTGGCGGCGTGAGCCAGGACTTCATCAAGGATGCCGAGTTCCCGCAGCACGCCCATGCCGGATGGTTGGAGCAGGAAACCCGCACCCACGGCCTTGCATTCGGACGCGCGCTCGAACAGCACCACGTCATGACCTTGTCGTTTCAAGAGCACCGCTGCGGCTGGCCCCGCAGTTCCACAGCCGACGATGGCGATGCGAAGAAGCGCTTGTTTCATCGGTGGCATCGCAGTTCACCAGAGGCCGTATTTGCCGGTCTCCATGATGTAGAGTCCCATCAGTAAATTCGCCGTCGCATGCATGACGACACAAGCGCCAAGGTTTTTGCTCCACACACAAAGCAGCCAAGTGACGCTGCCATAAACGATGGCCCCTGCGTAATCGACGGTGCCGTGAGCGAGCATAAACATGCCCGTGACGATCAAGTAGGACTTCCAATATGCGCGACCGAAGGGCTGCTTCCAGTAGTCGCCTTCCCAATCGCAGACGAAGCGCATGAGAAAACCTCGCCAGAAAATTTCCTCCACCAGAGCAACGATCACCACAGCCCTCAGGAAACGCATCAGCACCACAAACCACCATGCTGCGGGATTCGTGAAAAGCCCGGGATCGAAGCCATCGCGGCGCTCATCGACGCCTAACAGTTTCAGAACGCCGCTGGTTTTCCCCGTGAGTCCCCAGTGATCGTAAAGCGCGGTGGGCAGCAGCCAGAAGCCGATGCCGACGGCTCCGAAAACGACAGCCACCAGACTCCATTTCCACGACCAGTCGAAGCGGTAGCATTTCCGATAGAACAACAGCACGCCCAGCGCGGCGAGTGTCTGAAGCGGATAGATGAAGTGCGCGGGATCTTGCCGCCACCACGGAGCGTCCGGATGTTTCCAGCCGATCTGCGCGGCGACGAGCTGCAGCACGATCGTGAAGACCATGAACACCGCGAACGGGACCACATGCGCCAAAGTGAGACGCGCAGGATCAGCAGACGGCGGCGGGCTCATGTCCGTTAGAGTCTGCCCACGAATTGCTCGATCCTGTCAGTTGCCGTGCGAATGTCCTCGAAGGCGGTGGCGTAGCAGCAGCGCAGGAAACCTTCGCCGGAAGGTCCGAACGCGCCGCCGGGGACGCAGGCGACGCTTTCTTGCTCCAGCAGAGTCATCGCGAAATCCTTGCTGGCGAGGCCGGTGCTGCGTATGTCCGGGAAGACGTAAAAAGCACCGCCGGGCGTGTGGCAATCGAGGCCGATTTCATTGAGCCGACGCACGAGGAAATCACGACGCTGGTGATAGCTATCGCGCATCTCGATCATGGCGGGCCTGCCGTTTTCAAGCGCTTCGATAGCCGCGTTCTGGCTCATGATCGGCGCGCAGAGCATGGCGTATTGGTGGATCTTCATCATCGCCTCGATGATCGGCTGCGGCGCACAGGCATAACCGAGACGGAAGCCGGTCATCGCGAATGCCTTGGAGAAACCATGCAGCAAAATCGTGCGTTCCTTCATGCCGGGCATCGACGCGATGGAGACATGCGGCACGGTTTCATCGTAGCGCAGCTCGCTGTAGATTTCATCGGTCATCACGATGAGGTCATGCTCAATGGCGAGTTTCGCGATGCCTTCCAGATCCTCGCGCGAGGCGCAGGCACCGGTCGGGTTGGTCGGAAAGTTCAGGAAGATGATTCGCGTCCTCGGCGTGATCGCTGCGGCGACGGCTGCCGGTTTTAGCGAAAACTCATCCTCCTTCGTCGTCACCACCGGCACGGCCACGCCATGCGCCATGACGATGCTCGGGCTGTAGGAAACATAACACGGCTCGTGGAAAATCACTTCGTCGCCGGGATTGAGGAGAGCACGCAGCGCGATGTCGATCGCTTCTGAAACGCCGACGGTGACGAGCACTTCCTTCGCAGGATCATAGCCGACGTGGAAGAAGTCCTCGACATACTTCGAGATCGACTTGCGCAACGAGAGCAGCCCGAGATTCGAGGTGTAAGTCGTCTGGCCTTTTTCTAACGAGTAGATGGCAGCCTCGCGGATGTGCCATGGAGTGACGAAGTCAGGCTCGCCCACGCCCAGCGAGATCACATCGTCGCGGCCTTGTACGAGTTCGAAGAAGTCGCGGATTCCGGATCTCGGGATCGAGGCGACGTTGCGGGCGATTTTCGCTTGATAGTCCATGCAAGGCTCCGCCGGGCGGCGGGTGCGGAATCTCATCCGGCAAAGCCGTCCGCGTCAATCACGCGACCGGGTTTTGTTCATCGCCAGTCCGGCCCTCTTTTTTGACTTGCTGAATTCACTTTGTTTCGCAAAGTAAGTGCGAATACACCTAATACCATGCACATCCAACCACTCATTCTTCGCGGCACACTGTTGCTGCTTTGCGTTTCATCCGCCGCCGGACTGGAGCCGGGCGAGCAGATCAATCTCAACATCCGGGGCGTAGATCCGGCGGAGCAATCGAAAATCAGTGGTGCCTACCGGATCGGCGAAAGCGGCGGTGTGCGGCTGCCACTTCTTAAAGAACTGGTGCATGCGAAAGGCCTGAGTCCAGAGCAGTTCGCACGCGCCGCCGAGGCCGCCTATCAGAAAGCCGGCATCTACACGCGCCCCGCTATCGAGGTGGATGTGGTTCAAGGTGAAGGCCAGCAGGGAGCCGCACTCATCGGCGTTGCCGGGCATGTAAAAAAGGCGGGTGAAGCGCAGTTCCGCAAGGACATGACCGTCATCCAAGCGATCGACGCCGCAGGCGGTCGCAATGAATTCGGCGGTCGCAACCTCATCCTGCTGCGTGCTGGAAAACTCTACATCCTCGATTTCAACAATCTCGCCCACAAAAACATCCGGTTGACGCCCGGAGACTCCCTGCAAGTCGAGCAGAAGGGCATCATCGACCGCTGGCGAGGCAGCGATGAGAAGGTGAAGGAATTGCTGAAATGAGGAGCCTGCTGTGCGTGGTGGAAATAATACCAACAACTTCATCCTTGCCGACTCCTTTGCTACTGCGCTTGATTCTTTCGTCCGCCCCAGCGGATGAAGACCTTAGAACCCTCGCATAAAGCGGTCGGCATCGACCGCAAACGATGCCGCCAAACCGACTGTGAGGTCGGGGAGGCGGCGGCGCATGTTCAGGCCGACTCCTCGGGGGAAGCTAAAGGCCGCTGCGGTCGACTTTATGCGACTTCTAAGCTCCCCGTCCACTTGGATAGTCCCATCCAATCACTTCAAAACATCAACTCAACTTCCCCATGAAAACTCGTATCCTTCTCGTGTTCTTCCTCATGCTGGCGTCCGTGTTTGCAGAGCGCGATTTCCGACCGGTGGGGCGCATGGAGAACATTCCCGCATCGAATGCTTCCATCCAG
>JANMLQ010000128.1:0-11607 GCA_031372635.1 Akkermansiaceae bacterium | reverse complement strand
TTTGGTGACGGAGTATGCATCCGCGACGGCGACGGGGGCTACGTTTGGTGGCGGTGTTTGCGAAGTGATGCTGACTTTATCGAGCAACAGGTCGATGGCATCGGAGGTGGAGGATAGGTCGCGGAATGTGAGTGTGGAGAGCGCGCTGTTGGCGATGAAAGTGTAGCTCTGAGGCAGCCAGCGGATGTTTCCGCCGCCAAGTCCGGTGATGGTGACGGTTCGGGAAAGTAGGCTGCCGTTTCCGGTGACGGTGACGCCGAGCACTTGCGGGCTGGAGTTGTATGCGAAGGCTCCGGCATCGAAGGCGAGGGTGTAGGTCTGGCCAGCGACGGTGGAGAAGGTTTGGGTAAGGACGCCGTTGGGAGTGGACTGGGTGGTGTTGAATGCGGCGAGCTTGGTGCCATCGGTGGAAAGATAAGGCGCGGCGGACTGGATGATGACGTTTCCTGTGGTGGTCCAGCCGCTTAAGCCGGACTCGAAGCTGCCATTCGCGAAGGGTGTAAGAACCACTTCGCTGACTGTGAGATTCACGGTGACGATGTTGGAGTTCCGTGTTCCATCGTTGGCGTGGTAAGTGAATGAGTCGGGGCCGGTGTATCCGGCTTGCGGGGTGTAGGTGAAGCTGCCGTCCGGATTGAGTGTGAGGTTTCCGTTGGTGGGGGCCGCATTACGAATCGCGGTGAGAGTAACGCCTTCGGGATCGGAGTCGTTGGCGAGCACGCCCGGCGCGGCGATGACGAGAGTTGTATCTTTGGTGACCGCGTAGGATTCGCTCGTGGCGAGGGGAGCGTCGTTGGGGTTGGGCGGCAACTGGTTGATCCAATCGGTGAGCAATGCCACTCCGGCGTTGTCGATTTCATTGGAACCCAGAGGTGGCATGCGGGTGAATCCATTGGTGGCTCCGGCGCGCTGGAGGATGACGGAATGGAGTGGATCGGCAGGGACGATGAGTTTGTAGCCCGCACCACCGAGGCTGGTGTTGCCGTTGACGATGCCGGTTTGCGAGAGTGTGAGTTCGGGGCGTCCGTCCCATTGGCCGGGCGCGGTGCCATTGGCTCCGGCATGGCAGTAGGAGCAATTCACGGCGATGTAAGCGCGGGCCTTGTTTTCCAGAGTTTGAGAGGGATCGTCCGCTTTGGCGTGGCGAGGGAGCGTGGCTCCGGTGTCCGGGTTGTTAGAAAAATATCCGGCAGCTTTCAGGAGATCGAGCTGGTTGCCTTGGAAGTTGTGGATGGTGGTGTCCAGATTGAGTTGGCGGGTATTGAAGGACAGGGCGTGGCCTGCTTTCGGAGAGTGGCAGGTGATGCACTGCGAGCGGCTGGGAATGCTCCATCGCTGGGTGTAGGGCGCGCCGTTGACGGTGAGGTTGAGATTGAAGTCCTCGCCGCCGTCCGGGACGAGGGTGGCTTCCGTGCCTGCGGAATTCCATTTGTAGCTGACGCCGTAAACACCAGCGTCGTTTTTCACGAGGACGCGGGTTTCCAAGCGTTTTTTCGGCGAAGCGGGGTTTCCGCGTTCGGATTCCATGTCGAAGTGTTTCACCCAGATTTGTCCTGTGGGGTAGGTCCACGCGCCTTCGCGGGTCCAGGTCATTTTGGAGGCGGGGTCCGGGATGGTGAACCAGCGGCGTTTCACTGCGTGATCGCTCCAGAAAGTGATGTTCGGCTGATAGGGTAGCACGCCGGGCGCGGGTGAGAGGTCAGCGAGATCGGCGAATAGTCCGGTGGCGCTGAGGGTGGTGGGGAAACCGGAATCTCCTGAGGTGGCGACTAGTCGCATGATGCGCGCACCGCCAATATCGCAGATGAGCACGTCGCCGTTAGAGGGATCGGTGCCGAATGCGCTGGGGGATGATTGGCCGGTGATGCGCTGGACTTTGGTCACACCGCCGGGCCGGGTGAGTGACCAGATGTTTCCGGAAATGAAATCTCCGAAGATGTATGCGCCATATAATCCTGGGAAACGAGTGCCGCGATAGACCACGCCGCCGGTGACGCTATTACCGGCCAAGTTCGGATCCCCGCCGGCTCCGTTGTGTATATATTCGTGGATGGGTGCGCTGTGAAGGAAGCCGAAGGGAAGGGTGCGCGGGCCTGAGTGGAGGCCCTCGAAGTAGCCCCAGCCATAGTTTCCACCTTTGGTGATGAGATCTACTTCTTCGTAGTAGTTCTGGCCTACGTCTCCCAGCCAGATATCACCTGTGGGTTTATCGATAGTGAATCTCCAGGGGCTGCGCAGCCCGACTGCCCAGAATTCGGAGCGAACGTAAGGCAGGTTAGCGGCAGAGATGGCGACGGCATTGAAGGTGCCGTTCCAGGAGCCGCCTTTGTTGTTATGGACGTAGGGGTTATCGATGGGAATGCTGTATCGGGCGAAGAAGTTGCCTGAACCGGCGGGTATTTCGTCGCGCGGGATGGCGTTGGCGGCGCTGTAGCCTTGCGCGGCAGCCGTGGGGTTCACGTGGGGATTCGGCTCGAGGTTGCCGGGTTTTTTGTCCACGTCGATGCGCAGCATGGCGGAGAAGAAATTGATGTCGATGCGCTGGGAGTTTCTGGAGGAATCAAAAGCGCCGCCCTCGTCGCCGAGTGTCATGTAAAGATAGCCGTCCGTGCCGAAATGGATATCACCTGCGTTATGGGTATCATTGCGATCGCGCTGTTCGATGAAAATGCGTTCTGAGGCGGGATCGATGACAGGTGCAGGCTGGGTGCGCTGCGCGGCGGAGACGGTGAAGCGGGAAAGACGCTGATACCAGACGCCCGGATCGTTGGCCTTGGTCATCATGTAGGCGACGAAGAGTTGGCCGTTGTTGGCATAATTGGGATGGAAGGCGATGCCGAGCAGACCTGCCTCCAAGGTGACTCCCTGGTTCCACGCCTCTGCCGGAGTGCGTGCGGGAATGGTGATTGTTTTCACGAGATCCAATGCCACGGCCGAGGTGGGGCTGGCGACGGTGACATCAGGGACGACTTTGATTTTTCCGCCGAGTTCACCGACGAAAATGCGCTTGGTGTCGGCCGGTGGGCTGGCGATGCACACGGGGACGGTGAATGAGACTCCCGGCAGTGCGGGCACCATTTGGACTGCGGTTTTAGGAGGCTCGATCGGGACATTGAGCCTGGTGTTAGGAATTCTGAGGGTGGAGGCGATCGTAATGGTGGCCGTGGCAGGTTGTGATTGTCCGCCTTCGCCGGAAACACGGTAGGTGAAGCTGACCGGCGCTGAATCAATGCCGGGATGGGCGTAAAGAATCGTCCCTTCTACGGGGTCCACGGTGGCTGTGCCAACGGACGGAGGAGTGACAATGCTGAGGGTGCTTTGGTTGATGATCCCGATGTCATTCGCGAGAACCGGAACACGGATTTTCTGGCCGGAGTGGATGCTAACGGCGTCGTTGACTGTCTGGGGCGCGACGACGGTGCCGCCGATGTTGCTGTTCACGCGGACGTTGTCCAATAGGAGGTCGATGATGTCACTGGTCGTGGAAACATCCGTGAATCTGAGTGTGGTGGTGGTGCTGTTGGCGGTGAATGTGTAGCTTCTCGCGGCCCAGGTGGAAGCGCCGCCGCCCGCGCCGAAGACGGACTCGTTGCGAAGTAAAAGGCTGGAGGTTCCGTCCACGGCGACGCGGAGTCTTTGCTCGCTGCTGGAGTAGGCCATGGTGCCAACATCGAAGGCCAGCGTGTAGGTGGCACCAACTGTCGTCGGGAATGTCTGCGAGAGGGTGCCATTGGGAGGCAGGTTTCCGCCATTGAAGCCTACCAGTTTCGTGCCCTCCGTGGGTACAAAGGGGGCGGAGGTTTCAATTTTGAGATTTCCCGTAGTGGTCCAGCCTGTGAGACCGGATTCGAAGCCGCCGTTGGTGAGAACCTGGCGGTTCGAGTAATAGACTGCGTTCATGGTGATGTCCGCGTTCATCGCCACAGTGGCGCTGGTGGCGGTGGTGTAATCCCCGCCGTTGCGCTGCCATTTCACAAAGGAGTTCGCGCCGGAAGTGGCGGGAGCGGCCAGCACCACGGAGCTGCCATTGGCGTATTGTCGTGTGAAAATCGTTTGCGCACCGGTCGAGCCGTTCAGATCCGCTGGGCTCACGGTGATGCCCAGCGCGTTGGAGGGCATGGACCTGACAGTCAGGGTCCGGGTTTGCGCGATGCCTTCGGAGGAAACAAAAGCGGAGCAGGCAAGCGATGCCAAAACAAGGGCGCGAGGCTGTTTTGCAAAACAGTTCATGAACGGGGGGGTGGGGGGCGAGGGGGGAACGCGGAGGCGCATGCAAAGCCGAGATCCGGGGCTGCGGCAAGCATAAACCCAGCACGAAACAGGCTAAAATTTAGGCTATTCGGAGATTTTTTCTTTTCACCGAGTTTTTTTTTGACAGGGTAGTCGGCTTTGCTAAAGTCCGCCCGCTCTTCCCCACAACCAGACAGGGGTGCCGCGTCCAATCTCCAGAATTTATCGGGATCGGTCGCGGTGTTTTTGTCGGGTTAAAGGCGGAGTGATTTATCAACATCGCTCGCGTAGCTCAGGGGTAGAGCGCATCCTTGGTAAGGATGAGGTCGGGGGTTCAATTCCCCCCGCGAGCTCCAGGGCGATCACGAAAAAATCTTACAACGTCTCAAGAAGAACAACAACCACCATGGCTAAAGAATCATTCCAGCGCAACAAACCGCACGTCAACATCGGCACCATCGGCCACGTTGACCACGGCAAAACCACCCTCACCGCAGCAATCACCAACACCCTCGCGGACAAGGGTCTCGCACAAAAGAAGAGCTACGCGGACATCGACGCAGCTCCCGAAGAACGCGAGCGCGGCATCACCATCAACACCGCCCACGTGGAGTATGAGACCATGAAGCGCCACTACGCGCACGTCGATTGCCCCGGCCACGCCGACTACGTGAAAAACATGATCACCGGTGCCGCCCAGATGGACGGTGGAATCTTGGTGGTTTCTGCTGCTGACGGACCAATGCCACAAACCCGCGAGCACATCTTGCTTGCTCGCCAAGTCGGCGTGCCCGCCCTCGTGGTTTTCATGAACAAGGTTGACCTCGTGGACGATGCCGAGCTTCTCGAACTCGTCGAAATGGAAATTCGTGATCTGCTTTCCTCTTATGAATTCCCAGGCGACGAAATTCCGATCGTGATGGGTTCCGCTAAGGGAGCACTTGATGGCGACGCCACCCAGATGGAAAACGTCATGAAGCTCATGGATGCCGTGGATTCCTACATCCCCGAGCCAGAGCGTCCTATCGACAAAACCTTCCTTATGCCGATCGAAGACGTGTTCTCGATTGAAGGTCGTGGAACAGTCTGCACGGGCCGTGTCGAACGCGGTATCATCAAGAAGATGGAAGAAGTCGAAATCGTCGGCATCCGCGACACTCAGAAGACCACCGTCACGGACATCGAAATGTTCCGCAAACTACTCGACGAAGGTCGTGCAGGTGACAACTGCGGCCTGCTTCTGCGCGGCCTCAAGAAGAATGATCTTGAGCGCGGCCAAGTGATCGCCAAGCCCGGCACCGTGAAAGGCCACACGATCTTCAAGTCTGAGATCTACGTGCTTTCCAAGGAAGAAGGCGGCCGCCACACCCCGTTCTTCTCGAACTATCGTCCGCAGTTCTACTTCCGCACCACCGACGTGACCGGCAGCATCAAGCTTCCAGAAGGCGTCGAAATGGTGATGCCCGGTGACAACATCAACCTTGAGGTCGAGCTCATCACTCCGATCGCCATGGAACAAACCATGCGCTTCGCCATCCGCGAAGGTGGTCGCACCGTCGGTGCTGGCCGCGTGGGTGAAATCATCAAGTAATCATTTGCGAAGAGGCTTCGGCCCGGGTTTCCGGTCTGAACGCACGATTTCGGGGCACTCCGCACAAACGGAGTGCCCTTCAGTCGCCTCAAAACGGCAGTAGTTCAATTGGTAGAGCATCGGTCTCCAAAACCGAGTGTTGGGGGTTCGAGTCCCTCCTGCCGTGCCATTCTTCAAATCAGTCTCAACGTCAGCACAACATGTTTTCAAAAATCTCCGGTTTTCTGGGTGAGGTAAAAGGCGAGCTCCGCAAGGCAAGCTGGCCTTGGGAGTCTGACCCTAAAATCAAGGGATTGAAGAAGTACAAGGAGCTGGTGGATTCGACCATCGTAGTGCTCATCGCCATGATTCTACTGGCTGGCTTCGTCCAGTTTTGGGACTTCTTCCACGTTTTGATCGTGGGTTTCTTCACTAACTTCGGCCGCTGATTATTTTCAGTCCCGCCAACAACCTCTTCCGACCGACCCGTCATGTCTGAAACCAAAACATTCCGCGACCAGTGGTACGTTGTCCAAGTGCTCTCCGGACAAGAGGGAAAAGTGCGCAACCGGATCATGCGTGATTCAGAATCCGAAGGCATGACCGAATACATCCGCGAAGTCCTCGTGCCCACCGAAATGGTATCCGAGATCCGCCGCGGCAAGAAGACCGAGACCAAGAAGAAATTCTTTCCCGGCTACATCATCGTCAATATGAACCTCACCACCGAGGACAACCAGCTCGTCGAGAAGACCTGGTTTTTCATCAAGGAGATGGAAGGCGTGATCGGCTTCGCCGGAACCAAGGACCGCCCCGCTCCGATGCGTCCGCGCGAGGTCGAGGCCATGCTTTCCCAGATCAAGGAACGCGAAGAAAGCGTCCGCCCGGCGATCAGCTTCGAAGTCGGAGACACCGTCAAGGTGGCCGATGGCCCTTTCCAAAGCCAAAACGGCATCGTCGAGGAAATCGACCCCGAGCGCGGCAAACTTCGGGTTTCCGTCACGATTTTTGGACGCAGCACCCCCGTCGAACTCGAATACTGGCAGGTCGAACGCGCCTAAAGCGCGAATTGTCTGGACCCGCACCCCTGAATTTCCAATCACCCCGCTCCCGCAACGTAACACGCATTCATCATGGCCAAGGAAGTCGTCAAAATCATCAAGCTCCAAATCAACGCCGGAGCCGCCAATCCATCACCTCCCGTCGGCCCCGCCCTCGGTCAGGCCGGTGTCAACATCATGGCATTCTGCAAAGAGTTCAACGCCGCCACCCAAAGCCAAGCCGGCGATGTGCTGCCAGTGGTGATCTCGGTTTATAAGGACAAGTCCTTCTCGTTCGTCACCAAGAAGCCCCCCGCCGGGAACCTGCTCAAGAAAGCCGCTGGTCTTGCTTCCGGCTCGAAGGAAGCGAACAAGATCAAGGTCGGCAAGATCACCAAAGCCCAGCTTATGGACGTGGTGAAAATCAAAATGCCCGATCTGAACACCAAAGACCCCGAAGCTGCCGCGCGCATCCTCGCCGGCACCGCCCGCCAGATGGGCCTCGAAATCGAAGGCATGTAATCATTCTCAGTCCCGAACCGTCGGGGCACCCGCAGGAGGGAAACGCAGCCCGCGTTTTCCGACCGAACTGCAAACCAACACACACAATGGCCAAACACCGCAGCAAACGCTACCAGAAGGCAGTCGCTCTCGTCCAAGCAGGCAAGAACTACTCCCTGACCGATGCAATCAGCACCGTGAAACAATTCCCGGCGCCTAAGTTCATCCCCACCGTCACGCTTTCCTTCCACCTCGGCGTGGATCCGCGCAAGAGCGACCAGATGGTTCGGGGTTCCGTTTCCCTGCCACACGGCACGGGTAAGAATGTCCGCGTCGCCGTCTTCGCCCAAGGCGCGGCTGCCGAAGCGGCCATCGCCGCCGGTGCCGAGTACGTCGGTTACGAAGACCTCATCAAGAAAGTCCAAGAAGGTTTCACTGATTTCGACTCCGCGATCGCCACTCCAGACGCGATGACCGAAGTGCGGAAAATCGCTCGTGTTCTCGGACCTCGCGGCCTGATGCCGAATCCGAAGACCGGCACCGTCACCGACGACACCGCCAAGGCTGTTAGAGAAGTGAAGGCTGGCCGTATCGACTTCAAGCTCGACAAAAACGGCAACGTTTCCGGCTCCATCGGCAAGGCTTCCTTCGAACCCGAGCAACTCGCTGAAAACGCCCGCTCCTTCGTGGACGGCGTCGTTCGCGCCAAGCCCGCGTCCGCCAAGGGCAACTATATCCGTGCCGTCACGCTCGCAGCGACCATGCTTCCCGGCATCCCGCTCGAAGCCGCCACCTACACCAAAGCCATTTCCTAACCCAGCACGCACACGACCATGAATCCCGATAAGAAAATCATCATCGACGGTCTGCTGGAGCGCGTCAACGCGTCGCCCTACCTGATCGTCATCGATTACACCGGACTCACCGTGCATCAGTTCACGGAACTCCGTAATCGCCTTGGCGCTGGCGGCGCACGCTGCACCGTCGCGAAGAACAGTTACATGCGCAAGGTGCTCACCGAAGCCGGACTTCCCGACATCAGCGAAGGCCTCATCGGCCAAACCGCGTTTGTCATGGGCGAGGCGGAAGTGTTTGCCGCTGCCAAGGTCATCAAAAACTTCGAGAAGGAATTCAAGAAGCCGGAGATGAAAATCGGCCTGCTCGGCAACGCCGTGCTCGATACCGCCAAGCTCCAAGCCATCGCTGACATTCCGTCGCGCGAAGCCGTGCTTTCGCAACTTCTCGGCACGATCCTCGAGCCTGCCTCGATGATCGCCCGCGTCCTCAAAAACAAATTCGATCCCGATGGCGAATCCAGCCCGAAGGAAGAAGAAAGCGCACCCGCCGCAGAAGCAGCCCCGGTCGTAGAAGCAGAAGCAGCACCCGCCGCAGAAGCAGAAGCCGCTCCGGCAGCAGAAGCAGCACCCGCCGAAGCCGCAGCCGAATGACAACAATCTGAATGGATGGCGGCGGCGTTTCTCGTCTCCGCCTGAACACACAAATGGTTCCTCGTCGGGGCAGCGGCTGCTGCACTGAAATCTCCAGAGGCTCTGGAGGCGACGATACCGCAAAACAAAACACAATGGCCAATATCGCACAAATCGCAGAAGAACTCGGCAAGCTCACCGTCCTGGAAGCTGTCGAACTCGTCAAACAACTCGAAGAAACCTGGGGCGTCTCCGCCGCAGCTCCCGTCGCCGCCGCCGGTCCTGCCGCCGGTCCTGTCGAAGCCGCCGAAGAGAAAACCGAATTCGACGTCGTCCTCACCGATTGCGGTGCGAACAAGATCGCCGTCATCAAGGCGGTGCGCGAAGTCGCTCCCGGACTCGGCCTTGCCGACGCCAAGAAACTCGTCGAAAGCGCTCCCGCGAAAATCCTCGAAGGCGTCGCCAAGGATGCTGCCGAGACCGCGAAGAAGAAACTCGAAGAGGCAGGCGCCAAGATCGAGCTCAAGTAACATTCACCGGATTCTTCCTGGGGCGGTTCACGCCGCCCCGGGAACTTCCGTCGTGACCGGCGCGAGATTCTACACAACTCTAACAGGCTTTCGCGCCGATTCCGACACCACTTTTCAACGCTTGAATTCCACCCTGCCTGAGACCGTTCGCGGCTCGGGCTCAATTTGTCATTAGAATACCACACACTGCCATGGCTGAACGTCTCTATTTCGGGAAATTCGAAGAGGTCATCGAACCGCCCAACCTCATTGAGGTTCAAAGCCGTTCGTATGACGAATTCCTTCAGAAACACGTGCCCGCCAGCGAGCGGGCTGATGCGGGCTTACAGGCGGTTTTCCGCGAAGTCTTCCCGATCAAGAGTTATGACGAGGCGATCGAACTCGACTTCGTCACTTACGACATCGAAGACCCGAAGATTACTTCGCTAGACTCGCTGCGCAACAGCGAGAGCTTCAGTGCCGCGCTCTACGTGACCTTCAAGCTGAAGGACGAGACCGGTAATAAGAAGGAGCGCGTTTACATGGGCGAACTGCCGATGATGACCCGCCGCGGCACGTTCATCATCAACGGAGCCGAGCGCGTCATCGTTTCCCAACTCCACCGCTCGCCGGGTATCTGCTTCGAGACCTCGCAGCACTTGAATGGCAAGTTGCTGCACTCGTTCCGCATCATCCCGGACCGCGGTTCGTGGCTCGAAGTGCAGTTCGATACCAACGACCTGCTTTACGTCTATCTCGACCGCCGCCGCCGCCGCCGCAAGTTCCTTGCGACGACCTTCCTGCGCGTGCTCGGCTACCCGACGGACCGCGACATCGTTAGCCACTTCTACACGCCCGAGGCTCTCGCTCTCAGCGAAAAGATGGACGAAGGCGAACTCGGCCACAAGGTGCCCTTCGAGGACATCATCGACGGCGAACTCGTCGTTGCGAAAGCCTACGAGCCACTCACCATCGGCATCGTTCGCCAGCTTCTCGCGCTCGGCCACAAGAAGGTCGAAGTCATCGACGGTCGTGAGGACGAAATCCTTCTCAAGTCGCTGCGCAAAGATCCTGCGAAGGATGAAGAGACCGCGCTCAAGGACATCTATCGGAAACTTCGCCCTGGTGATCCGCCGACCGCTGCGAACGCCCGCGCGTTGCTGAAGCGTCTGTTTTTCGATGCGAAGAAATACGACCTCACCCGCGTCGGTCGCTACAAGATCAACCAGAAGCTCGGCATCCAAGTGGACTCCGATCAACGCATCATGGTGCCCGAGGATTTCCTCGCTGCCGTGCGTTACATCCTCAAGCTGAAAAAAGGTGACGGCGTCATCGACGACATCGACCACCTTGGCTCGCGCCGCGTGCGTGCAGTCGGTGAGCTTCTCGCCAACCAATGCCGCGTCGGCCTTGCCCGCACCGAGCGTTTGGTGAAAGAGCGCATGACATTGTTCGATGTGAACATCGAAGGCATGACGCCGCAGAAACTCATCAACCCGAAGGCGCTCTCCGCCGTCGTGCGTGATTTCTTCGGTCGTTCGCAGCTCTCGCAGTTCATGGACCAAACCAACCCACTCGCCGAGTTGACGCACAAGCGTCGTCTATCAGCGCTTGGACCAGGTGGTCTCAACCGCGACCGTGCAGGCTTCGAAGTCCGCGACGTGCATCCGTCCCACTACGGCCGGATCTGCCCGATCGAGACTCCGGAAGGTCCGAACATCGGTCTCATTAACTCGATGTGTACTTATGCACGCATCAATGAGTTCGGTTTCATCGAAACTCCTTACCGCCGCGTGGTGAACTCGAAGGTCACCAACGAGATCGAGTATCTCACTGCCGACCAAGAGGAAAACTTCCTCATCGCTCAGGCAAACAACCCGATCGACAAAAAAGGCGCGTTCCAGACCGAGCGCATCACCGCCCGTGAAAAAGGCGGCGAGTTCATCGAAGCTCTGCCAGCAGATGTTCACTACATGGACGTATCGCCCAAGCAGCTCGTCTCAGTCGCCGCCGGTTTGATTCCCTTCCTTGAGCACGACGACGCCAACCGCGCGCTGATGGGTTCTAACATGCAGCGCCAAGGTGTGCCGCTCCTCGTTTCCGAAGCGCCGCTCGTCGGCACCGGACTCGAAGGTAAAGCCGCCCGCGACTCGCGTGCCGTGGTCGTTTCCGAAGCGGATGGCATCGTTGCCGCCGCCACTGCGGAAATCATCGTCACCACTCCGGATGGCAAGATGCCCGTTTCAGACGAGAAGTTCCTCTCCGATCCAGAGTCGGTGAAGTCCAACATCGACAAAGGCATCATGGCCTATCCGCTGCGCAAGTTCATG
>JANMLQ010000206.1:0-12467 GCA_031372635.1 Akkermansiaceae bacterium | reverse complement strand
GCCAAAGACGCCAACACCCTGACCCCCGCCAACTGGCTCAAAGCCCGCAGCGGGAAAGAGCTTAGGAAAGCAGCCTGACTTCATAAGTGTCATAGATCGGTGAACTATGACATCCATGAACCCGCCGTAGCAAAACCCTATCCAAGGCGCTTCGGACCACGCTTACTACGGTCATGCCGGAGGGCGGCATCGATTGCAGTTGTTCCATACTATCCAGCAATGCCTTGGAAGGTGGTCGAATTGGGAGCATGGACTTATCGGTATGGTCCGAGAAAGCGCTCGCCGTTGAAGTGAATCATGTGGTCCGGCGAGCTTGCGACCCAGACATTGGTTTCCCATGCGATGGATTCGATGCACCGGCTGAACTCGCGATGATCTCTAAAAACGGAGAACAACTCGATGTGCCTGCCGCTTGAAGCAAAATGATTGTTCAGTTTCGACCGCCGTGATTCGGTCATTTTTCGGTAACGCGGCGAGGCATCAATGAGGAACAGCCAATCTCGCTCCAAATCATGGATGACCACATCCGGCATCGCGACATTCGCAAACGGAGCAATGCCGAGAAACGTAAGAGCACGGCGATCCGATTTCCTGCCAGGAATGAAGACGCGGGGTTTGCGTATGTGTCGGGGAGCGAAACCTGCGATGATCTGGTGGAACATCAAGCGACGAGGAGAATGCACGATACTTTGTTTCATCTCAAAGTCGGTGACCAATTATTACTTCCGCCGCGAAGCCCGATAGGTCGCCGGCTCTTCTTTGAGCACAAACTCTGCTTGCGGACTCCGATTCATGAGCGTAACGGGAATACCTGCCAGAATATCGGCATGAACAGAGACGAAATCGCCGTCGTCTCCAAACCCTTCACTGAAACGGAATGCGGATGCGGCGAGATATTCGCGATTCAGTTCAAATGCGAGCCAACGACGATTGTGTCGTTCGGCGACGGAACCGGTGGTATTCGAGCCAGCGAAGATATCCACAACCAAGTCGCCAGGATCTGTCAGGAAATTGATGAAAAACTCCGGCAGTTTTTCCGGGAAGCGGGCGGGGTGCCCCGTGATACCAACCACCTTGCAACCGCGCTGATAAGATGAATTGGATTCCGAATTCGGAATGCTCAGCAGGTTCGGCGGTATGGCTCCGCCGTTGTCTGTCGCGAAGGATTTTCCGATGTCGTGTCCTGAAGGGCGCTTTTTCGGCGTGTAGAAGCTTTCGGGGTCTGCAAGCAGCTTCTTCATCCGGTCGCTGTAGGGCACGAGAACCCGACTGATGTCGGCCTTGGGAAAATCATCTTTAGAAAACCACCAAACGGTGTTGACCGAATCCTTGGCTCGAAGCTTTCGCTTGTTCACCCACTCGATTGGGCTGGGGAGCTTTGAAGGATTGTGCCAGAAAAACTCTTCGGCCAGCCGGTAGCCGAGTTGTTTGCAGAAGCCGAGGAGCACTTCGTAGGGATAGAGGCTGCGTACGGGTTTGCCCTGTTGGTATGCGCCTCCAATGTCGATCACCATACTCCCATCTTGCGCCAGTTTCGGCCAGGCGGCCTTGCCGAACTCCATGAGCCATTCGACATAGTTGTCCTGCGACTCGTTGCCGTATGCTTTCTTGCGCTGGAGGGCGAATGGCGGGCTGGTCATGATCAGATTGACCGACCCGTCGGGCAGTTTGCCGAGCAACTCACGCGAGTCTCCACAGACCGCGCTTCCCTTCGGAGTGGTGTAACAAACCTGGTTGGCGGGAAACATGGTGCTACTCATAGTCTGTAGATTCATAGTCGTCAAGCCGGGTATCCTGCCGCTTGATGAAACCGCCATTGAGATCGCAATTGGCCGCGAATGTGAGGAGCCTGCGCGTGCAGGCAGGAATGTCTCAGGAGGAGTTGGCCGGTGAGTCTGGCCTGCACCGCACCTACATCGGCTCGGTGGAACGGGGCGAAAGAAATCTTTCCGTGGACAACATCGAGCGGCTCGCGGTCGCATTGAACGTGCCGCCTTCCGAACTCCTTGCGCCAACGGGCGGTGGATCGGATGCGGAAGTAATTGTGGAGCTGATTCCTTACATCCGTCGATACCAGTCGCTGGCATCTAAATACCAAATCAGCGACGTGTTTCAGGACAACGGAGGCAAGCTGCTTCAAGTGCTGATCCAGACCGGCTTGAAAAACATGCCAGGAAGGGAAGGCAACGATGCGATGGACGAAAAGGGGCGCGAATATGAGTTGAAGTCGGTGAACGTGCTGCTGACCCAAAGTTACTCGACCCATCATCATCTCAATCCGGTGATCCTGGCCAAGTACCGCAAGGTTGGCTGGATCTTTGCGGTTTACGAGAGCATCGAGCTCAAGCGTATCTACCGGATGACCGCCAGGAAACTGGAGCCATACTTTCAGAAATGGGAATCGAAGTGGCACGCCGATGGTGGCAAGGACATCAACAATCCCAAGATTCCGCTCAAGTTTGTGGAAGAGCATGGGACGAGGATTCATTGAGCTCGGCCTTCTTCGGGCAGATGTCGTTGGCCCACACCGGAACGCAGGTGTGTTTCGCTCCCTGCGTGACCAGCCCGCTGCCGGCGAAGAAATCGACGAAGCTTGGCGCGGGCGGGTTCATGCGGTCATTTGAAGAGATTGAGGGATGCGGGTCAAAGGGGGATTTTGGGACTATGGATAGGGGAAAAGTGAGGCCCATTGATTCCTGCGTTTGTCCGTTGGGGTCAGTTGGGTTCCCATCGACTTACATCATCTATTCAAAGAGATAATTATTGAGGTCTCCTTCTCCGGGAGCCGGGCTTGGGACCACGATTTTGGTTTCGATTGGGTTGGCGCTCGGGCTTTTGTGATTGCTTCATCAAGTTGCGAACGAATTCGAGATCCTTCTCGTAGAACTCCCGTTCTCGGCCGTTTGGTTCCGATTCGACAGCCTTGATAATGTCAGATTCAGCTTCCTCTAAGTAACGCCTGCACTGCTCCCAAGCCTTCGCTTGGAGATTCTTGTCAACTTGTCTGCTCCTGCCTGTATCCATGCAGCGCTTGGCAAGGTCGATTTTAGCACGGGCGCGGATGTCGTAGAGCATTGCTGGTATCGTCAACGAGTTTGACGTTCTGGAAATCAAATTAGTTATGAGCCGAACGGCATCTTCGTCTCTCCCCATTTTTCGTAAAGCTAACGCTGCTCGTTTTACCTCATCTCCTTGGAGTCGGCGACTTGAGACCGTCTCAATCCAGCTCTTTCCAAGTGTTTTGTCTTCGATTGAAGCTGATTCTCTCAGGGCGTCAGAAAGCAAAAAGATTGTTGACGCCGGAAGATCCTGTGGAGCGAGTTTATGTCTTCTAATCCATTCGCCGATCCATTCGGGTCTATTTTGAGTGGTTGCGATTTGAGACAGCAGTTCAAGTAAGCGAGGGGCTGCTGGCTGTTTTTCTAAAAGGGGAACTAATCGTGCTTCGGCTGCCTCGAAGTCTTGCTGAATCAAAAGGCGTTCGACTTCAGCAACATGCCGTAACATTTCATGCCTAGGGTGAGCAGGTAAGATGCAGGTTACCGCAGATTCTTCTAAGTCAAAAGTCGGCGTGGGCGAGCCAAGCTGTAGCATGGTTCTGAAGATCGTGGGAATTCCCTGGCCTTCTGCTTGAGCTAATTGAAGTTTATTAAAAAACCATGCCAAGGACTGGTTCCTCCAAGATGGCGATGCGCTCCCTTGAAGAAATTTTTCACGATCTACTGTGCGCGGCAAGCCGCCGGGAGAGCGAATTTCAATACGGTCAGCAAAAATAGTAATATTGGTTGGCTCATTGATTTCGTAATCTCTGTGAACAATGGCGTTGATTACGGCTTCTTGTAATGCCCTCTCTGGATATTTAGGGGCGTTTGGGTCAGGCGATTCTTTATCGAAAGCAGTTGATGCATGCGTCTTGAGTAGGTCGAGAGCCTTGCGTGCTTGCTCGACGACCGAACCTGTTATTTCATGGCGCTCTGCGGTTGGTTCACTCCGGTCTTTTCCAGGATATGCTGAAACTTTGGTCCATGCGCCAGGGATAAATGTCGTGGGTTCTTTAGCGAAAAGAATAAGCGCAAAATTTCGTGGCCTTAAATTTGTATCCAAAGGGCGTCTTGCTCCGAGCGAAGGGACTAAAGCGGATAAGCGATTTCTTTCCTCGAAATAATCTTCCATCCCCATTGATGGATTCCAAACAGCGGCTTGTTGTAGAACATCACGGAACGCTAATAGATCGATGGATGTGAGTGTGGCATCAGGATTCGGGCGCCTATCCCATGGCTCAATCGCTTGTTTGCGGACCAAAAGCTCACGGAGAATTCCATTTCGCGCCTCGATGGTCTCCCTGCTGAGTCTGACATAGTAGCGAGATGCATCAGCCCCCGAAGCACGATAGCAGTGAGGATGTGGGCTTGCCGGAACAATGAAAATCAATATTCGTTGCCCTTCTACACTTCCAGGTAGTTCTTCTACTAAAGGTGTGACTGGCGGATCAATTTTTGTCCTCGAATCATTCATTAGCTTGCCCTCGATCTCTTTGAATCGATTGGAAGTAAGGCCAGGCGTTTCCACACGTGGAAAACCGTGCTCGTCTCTTAATTCTTCAGCGCCACAAACTATGTAACCGCCGCCTAGGTTTTGATAATCGTTGGCGAAAGCGGTGACAGTCCGGAGAAGATCCTCAATATCTGCAACATTGCGTTTCCACTCAACTTGTTCGCTCTCACGAGTTGAGAGTTCTTTGAGGTCTAGGTGGGGATTCATGATTGGTATCAATCCTTGGGATTCAATATTCTTAGTGATTTCACGGATTGTTTGCGACAACCTTGCCGTCTTTCCAGGAAAGAAGCGGAAGATTCCAGCGTTTGTGTTCTGCTCGGAGTTCCTTGGCCATGGCTTTGGGGGCTGGTGAAGAATTTGAAGGCGTAGGAGATTTCATTGGAGGTTGTGCCGAGTGAGAGGTGCTCAGTGATCGGAGATAAGAGTTTTGCCATAGAAGCGTTGCAGAAAGAGAGTTCTCCGCTCGTTTTGGGAGAGACTCTCGGGAATGCCGGACCAGACGAGTTGGCGGGCAGAGTCGGTCATCTGGCAGCCGATGATGAGGCGCTCGGAACCGCTCTTCCGCATCATTTGTTGGAAGAGGAAGGAGTTCAGCTCAGGCGGGGTGTCTGCTATGGAGAAACCCGTGTCAGCATAGCGGTCAGGTTCAATTTTTGAGACCATGTCTTTAGGTATTCCATGTCGGCTCCGGTGGCGAGCAGGTTTTCGACGTCGGATAGTTGGCGTTCGCTTTGAGACTGGCGCGCCCAGTCAAGCTTCGAGAGGACGAGGTCTTCCTTGCTGACGATCCATAGCGGACGGCCCGAGATTTCAATTCGCTGGCGACGTTCGAATTCGATAAGGCGGTAGTCCTCTCGTTTGCGGATCATGAAGTCGATTTTGATCAGACTCTCGTTGTGGATGACGTTGAAGCAGGATTGGTTGAAGACCGCCTCGCGTGCGGCTTCGGGGCTGAAATAGAACTCTTCACCGAAGATCCGGGGCAAAGTTTCCAAGTCCTGAATGAGGAGAGCGATGACAAAGTCGATGTCACGGGTCATCCGGGGTTGGGCGTAGTGGTTGAGTGCCATCGACCCGGTGAGCATGTATTCGAGACCGGCCTCCTCCAATCGGTGAGCGACGTCGAGAAGGAGGTCGAGTTCGGAGATCATGGGAGGAGCAAGAATTGAAGAAGTGGGCGACAGGAGTGTCGCCCCTCCTTATTGACAGGCCTCGCAGGTTCCGCCGTTGAGCATGGCTTCGAGGGAGCAGGCGTTTTTTTCCTCGGCGGAGTATTCGCGGGCGGCGGTGGTGGTGGCCATGTGGCCGCGTTGCTCCTTTTTGACGTCGATGGTGGCTTTCTCGATGTTGGAGGCTTGGAGGGTGCGGAGGTAGTAGGTGGTCTTTAATCCCTTGTCCCAGGCGCGGCGGTACATGTGGGAGAGGGTCTTCATGTCCGGGGTGGCGAGGAAGAGGTTCACCGATTGGGATTGGTCGATCCACTTCTGGCGGCGGGCGGCGGCGTCCACGATGTATTCGTGGCCGATGCCGAAGACGGTCTTGTGCTTGTCCTTGATGGCTTGCGGGATGTTTTCGATGGCGTCGAGTTCGCCGTCGAAATACTTGAGCTGGTCGAGCATGTCCTGGCTCCAGAGTTTAGCTTTTTTGAGGTCTTTGACGAGTTCGCTGTTGAGCACGATGAAATCGCCGGAGAGGTTGGATTTCACGTAGAGGTTTTTGTAGTTGGGCTCGATGCAGGGGGTGGTGCCCATGATGTTGGAAATCGTGGCGGTGGGGGCGATGGCGAGCACGTTGGAATTGCGCATGCCGTGCTTGGCGATTTTTTCCCTAACCACGGACCAGTCCATCTTGCCGCCGCGCGGGACGTCGATGGCGCGGCCGCGTTCTTGTTCTAAGAGATCGACGGTGTCTTGTGGGAGGAGTCCGCGATCCCACTTGCTGCCTTTGTAGGTGGAGTAGGTGCCGACTTCGGCGGCGAGGTCGGAGGAGGCGCTGTAGGCGTAGTAGGCGACGGCTTCCATGACTTCGTCGTTGAAATCGACGGCGGCATCGGAGGCGAAGGCGAGGCCGCGTTTGTAGAGGGCGTTTTGCAGGCCCATGACGCCAAGGCCGATGGGGCGGTGGCGGGTGTTGGCGGTCTTGGCGGCGGTGGTGGGGTAGAAGTTGATGTCGATGACGCTGTCGAGCGCGCGGATGGCGACGGTGATGGTTTCCTTGAGCATCTCGTGGTCGATAGCTCCATCACGGGTGATGTGGGAGTCCAGGATGACGGAGCCGAGGTTGCAGACGGCGGTTTCTTCGTCGGAGGTGTTGAGGGTGATCTCGGTGCAGAGGTTGGACGAGTGGATGACGCCGCAGTGGTCTTGGGGCGAGCGGACGTTGCAGGGGTCTTTGAAGGTGATCCATGGGTGGCCGGTTTCGAAGACCATCTTGAGCATGGATTTCCATAACTCGAGGGCGGGGAACTGGCGTGACCAGATCTTGCCCTCGGCGGCCATGGCTTCGTATTCGCAGTAGCGCTGCTCGAAGGCTTTGCCGTAGAGGTCGTGGAGGTCTGGCACTTCGTTGGAGCGGAAAAGCGTCCAGTTTCCGCGGTCTTCCATGCGTTTCATGAAAAGATCGGGAATCCAGTTGGCGGTGTTCATGTCATGGCAGCGGCGGCGTTCGTCGCCGGTGTTTTTGCGTAGCTCGAGGAAGTCCTCGATGTCGTTGTGCCATGTTTCGAGATAGGCGCAGCCGGAGCCACGGCGCTTGCCGCCTTGGTTGACGGCGACGAGTTGGTCGTTGTGGAGTTTGAGGAAGGGGATGATGCCTTGCGACTCGCCGTTGGTGCCCTGGATGTAGCCGCCGGTACCTCTAACAGCGGTCCATGAACCACCGAGGCCGCCGGCCCATTTGGAGAGGAAGGCGTTTTCGGCGATGCCGCGATACATGATGGACTCGATGGAGTCGTCCACTTTGTAGAGGTAGCAGGACGAGAGCTGTGAGTGGAGTGTGCCGGAGTTAAAGAGGGTGGGTGTGGATGAGCAGAAGCGGCGGCCTTTGTAGAGGTTGTAGAGGCGGATGACCCAGGATTCGGCTTCGGTTTCTTCGTTGCGGAAGAGGCCCATGGCGACGCGCATCCAGAAGAATTGTGGCGTCTCGACACGGCGGGGTTTGTTGCCGGTTTTATCGACGATGAGGTAGCGGTCGTAGAGGGTCTGGATGCCGAGGTAGTCGAAGTCGAGGTCGGCGGTGGGGTCAAAGGCTTCGGCGAGTTTGTCGAGGTTGTATTTTTCCAACAACTGAGGATGGAGGCGTTTGATGGCGACGCCGTGTTTGAGATAGGATTTGAAAGCGAGCTTGTGGGCGTTTTTCAGTTTGTCGATGCCGTCCTTGTTGATGGACCAGTCGAGAACTTCCTCGTAGATGTAACTCAGCAGGATGCGGCCGGCGAATTTCGCAAAGTCGGCATCCTTTTCGATGAGGGCCTTGGCGTTGAGGATGATGGTGTTCTTGAGGTCTTTTTCGGAAATTTCTGAGCCGACGGAGCGGCGGAGTTCGCGTTCAATCTCGGCTTCGGGCATGTCGATATCGAGGCCGATCGAAGCGAAGGAAATGCGCTTCTTGAGTTCGGTGCCGTCCCAGAAGGAGGATTGTCCGTCGTCGGTGGTGACGGTGACCATGAACTCTTGGTTGGGATCTTCTTGGCTGGCTTCCAATTCCTCGCGGAGGCGGGAGCGTTGGGCGCGATAGAGGATGTAGTGCTCTGCGGCTTTGAAGTGGCCTTGGCGCATGAGTTCTTCCTGCACTATATTCTGCACGTCCTCGATATGGACAAACGATTGGTCGCCACGGCGGATGCGCTCGGTGACGCCGCGGGCGATGTCGATGGCGGGTTCGGGGTTGGCTTTGATGGTGAGGAAGGCTTTTCTAACAGCGATCTCGATCTTGGTCTCGGACCATGGGACGACGTTGCCATTGCGGCGGATGAGTCGGACGGGAAGTGTCTGTGGGCTGGCGTTCACATCGACGCTGCCGTGTTTTTCCATCGAACGGCGGAAGGCGAGGGACTTTGCGACATCGTAGGCTTCGTTTTCGAGTAGGGCTTTTTCGATGAGGAGGTAGAGATCCGCTTCGGACAGGCGGAGGCGGCCGCCTTCGTCGAGGGACTTGGTGAGTGAGTTTGAAACGCTGTGGGCTACGTCGGAGACGAATTGGCGGTTTTGCTCGGTGAAAATAGAGGTTTCCTCCTCGCGGCGGGAGATGAGCAGGTCGGTGAGCGAGTTACCGATGGCGTCGGCGACGTCTTCTAACGAGAAGTGGGTGTCGGTGTTGCCGCGGGTGACGATGATGTCGGAAATGGGAGCGCGGCGGTCGGTGGGAAGCACCTCGCGCCAGGAGTAGCCGCGGTCGGAGGGAGCAAGGGCGAAGCGGTCGGTGATGACTTGCTTTAGGATCTGGTCTTCGGCGGGGTCGATGGAGTGGTACATGAGAGGTGAATGCGGAGTTTTATTTTATTGAGATAGGTCGGATCAGACGGATTGGACGGATCTGTCTGATGTCAAAGATCATCATCGTGAACGTTGCTCAGCGCCGACGCCTTCTGATACTCGGTGACGCGGCCTTCGAAGAAGTTGGTTTCCTTTTTGATGTCCATCATCTCGGCGAGCCATGGGAAGGGATTCGAGACGGACTTATTGAGCGGGGCGAGGCCGCAGGATTCGAGGCGGCGGTCGGCGATGTAGTCGATGTAGGTTTCGAAGTCGGTGGAGTTGAGGCCGATGCCGGCGACGGGGAGGCAGTCGCGGATGAATTGTTTTTCAAGCGTGATGCCTTCCTTCATGGTGGCGCGGAGATCCTCGCGGAAGTCTTCGGTCCAGATGTCTGGGTTTTCGTCGATGAGATCCATGAGCAAGTTGCGGAAGACCTCGATGTGGTTGGATTCGTCGCGCAGGGTGTAGCGGAACATGGAGCCGATGCCGGGGAATTTGTTCTGACGGTAGAGGGAGAGGATCATGCCGAAGAGGCCATAGAACTGGGTGCCTTCCATGACTTGGCCGAACAAGAAGATGTTCTTTGCGAGCGCCTGCTTGTTAGACGTGGTGGTGAGGTCGATGTCGCGGCGGAGGGCCTTGCTGTTAGAGGTGACGAAGTGGTTTTTCGCCTTGATGGTGGGGATGTCCTCAAACATGGCCTCGCACTCATGGGGATTGAGGCCGAGGGAGGATAGCATGTAAACGAGGCTGTCCGCGTGGATGTTTTCCTCATGGGCGTGGCGGCCTAACACGAGCTTGAGTTCTGGCGCGGTGACGACTTCGCGGACGACGTGGAGGATGTTGTCACCGACGATGCCTTCGGCTGCGGAGAAGTAGCCGATGCCCATTTTGATGATCCAGCGCTCTACGTCACTGATCTCATCGGAGCGCCACTGTTCGACATCTTTCTGCATGGTGATGTCCTCCGGCTCCCAGTGGTTGTTCTTCATCGTCTTGTAGAGATCGTAAGCCCACTGGTATTTGAGGGGCAGGATGTTGAAGAACATCGTCTCGCGACCGTTGATGACTTTCTTGGCGGCGAAGGCCTCTTCGGCCTTGGTTTTATCGAGAATGAAGGTGCGGTCTCCGAGTGTGACGGTGGTGGTGGCGGACATGGTTTGGGGAGTATTCTGAGAGGGTGAAAATGGGGCTCGTCGCGACAGACGCAGCGTCGCGGAGACTGCTGGAATCGGTCGCGGGGGTCAATTCGATTTTGCCCATCTGGTATCCACAAATTATTCACAATACAAGATGTGGTGCTTTGGGTGGTGTAGCTACATGGTAAATAACGAGGCGGATCTAGGGTTTCGGGCAGTGGGCTGGAAGTTCCGCTGCCAGTTCTAGGGGTGAAGAAAAATTCAGACTGTTAGATGCCGGGGCCGGGCGCAGTGGAATTTGAAAAAAAACGTTAAGGAAAGCTAACAAGCTGGGGTTTGGTGGGGGTGAAATTCACAAGGCCTTGGAGACGAATGGTAAAATTTTTTGATGCCGAAAATCGGGCTTCGGAACCGTGGTTCACCGTCACCGGAAATGCTCTCTGGCTAGATGATTTTGGCACAAAAAAACCCCGTTCCGTGGGTAGGAACGGGGAAGGGGAGGAGACAGGAGACGGGGTCAGAAGTCCCACTTGTGCTTGTCCAGATCGCAGACGCAGGCGGTGAGGAGGCGGATGCAGGCGGCGAGATCCTGTTTGTGGCAGGACTCGATGGTTTGGTGGATGTGGCGGGTGGGGATGGAAACAGCGCCCGCGATGGATCCGCCGGCGACCATGCGTTGGAGACTGGCGGTGTCGGTGCCGCCGGCGCTGAGGATTTCCGGCTGCCACTTGATCTTGTGACGTTGTGCGGTGGCTTTCATGAATTCGATCATGCGGTAATCGCAGATGACGGAGGAGTCCATGAGCTTGATGGCCGCGCCTTCGCCGAGCGCGGTGCAGCGTTCTTGTGGGGTGGAGCCGGGAACGTCGTAGGCGATGGTGGTGTCCAGCCCGAAGCTGAAATCCGGCTGGACATGGAGCGCGGAGGCTTGTGCGCCGCGGAGGCCGACTTCTTCCTGAACAGTGAAGGCGGCATGGAAATCATAGGCCGGCTTTGTCTTAGTCTGCTTGAGTGCGCGCAGTGTTTCTATCAGCACGAAAACGGAGGCGCGGTTGTCGAGCGACTTCACGTTCACGCAGTCGCCAAGCTCAATGAGCGGGGAGAAACGAGTGACGAAATCCCCGATGGCGACGAGTTTTTCGATGTCCTTCTTCACCATGCCGGTGTCGATGAAGTAGTCCTTGATCTGCGGGACTTTGTTTTTCTCCTCCGGGGACATGATGTGGACCGGCTTGGAACCCATCACGCCCATCACGTCCTTGCGGCCGTGGATGATGACGCGCTGTGAGGTGAGGGTTTTCGGGTCGAATCCGCCGACGGGATTGAAGCGGATGAAGCCTTTGTCGTCGATGTGGGTGACGATGAAGCCGATCTCGTCCATGTGTGCGGCGGCCATGATTTTCTTGGCGGACGAGCGGCCTTTTTTCAGGGCGATGACGTTGCCCATGTTGTCGGTGCGGATTTCGTCGGCGAGGCCTTTCAACTCGGCGAGCACGAGTTCACGGATCTTTTTTTCGTAACCCGGAGCACCGGGGGCTTCACAAATGCGGGCGAGTAGCGGGATATTGATAGACATGACGTGGAGGAAACTAAGCGTATGTCCCTGCCTGACGAGCGCGAAATGGCAAATCCGCAGCGCAGTGCGGAATTGTGGCTTGGCGGTCGCTTGCAGGGAGCTAGATTCGGCGCATGAAACGACGACTGCTGATTGATCTGGCGAGTCTTCCGGAGGAGGGCAAGAGCTTTTCCGGGGAGCTGCCGAAGGAGATTTTCGACCTGCCGGAGGGAGACGCCCAAGCGGTGGGATCACTCGAATATGACCTATGGGCGCAGCGTTTCGAGTCCGAACTCCTACTCACGGGCACGCTGTCCGCGCCCTTTGAATTCACCTGCGTCCGGACACTGCATCCCTTCATCCAGACCATCCATCTGGAGGGGAGCGCCGTTTCCATCGAGATCGGAAACGACGGCGAAATCGACGCCTCGGACGCCATTCGTGAGGAAATCCTGATCCATCTCCCTGTGGACCCTCGCTGCGAGGAGGGCGATGAGCCTCAAAAATGTGAAATCGATCCCCGATATTTATCAGTGGACAAACCTCTGGAAGATGGGCTACCCACTCCGCCCCGCGCCGAGGGCGATGACCGCTGGTCAGCACTCGACACTCTCAAGGACCTCAAGGACCAACCCTAAACTACCTCAAGACCATGGCCGTTCCAAAGCGCCGCCAATCCAAAAGCCGTCAGAAAATGCGCCGTGGCGCGAAACGTTGGCGTGCGCCGATCTTCAAGAACTG
>JANMLQ010000199.1:0-34748 GCA_031372635.1 Akkermansiaceae bacterium | reverse complement strand
ACGATGTCCATATTCGCTGCGGCGGATTGATACCAGACCTCCGTCGAGTGAGGACTGGCACCGGATGGGAGTTTGGTAATCGCTTCGCCACAATGAATCCCCTGTTTACCCGCGAAATGCCGTGCAGGCCCGATCATGCCGAGGCTCGGTGTCGTGCCCACATCCTTGGATTCCAGCGTGCCGACCTCATCCTTGACCGGCTCGGTCATGTGCCAGACTGACAGGAAACCGTTAGCATCGTTGAACACGGTCGCTCCATTCGATTCGCTGATCGCGTCGGGCCTGCCCCAATGCAAGCGGATGGCTTGGCGAGAATTTCCTGTGATGCTAGGGACGCGCACCCAGATGCTGGCCGTCCCCGCCGCCGGATCCCAATGCTCGATCTGGTAGCTCAATGGTTTCCCACCGGCCGAAATCCGTAGATCCTCGCCGTTGGCCTTGGCCTGGCTGAAATTGAAGGATTCCTTGTGCAAACGGACCAACACCGGAAAATCAGCTACCTTGGCCGAGGCTGGCAAGTTGGCTCCTTCGGGGGTGGTCAGCAGCCAGATGGCCCCCGAGAACTGCCAGTCATTGTATTGAGCGGAGGCCAACTGCATCATCCCCATCAGCAGCACCAAGCCGTGTCCCCATTTTTTAATTCGATTCATCTTCATAAAGTCATTGGCTAATACCGACGGCAACAATGATTCTTTCATCAGGGTTCCTCGATGCTTGAGATCAGCCGGGCCAACACCGCTTCGTCGGTCTTCGGATTGAACATCACCGCCATCCATGCAGGCAACGAGGTGCTGGCCGGAGAGACGGCCCACATGTGCAGAGCAAGGAGGGGCGATACTCCGATTCGCCCTGTCCATGGAAAGTCAATGGCCCGCGCTCTGCATTCACTCACTCGTTCATCATGGGCCTCGGCGTAGCGGAGTCCGCCGCTCGTTGAATTTGACGAATTTCGCCCTTAGCTTGAGGCGCAGTTCCAGCGGGGTGATTTTCTAACAAAAAAAGCCGAGGGGTTAAAATGATTTACGCCCGGCGGCGGCGAAGAAGTGCGACAATACCCAAGCCACCGACCAGAATCGTTACATCAGGCTCGGGGACAACGGTGAGGGTGACGAAGGAAGAGCTGGTCGCTTCGCTGTTGTAATTGGCTCCCGCAGTTGAATCGTTGTAGATGAACAACCATTGGTTCGTTCCAAAAATGCCACCCGTGTAGGTCGTGCCGTCGGTGTAGCCGGAAAAGCCGCTGGAGATGGCCGCGCCAGTGTAACTGATCCTTAAGAGGAAAATGGAAAGATCGCCAGAACGGGGGTAAGTGACGTAATTTCAAAGTCATGGAAGCTCCGGTGACCTTTATTTGCACTAACCCTGCGGGTGAGTCGAAAACTGCATCAAAATACCCATCTGAAATTTGCGCGGCCCGCCAAGTCAAAGGCGTCCCCGCCAAGGAGACTGACGTGTGCGATGCCCAATGGCTACAGCAACTCCATGCCGCCGAGCTGTTACGCAAATCCTTCCGCCCGGCTCTGCAGATCATGCCGCTATGTTTCCTCATGCGGCACTGTGCCGAGATGGTTGGCGATGCGGCCAAGCAGCTCCAGCTTATGCAGAAATCACAAAGCCAGATGGGAGGCTATGTGCGCCGCAAAGCCCTCGAAAAAAAAGCCGCCTCACTCGACCTCACCCTCCAACCCGCCGCCGCGTAACAATTGAAGTTAGTTGGGAGGGTATGTCATTGGAAATATTTGACTTGAGGCGATCAATAAGTCCCAGAGACAGACAAGTAAATCCGGGCCGGACTTACTTGTCGGTTTTATGAGGAAAGAGGTCGCGCGGAGAAGGAAAGAGCAGGGTCAGGAAGAGAAGAAGGTCGCTTGTTGGGACAATTTTCTTTTGGGGGAGAAAATGAAGTCCGCGCTGGAGAGTTTTTGGATGCTTGGAGACGGCACTTTGTTTGGCGAGATGGGAAAGAATTCCGATGAGGGGCAGCAAGGTCTGCGGAAGCGCCGGTTCCGCTCGCCGTGTAGGTATTTCCGTTTCCCATACGAGGGGCGTGCTTCAGGGGAACGAGGGGACAAGCACCGCGCGACTGAAAATGATACTGGCAGCGGGCCGACCGCTTCATGATGGGCGTGACGAATTTGCCGAAAGTAACACCACTTCAAGAAAACGCCCCAGCCGGCTAAACCGGTTGGGGCGTTCTATTTTTACAGACCGTTAGATCATTCAGTTGGAGCGGGAGCATCACCACCTTTACCCTTGCCACCATGCTTGCGCGGTGGGTGCGGCGGACGGAATGATTTAAATTCTTCAAAGCTCACGCCACCGCTGGAATCGGCATCCATCTTCGCAAAGACTTTTTCCGCCTTGTCTGGATTTTTCTGAGCGCGCGGACCGGCCTTGAACTCGTCAATGCTCAGCGAAGCGTCGTTGTTGCTATCAAGCTTCTTGAAGATCTTCTCTGGATTCGGGCGCTTGCCTTTGCCCTTACCCTTGGATGGTTCACCGTCTTGTCCGAAGCACAGCGATGCGGCGATCGCCATCGCACCGAGTGTGTAAATGCATGTTTTCATGTGGATTGGTTTCTTGGTTGCTTGTCACGAGTCTGCTCGCGACTTCGGGTGAAACTCCGCCTGCACGAAAGGGTTTCTCAGAGTTTTGTTAAGATCCGATAAAATCCCAATGCCTGTGAGGACTCGAATCTTGTCGGCATGCTTCTTGATCCCGGCAGGGATCGCAACCAGTAGCTCTGGGTCGAGGAGCGATAGCGACGCACATCCGGGGTTTGGTGTCAGGTGGTTGCGGCGTCTCGCCGCAATGTGACCTTGGTGCGAGATGCAGCAACCACGATCCACGCTCTCCGGGATAAAGTTAAATTTCGCGTTCATGCTTTCACTGCCCAGCGCAGTTTCGCCGGGGCGCTACGTGGATTCATGCGCCGCTCTTCGGGACTTGCCGTGAGCACTCCATCGCTGATCTCCGAGTAGAAACCATCACGCAGTCCGGTTTGAAATGACTTCTTCACGCGCCGGTCTTCGCCGGAATGGAATGTCAGGATCGCGGTGCGCCCGCCGGTTTTCAAACAATCCGGCAGCACTCTGAGAAACGCATCGAGCGCGACGAACTCCTCGTTCACCGCGATTCTAACGGATTGAAACACTCTGCGCACGGTGAGTTCCGTTTCATCCTCATCCGCCCGGATCGCTCCACGCACTGCATCCGCCAGCTCCAGTGTGGTGCGGAATGTTTTCCCGGCGAGTGCAGCAGCCAGCGATTCAGCGCGCGGCTCATCGGAGTTTTCGTGAAGCACAGCTTCCAGCTTTTCCACCGTTACACGCTCCAGCCACGCAGCTGCGGAAACGCCTCTGTTAGGATTCATCCGCATATCGAGCGGCCCGGCGTGTTTGAAACTGAAGCCGCGCATTGGATCATCGAACTGCATCGAAGAACATCCAAGATCCGCGAAAACAAAATCCACTTCACTCCCGCCGAGCATCTTCGCGATGCCCGCGTAGTTCGATCTCACCGCCTCGAAGGCATCTTCCATGAAACCTGCGGCACGCAGACGACTCACCGTTTTCGGAAGTTCGAGCGGGTCTTGATCGAGACCGATGAGTTTCCCACCGGGAGTGATCATTTCCAAAATCTTCGCCGCATGCCCTCCATAGCCCAGCGTGCAATCCACCCCCGTCATGCCCGGCTCAAGGCGGAGTGAAACCAGACATTCCTCCACCAGCACCGGCACATGCGAACCTGCGGGCGTTTTCCCGGACGCGATCACTTTCGCAATCGTGTCCGCATGGCGCGCCGGATCGTGCTCCTTGTATTTGTCCTCGAAACGCCGGGGATTTTTGCCGCTGTAGCGTTTGCGCCGTGGCGGGCGGGGTGGTTCTTCGCTCATGACCGATTCGTGGCAGGATCGCGGCGTTACGTCAAAGTCCCGTTTTTGCTTCCGCCCGCGTGCCCGGAAAGTGTTCCATCCCGGCGCACCCATGAAGATCGGAATCGCACAAATCAACCCGGTGGTCGGGGATTTCCCCGGCAACGCCAAGCGCATCCTCGCGGCCTATCGCGAGTGCCTTGATGCGGGCGCGGAAATCGTCATCACGCCGGAGCTTTCACTCGTCGGTTATCCGCCGCGCGATCTGGTGTTCAAGTCGCAGTTCGTGCCGAAGTGTTTGCAGGCGCTCGACTACCTAGCCGGTGAAACCAAAACCGCGCCGCTGCTTGTCGGCTACGTGGATCACCATCATCCCGTGAAACCCGGCAAGCCTTTCCGTAATGCCGCCGCATGGCTGGAGCGCGGAGAAATCCGCCACCGCGTTTGGAAAACGCTGCTGCCCACCTACGATGTGTTTGACGAGCGCCGATACTTCGAGCCGGGCGATTCGTGCGAGCCGATCGTTTGGAATGGCAAACGCATCGGCCTGACCATCTGTGAGGACATCTGGACCGAGGACTACCTTCAGCGCCCGTTCTATGATCGCGATCCCGTGGAGGAACTCACCGCCAAGGGCATCGATCTGTTAGTTAATCTCAGTGCCTCGCCCTTCCATCTCGGCAAGCCTCTACTACGCCGCGCGATGATCGCTGGCATCGCCCATCGCGCGAAGGTGCCGGTCGTCTATTGCAACACCGTCGGAGCGAACGATCAGCTCGTTTTCGACGGCCACTCGCTCGTCGCCGCAGCCAATGGCCGCATCACCGCACAGCTTCCCGGATTTAGTGATGCTTGCGCCGTCGTCGATCCCTTCGCAGCGGTGGAAAACGACGTGCCGCTGGATGAGGACGAGACTGGTCAACTCTATCAGGCGCTCGTTCTCGGTGTGCGCGACTACGTCACTAAGTGCGGGTTTTCCAGTGTCTGCCTCGGCCTCAGCGGCGGCATCGACTCCGCACTCACTGCCGTGATCGCCGCCGATGCTCTGGGCGCGGAAAACGTCCGTGGCTTGACGATGCCGAGTCCGTATTCGTCGCGCGGCAGTGTGGACGATTCGTTCGCGCTCGCGAAGAACCTCGGCATCCGTTGTGACGAGTTGGCGATCCAACAAACCTTCGAGGCGATCAAGGCCACCATGGCTCCGGTTTTCGATGGGAGGCCCGAGGATGTCACCGAGGAGAACATGCAGGCGCGCATCCGCGGGCTGCTGCTGATGGCACTCTCTAACAAGGAGAACCACTTACTGCTCACCACCGGCAACAAGAGCGAACTCGCAGTCGGCTACTGCACGATCTACGGCGACATGAACGGCGGCCTAGCCGTGATTTCCGATCTTCCGAAAACCCGCGTGTATGAAGTCTCGCGCTGGATCAACCGTGAGCGGGAAATCATTCCCTGGAACACCATCGACAAGCCGCCCAGCGCCGAGCTGCGGCCCGATCAGAAGGACCAGGACACACTGCCGCCTTACGAGATTCTCGATGGCATCCTCGAACTCTACGTCGAGCACCACCTCTCGCCGGACGAGATCATTTCGCGCGGCTTCGAGGAAGCCACTGTGCGCTGGGTGCAGCGGCGCGTGGATCTCAATGAATGGAAACGCCATCAGGCCGCGCCCGGTCTGCGAGTGACATCGAAAGCCTTCGGCATCGGTCGCCGCATGCCCATCGTCCAACGCTTCATCGGTTAGAAAACACAATCACTCATCATGAACCCCGGCAGCGCTCGCAAAATCCTCGGACTCCGTCCGGACGAGGACGCGCGTCCGCATCTGGAGGAGTTCCGCTTGGCCCGCGAGCGAATCGCGGAAATGGTGAGGACGGCTCCTAACGAAACGCTCGCCTGCCGTTACCAAGATGGGCTCGTCGAGTTTGATCAGGCGCTGGCCGCCATCCGCGAATCGTTGGAAGAGCCTGAGAAACCCGTGGTGGAGCCGCCCGCAATCACCGAGCGGCTTGAGCCAGCTCAGGTAGCCGCGCCACCGCGCCGCAGCAGGGCGCTGGCATGGTTCGTGTGGGCGCTCGTTTTTCTAACAATAGGTGCAGGCGGCGGCTACTACATCCATTTCAGAAACGAGGAGGCTAAGTTACTCCGGGTTCAGGCACGCATCGCGCTGTTGGAACGCATCGGCTCCGAGTATGTGGAGAACCGCCGCTGGCAGGAGGCTGCAAACTCTTTCGCAGAAATCGAAATCCTCGCCCCCGGCTCGGAACTCGCGATGATGGGACGCCGCAGCATCGAGGCAGGCATGAGCGAAGAGCAGACGCAGTTCGTCGGCTACTGGACGGGCCAAGCCATCGCAGAGCTGGATGCTGGCAGGCTGGATGAAGCGGAGACCGCGATCCGCAAGGTGCTTGAGAAATTCCCTACGGAAAAGGAACCCGGCACCATTCTCGGCCGCATCGCGAATGCAAGGGCCGGTCAATCCCGCGACGCCACACTCGCCTCCGCGCGCGCACAACTCGATGAACGCCGGTGGCAGGACGCCATCAGCACTGCTAACAGGATTCTCAATAACAATGCGGAGGATGCGGACGCGAAGGCTATCGTTTCTGATGCCACCGCCGCGCTCGCGAAATACGAAGGAGACCAAGCGAAAGCCGTGGAGTTGTTAGAGAAGGCCACCGCGCGCGATCAGGGCAGCTTCGATCGGGAAGCGCTCGACTTGCTGCGTGAAGCCGCCGCGCTCGCACCGGACAACGATGAGATCAGAACCCGTCTCGAAAAGATGGCGTCCTACACCCGCACGCTGCGGGTTCCCGGCGACTTCGCGACTCCCGCCGATGCTCTGGCGGCGGCGCATGACCGTGACCGCATCGTTCTAACCGAACAAACGTGGAAAGGTCCGCTCTTCGTCAATGCCGCCATCGAGATCCAGGGCGCGGGTTCGGGAAAAACGATCATTGAGTGCCCGGCGGATGTCGGCAGCCCCATCACCATCGGGCCGGAGGCGAAGGGCGTGCGCATCACCGGCGTTTCGTTCCGCCATGAATCGTTTCACGCATCTGGCACGGAGCGTTTCTCCGCCGCGCTGGTCCGTGGCGGTGGCGCGGCATTTGTGGACTGCCATTTCACCGACGCGAGCGGCCACGGTCTGGTGACCACCGAAAACGGACAGGTCTCCGCCAACCGTTGCCGTTTCTCCGACAACGGCTGGAACGGAGCCGCCGCCATCGGCAAGGGCAGCATGCTGGAAGTGAAGGATTCGGAATCGATTAATAACTTCGAGCACGGCATCGAGTCATGGGACGGAGCCGCCGTCATGCTTCTCAACAACCGCTGCGAAGGCAACAGCCGCAACGGCATCCACACCGACAACGGTGAAGCCGCAGCCACCATCGAAGGCAACCAACTCATCGCCAACCGCGAATTCGGACTCGTGCTGGACAGCGCCGGCTCCGGAAAAGTGGCGGGCAACATCGCGCGCGGAAATTTGTTAGGAGGCTTCGTCATCCGCACGGCGGCGGCGGCACTACCTGTCACTGGCAATCAAGTCACAAGGAACCAAGGACCGGGCCTCGTGCTGGAAAAAGGTCTTCCAGCAGCCTCCTACGTGGAAAATACGATCACGAAAAACACGCCGAAGGAAATCCAAGCGGACGCGGATCTTTCCGTTCAGGATGGGAAGGCGAAAGATGCGGTTGATGCTGCGAAGAGGTGAGATCATAACTCTAAAGTTGGGACAAACCGTTTTCCACAAACACGATCCAGCGCCAAAGCGGTGATGCGCTTGTGGCTTTCACCGCAGTCCAAGGTTTCTCCTCACACGAGCTGTGTCTCGACGAGGAAGCGGTAAGTGCCGCCGCGCTCTATCAGTTCCTCATGGGTACCGCTTTCCACGATCTTGCCCTGATTGAAAACGAGGATCTTGTCGGCATGGCGCACAGTAGAGAGGCGGTGCGCGATGACGAGGCTGGTGCGGCCGGCCATGAGTCTCTCAAGCGCTTCGTTGACGAGACGCTCGCTCTCGGAATCGAGCGCGGAGGTGGCTTCATCTAGCAAGAGGATTCGCGGGTCGGCGAGGATGGCGCGGGCGATGGCGATGCGTTGGCGCTGGCCGCCGGAGAGCTTGGTGCCGCGCGGGCCGACGAGCGTTTCGTATGCTTCTGGCAGTGATGCGATGAAGTCATGGGCGTTCGCCTGTTTCGCAGCATCCTGGATTTCTTCAAACGAGGCGTCGGGCCTGCCGTATCCGATGTTTTCGCGGATGCTGCCACCGAATAGCAGAACCTCCTGCGGAACGATGGCGATCTGCGAGCGGATGGCTTTAAGTGCCAGCGACGATGCGGCGCGACCATCGAAAAGAACCGCCCCGTTTTCGGGATCGTTGAAACCGAGGATCAACGAAAAAGTGGTCGATTTTCCCGCGCCGGAAGGACCGACGAGTGCGACGCGCCGGCCGGGCTCGACAGTGAAGGATAGGTTGTGGAGCACCTGCACGTCGGGTCGCGAGGGATAGCGGAACGAGAGGTTTTCAAAGGCGATCGCGCCGTTGAGTTTCGCGGCGGGATCGCCATCGTTGCGCTCGGGTTTTAGATCGAGCAGTTCGCGAAGGCGTTCGGTGGCACCGGACGTCTGTTGGAACTGGGAGATGATTTCAGGAAACGATCCGAGCGACGCGCCGACGAAGATCGAGAACAGGATGAAGCTAGCGAAGTTTTCCCAAGTGATCTGGTTGGTGGCGAGCATGCGCGCGCCATGCCAGGCGACGAATGAGATGGTGCCGAAGAGCGCGAAGATGATGAAGGCGAGGAAAGCGGCGCGGTTTTTCGCACCGCGCTTGGTGACGGTTAGAAACGAGTCGAGCGAGCGGGCGTAGCGGTTGTGCTCGAAGGGCTCGTTGGTGAAGGCTTTGACGTCGGCGATGCCTTGCACGGTTTCTTCAATGACAGTGCCAGCCTCGGCGAGAGAATCCTGCGCGGCCTTCGAGTAGCCGCGCACCTTGCGTCCGAAGAATGCGATGGCGAGCACCACCACCGGCACGCTGCCGAGCATGATGAGTGAGAGTTTCCACGAGGCTACGAAGATGAAGATCAGTCCACCGGTGAGGATCACGCTCTGGCGCACGGCCTGCGGCAAAGTGGTGAGCAGCGTTTCCCTAACAACTCCGAGGTCGGCGGAAACGCGGTTGCTGAGAGAACCGGCGCGTTGCTCCTGGAAGAACGACATCGGCAGGCGCGTCAAGTGATCGAAGAGATCGCGGCGCAAGCGGTTGAGCGCAGACTCACCGGAGCGGATGAAGCCCTGCACACGGAAGAAGGCGACGAATGCCTGCAACGCGAGCACGGCCACTAACTGAAGCACGATTTGGTTAGACTGCTCGAGAACGATCTGCGGATCGATGCGGTGCTTGAGCGCATCCGTCGGGCTGCCAACGAGCTTGCCGAGGAAATACGGGAAGGCCAGCGAGAGCATGGCAGTGAAAAACAAAGCCGCGAGCGAGGGCAGGAAGATCGCTTTTTCCCGCATCAGGTAGCCGGAAATCCAACGGTACGAGGAGATGGAAATCTTCGGCTTCGGGTCGGACATGCGCGGATGGGAAACGAGGATCGCCCCGGCGTCAATGGGTCAATCACTCTCGACCCTCGCGAGTATCCACAGCAAGTCCGCGAGCTTGTTGAAAAACAGACGCACCGTTTCCGGCACGGGTTCGCCGGACTCGTGAAGTGCGAGAATGCTGCGTTCCGCGCGGCGCGCCACGGCTCTAGCAAAATCCACACTCGCACGAGCGAGGCAGCCTTCCGCGCCGGGCCGCGCCCAGCCGGTGAAACGAATGCCCTGCGCTTCATAGCGGTGCGCCTCGGCCACCACCCACACGACATCCTCGCTGGTGATGAGCGGAAACTTCGTTTCCAGATAGCGCGCCTCGTCCTCCGGTAAGGTGGCGAGCTGGCCCATCAGGCCGATGAGTTTTTCCTGAAGCGTGTCGATGAGCGCGATCCATTCCGGATTCGCGCCAGACGCGCGGGCCATGCCGAGCGCGGCGTTGAGTTCATCCACACAACCAAGCGCCTCGATGCGCGGTGCGGTCTTAGCGATGCGTTTTCCGAATAGCAGGTCGGTTTCTCCATTGTCGCCCCGGCCGGTGATGATGCTCATGCGTGGAACGATATTCGGCGGAAAAATCAATGTCCATCCGCGTTCGTTCGTGTTTCATCGGGGCTGTACATGAAACTCGCAAAACTCGGCGACGGTCCGGAAATTTTTCACACGATCCAAGGTGAAGGCCCATCGGCTGGTGCGCCTGCGGTTTTCATCCGCACGTCCCGCTGCAATCTCCACTGCGTGTGGTGCGATACGGACCACACTTGGAATTTCGAGGGCACGCCATGGCCGCACGAAAAGGACGCGCTGCCCGGCTATGCAAAGCACCGCAAAGCCGATGTCACCATCGAAATCGAAGCTACCGATGCGGTACAACGCATCCTCGCATTCGCATGCCCGCGCGTGGTCATCACCGGTGGCGAGCCGCTGCTCCAGCAAGACGAACTCCACGAAATGATGCGGCTCATTCGCAACGAGCAACCCGCCACATTCATCGAAGTGGAAACCAACGCCACACGCCTCCCCTCACCCGCATTCGCGGAGGCCGTCGATCAGTTCAACGTCTCGCCCAAGCTCTCGAATGCCGGAATGCCGGAATCACTGCGTCTTCATCCCGAAGCTCTCGCGTTTTTCGCATCATCGGAAAAAGCGTGGTTCAAATTCGTAGTCGCATCCCCCACCGACCTCGCGGAAATCCAGACACTGGCCGCGCGCTTCATGATCCCCCGTGAGCGCATCCTGCTCATGCCGGAAGGCCGCACCGCCGTAGAACTCGACCACTGCGCCCCATGGCTCGCCGAGCTCTGCCGCGACCTCGGTTTCCGCTTCTGCGACCGCCTCCACATCCGCCTCTGGGGTGACAAACGCGGGGTGTGAGCGATCACGGTTTGGGAATCCGTTTGATTTCAGCATTCGATTGAGCAAGTATCCCGCCATGGAAACCACCATCACTGTTGCCGAAGCGCTGCGAGATTTCCCCGAAATCATCCAACGTGTGACGAAGAGTGGTGACTCCGCCATCCTGACAAGCAATGGAGCGGTCGTAGCTCGAATCTTGCCTGAACCCAGCGGAAATCCGGGGAAATTTCTCAACATGAGAAATAAACTCCCGCGACTGACTCCCGACGAAGCCGAACAATTCGCACTCGATATCGAAAACGGACGGACTCTATTCAATACCCGCAGCCGAGATCCTTGGGACTCATGAGCATCATTTTTGACACTTCGATTCTCATCGCCGACGAACGAGGCAAATGGGACGCGGATCGATTCGCGAAGGAAATCGTCGGCCATCGGGTAGTCGGAATTTGCGCCATCACCGCCTCCGAATTTTTACATGGTTGCTGGAGGGCACCTGCCGGTGAACGGCGTCTGAACCGCGAGAAGTTTTTCGAGATCTTCATGACAGGCGTCGAGATTCTTTCCTTCGATCTCGAAGTGGCACGAAGGCACGCACGGCTGACTGCGGAAATGGCGACTCAGGGCATCACTCTTGGTGCTCACGATCTACTCATCGCCGCCACTTGTCTTCATTACGAATGGGAGCTGGCAACACTCAATACTGCAGAATTTTCCCGCATCCCCGACCTGCGTTTGATTCCAACTGCCCACTATCGGATTCCAGCTACTCCTTGATTCGAAGCACAGGGAAACCAGGGAGAAAACCTGCAACTTCGCACTCGGCGCGGAGTTCATAGCCATGTAAAACCAGCCCGCACCATGAACCGCAAGCCCCATCAAACCGACGAATCTTGGGAAAACGACGCCGTTTGGAAACTACTCGACCAAGCGCCGCCCGCCACCGCTGGAGCACGCTTTACCGATGATACTGTGAGGGCCGCACGACTATCAGACCAGTTCGCGCCGTGGTGGAAACGCCTCTTCAGCCCTTTACCTCTGGCCGGTCTCGCAGGTGCCACCGCAGCCTTGGTATTCACCCTGAATTCCCTCCCCTCCGGCGTAACTAACAGCGGTGTCACCATCGCCGATTCCAAGCGTGCCGCAGAGATTCAAGACATCGTGGAAACGGAAACCCTCATTGCCGCCGTGGATCATCTCGATGATTTCAGCGACACGGAACTGGTCACGTTGATCGGATTCTAACGGCTTCCCCTTCCCTGCCGTTCCCGCCAGCCTCGCGGCGTGAAGCACTCTCTCATCTTTGACCTCGATGGCACGCTGGTCGATTCCCTTGATGGAATCGCTGCATCGCTAAACCGCAGTCTCACCGTCCACGGACTGCCCGGCCATTCACACGCCAAGATCCGTTCCTTCGTGGGTGACGGTTTGAAAATTCTTGTCGAACGCGCCGCCCCACGCGGCGCGGATTCTGCGCTGATAGAGTCGTTAATCGCCCTCTTCAAAAAGGACTACGAACAAAACTGGCAACACGGCACCACCGCCTATCCGGGAATCCATAACTTGCTAGACGAGCTTCAAAAAGACGGCTTCCCCATGGCCGTGCTCTCCAACAAAACCCACGACTTCACCGTGGCCATGACGCGCGCGTTGTTCCCCAAAATCCACTTCGCCTCCATCCTCGGTCAACGCGACGGCATCCCACACAAACCGCATCCGGCGGGTGCCTTCCAGATCGCAGCAGTGCTTGGCGCCGCTCCTGAAAACTGCCGCATCATCGGAGACTCCACCATCGACATGGAAACCGCCGCCAATGCCGACATGAAACCCATCGCCGTCACATGGGGATACCATGATCGCGCGCGCCTGATCGCCGCAGGCGCGGAGCACATCATCGACCATCCGTCCGAATTACCTGCACTGATCGGTTAGTTGGAGGATGGGCATCTTGTCCGTCTCAGACAGCGGGCTTCCAGCCTGCTGTCTTTGAGGATTCTAAATCAGTTTCCTCAGTGGTTCTCTGTGATTCAGTGGTTCCAAAAACCCAAACTAACCATTGGCCTCCTGATACCAGATTCACCCATGCATCGCATCGTGAACGAACCAATCCTCCAACTGCTTGCGCGCCCACGGAGTTTTGCGGAGGAAGGTGAGGCTGGATTTGATCGTGGGATCGAACATGAAACAACGGACCGGAATGCGCTCCGCGAGCACCGGCCAGCCATGGCGATCCACCTGCGTGCGCAACACCGTTTCCAGCGTCACTCCGTGCAGCGGATCATTCGGATGGGACTGCATGGCGGATAGGCTAACGCGCCGTTTTCAAAAGCCAAGCGCCTTGCCTGAGTCCATGCCGCCATGCATGATCCGGCCATGGAAACTGAGGAAACGCCGCTCGACAGCCGCCTGCGCCAAGAAACACTTCTCGCGAGGGAACGCGTCTATCGCTTCGGTAAGCCGACGCCGCTGGAACGCCTGCTCCTTCCCGGCGAGGGGCCGGAGATCTGGGTGAAACGTGAGGATCTTTCCGCAGTGAAGTCTTACAAGTGGCGCGGTGCTTGCAACCGCATGGCTGTTCTAACACCCGGCGAGGCGAAACGTGGTGTGGTCACGGCATCCGCTGGAAATCACGCACAGGGCGTCGCCCTCGCCGCGCACGTGCTGGGCATCCGCGCGCGCATCCACATGCCGCGCACGACGCCGAAGGTGAAGCAGGCTGCCGTCCTCCAGCATGGCGGTGAGTTTGTGGAGATCATTCTAACTGGCGATAGCTACGACGAGGCGGTGCGAGCCGCGCATGCAGATACCGGTGCGGTTTTGATCCACGCTTACGACGATCTGCGCGTGATGGCCGGCCAAGGCACGCTGGCAGACGAGGTCGTTCTATCAGGCCACGGCCCCTTCGATGCCGCCTACCTCCAAATCGGCGGCGGCGGCATGGCGGCCGGGGTTTCCTCCTGGCTGAAAACCTACTGGCCAGACATCCGCATCACCGGCGTGGAGGGAAGTGGTCAGGCGTCGATGAAAGCGGCGCTTGAAAACGGCAAGCCAGTCGCCCTCTCGCAGTTGGATTTATTCTGCGACGGCACGGCGGTTAGAAAAGCGGGTGATCTCCCCTTCCAAGTCTGCCAACAAACACTCTGCGGCATCGAGACGGTGAGCAACGCGGAGGTTAGCAACGCGATGCGCGTGCTGTGGGAAGGGCTGCGCTGCATCTCTGAGCCATCGGGCGCGATGGGACTCGCCGCCGTGCTCAAGAACCGCGAGAAGCTGATAGGAAAGAAGGTGCTGGTGGTGCTTTGCGGCGCGAACATCGACTTCCTACAGCTCGGCCTGATCGCGCAATCGGTGGGCGCTGCGGACCAAGCCAGCCGCACGCTGCGGGTCCGCATTCCCGAACGCCCCGGCGCGATGCTGGAGCTGCTGGATTCGTGTTTCGCAGGCATCAACATCGCAGATTTCCAGTATGGCAAGACCGCTGAAACGGAAGCATGGCCGGTCTTCACCATCAGTGCTGCGGACATGTCGGCGCTCGATGCCGTCACCGCCAGACTCAATGCCGCAGGCTACAACTGGCAGGATCTAACAGGCGCAGTGGACGTGAGCTTCCGCGCGATTCCGCTGCGCGGCGACTTGCTGGGCCACCCTGCGTTTCTGCGTCTGGATTTCCATGAGCGGGCGGGAGCGCTGCACGATTTCCTCGACCAACGCGTGCGCGGAAACGCGAACCTCTGTTATTTCAACTACCGCCAATCCGGCGAACGCATCGGCCGCGCGTTGATCGGCCTGGATTTTCCGTCTCCTTATGAGCGTGACGCGCTGATGATGAGCATCCCCAGCCAAGGCGAAGGCTACCGGCTTTGCGAGACGGTGGATGAGGAAACGCGCAGGCGTCTGACCGGTCATTGAGCTCGGACTCCGAAGTTTATTCGCATGGTCTGTGTTTTGAAGACGGGGCATGAGTGGAGATGGAGCTTCGGCATTTCTCTTCGTCCTGACGGGACCAAGAGCATGAATGCGGGTGCTGAACCTTGGACTGCGGCGAGCATCGCCGCTTTGAGGGATGACGAGTGCGTTCTGCCGGAAGCTTGGTCATTACTCGCAGGCATGATTGCGGGTGCTCTTTGTGATTGGCAACAAGCCTTGATGCGCATGCGAACTCCACCGCCAAAGCGGCGATGCTCGCCGCAGTCCAAAGTAATCTTCGTCCCGACGGGACGGTTCATATCAGCCCGGCACGAGGTGCCGGGTTTCGTGTTTGCAAAGGAACCGCGTCCTAACGGGACGCTTCATGCAGGTTGCGTATGACGGAGCGTCATCCGCATGAGGTGTCCCTTCAGGACACGAAATGTCGGCGACAAAATACCCGGCACCTTGTGCCGGGCTGGTATGAGCCGTCCCTTTAGGACGAAGAGGAAGGCACCGCGAATCTGGCGAATCCTAAAGACGGGGCATGAGTGGAAGATGGAGCTTCGGCATTTTTCTACGTCCCGACGGGACGGTTCATATCAGCCCGGCATGAAGTGCCGGGTTTCTTGTTTGCAAAGGAATCGCGTCCTAACGGGACGCTTCATGCGGGTTGCGTATGTCGGAGCGTCATCCGCATGAGGTGTCCCTTCAGGACACGAAATGTCGGCGACAAAATACCCGGCACCCTGTGCCGGGCTGGTATGAGCCGTCCCTTTAGGACGAAGAGGAAGGCACCGCGAATCTTGCGAATCCTGAACTCGCATTTGAATTTCGGATTCAGGGTTGGATACCCAGTTCCTTCTCCATCACACGGATGAAGTCTTCTTCGCTTGAGGGTAGGCCGTGAACGATGCGGCCTTCGCGGATGAGCAGTTTTGGCAGCTTGTCGGTGGTTTTTGAAAGCTGCCGCCAGTCCGCAATGTGGGTGTGGATGCGTGCGGCGATCCACGGATCTGATAGAGCGGCTTTGAGTTTTTCCTGAGGCATCAGCGCAAGGGCGAGACTACGCGCGGTGTCCGGTGATGGCTCGGCGATCAGGGCACGGTGAAACGCGGGGAAGGCTTCTGGCTTCACGCGCCAGACGGCTAGCGCGGTGCGAGTGATGGCGCAACTACCAGGATGAACACTGCCCTTGGGCGCATGTTCGTTGCACTCACCATCCAAGGGCATGGGCAGCAGCAACACGGCCACCTTGCGCGGATGTTTCGCGACGAGCGCATCGAGATAGCCGGACATGGCGTGGCATGAGGCGCACTGGTAATCGAAATACTCCGCCAGCACGTGCGTGGCCCCAGTTTCACCTAACAGCGGCAGCGCAGTGACATCGTAGGACCAGCGGCCACCGCCGAAATCGGTCTGCCTACCAGCCTGCTCGATGCGGTGCATGACGAGCAGCGGGCCATAGACTTGTGCCAGCCCGATGCAGAGAAACGAAGCGATCGCCCAAGATAGCTGCCTGCCGAAAGCTCCCGCGCCATCGGGGCGGAGAAGGTTGAGTAGAAACAAAAGGATTCCCAAGCCGTGCGCCGCCATGCACCAGTGGCAGATTTTACCGAGAAACACGAACTGCACGAACACGAACCAGCCCGCCGCACCGGCGATCATTCCCAGCAGCGGCACACGCAAGCGGCGCGCGTTTTCTGTGAGCGAGACCATCAGTGAGGCATAAGTCAGCAATCCGAAGACCGTGACCGGCACACCGAAGATCAGCGCCCAGCGCGAGGCGAGCACCTCGTCGCATGAGCCGCCGCCGCAACCGGCGATGCCTGCCGCTGGATCGGAAAAATGCAGGACGAGCAGCAGCAGGTTGATGGCAAAGCCTAACAGCGAGAGACTGAGAAACACCAAGTCCGACGCGGCGGAAGAAAGTTGTTCGCGTTTCATGGCGTGGGCAGCACGGCACGCAGGCGGATGAAGCGCCGCGGATTGGCGGGATCGAGCGGTGTGAGATCGCGCACGATTAGGGCCGCCGGGCTGTTACTCACCACCACGGTGTGGGCCGCGCCGGAGAACCAGTCCGCCAGGTTTCCTGAAACCTCGACTGTTAGAGCGGCAGTGTGATCGGCCCGCCTGGGGATGCTGATCTGAAGACAGCCGCTTGCGAGCGTGACGGGTGTGGAAACAGGAGCACCGGCAGTGCGTGGCGGCGTGCCGAATACGAACTCGAGCAGATTGGAGACGCCATCGTGATCGGGATCTTGATGCGGCGCATTCAGCGGCTCGCCAGTTAGATGATCCGCCTGCCACTGGCTGTATGAAGTGGATGGCGGCATGGCATTGGTGACAGCCGCGCTTTTCATGAAGAAAGGGCTGCCGGAAGGATGGATTTGCCCGAGCACAGGCGATGCGTCGGCGGCTTTCCATTCGTGAAACGACGGCGGAAACGAGTTGGCATCCAGCCAGGTCCATGTCGGCGCACGGAAGAGAATCCACTCGCCCGAAACGGCGCTGCCGCGAAAGCCCCAGATGTAGGCGTTCGCTCCCTCAATGAAGGGTGTGCTGTTATCCGATGCCACGAATGATCCGGCGAAGCGCTTGGTGGAGGCATCGTAGGATGCGCGGCGATGCCCCGTCCAATGCGCGGCCCAATCCGCCTTGTTAGATGCGCTGGGGATGAATGGGCTACTGAAGACTCCGATCTCGAAACGAAAGCCACCATCCATGGCAGCGCCCGTGCTCGTATGGTTCACCGCGTTTGGCATGCTATTCCAGATGATCGTGTCCTGAGCTTGCAGCTCTGCCATGGCTGCAATGCTAGCAAGCATTAGAATGCGGCTATGGAGAAGGGGGTTGAAACCCCTTTCACTGGCAAGGAATTCCCGGCAATCTGGTAAAGAAAGGGGTTTCAAACCCCTTCTCCTTATTGATTGCGCGTTCATGATGGATTAGCGCGCGCGGCGGCGGCGCAGCACCATGACGCAACCCGCAAGCGCGGTCATGATCGCGGCCGATGGCTCCGGCACAAAGGTGAAGGTTTGCAGGGTGGAGGAGCCGGGGTAGGTGCTAGGCCCGCTGGAGGTGAACACGCCGGGGCCGGTGGAGACGTAGGGATCGTTGGTGTCTCCGGCCTGGCGGCCCCAGACGGGAATGTCGCCGCCATCGAGATCGGAGACGGACCACTGCGACGGCGGCTCGTTATCGCAGCATCCGGGAGTCGCGGTCGGGAAAGTCCAGTTATCGGCGCGGGTGAGCAGCCACTCGCTGCCTTCCACAGGTAGCTCGCCTTTTCGCACCCATAGAAACGCGTTTAGTCCCTCAAAGCTCATGGAGCCTGGCGTCATGTAAGGGCTGTTGCTGGTGCCATCGTCGAGCATGCGCAGCGTTTCCGTCTCGGTGCCCCATTTGGTGAAATAGCCAAGCAGAGGATCATAGGATGCCCGGTCGAAGACCCGCCAGTTGGCGGACCAAGAGCTGACGTTGCTTGCCTCCGGCACGAAGCCAGCCACGAAGGCTCCCATTTCAAACACGAAGGTGTTATCGAGGGTCTGGCCGTTGCTGTCGTAGAGATTGGTGAACACTTCGCTGCCCCAATCCAGAGTCTGGGATTGGGCACGGAAAGAGGAAGCTACCAGGAGCAGGGAGGCGAGAAGCGCGACGTGGGGTTTCATGCAGGAGGGAAGGTTTTTTCCGGCGTCTCAGCAGCGTTTCTAGCGGTCGAAGCTCTGGAAATAAAGAATTATCTGATAATCAGGAAAAATTAAGGATCTAGGGTTTTAAGGAGTCCAAGGGCTAGGAACGGTGTAACCGGGCAAAGGGTTTTTCGCGCGCATGAAGACGCTGCGGTTTCCAAGCAGGAGCACGGAGGAGTCGCGTACGAGCAGGGATGAATCGCCGGTTTTCACCCAGCGGATGAGCGAGGGCTGGACGGGCGCGCCGTTGAGGAGGAAGTAGGAGTTGTAACCGCCCGCGCCGATGGTGGTGTCCGTGTTCCAGACGAAGAACGAGTCCGCCGTCTTGAAATCGCGACTGCCGAAGAAACCCGCCGCTAGATTCATGGCGCGGCCAGCGGCACCTGCGGCGGATTGGTCAAGCGGATAGCCGCCGCCCACGAGGTTCGAGCCAGCAGCGAGCGGATGGATGAAATCATTCGGTCGGATTTCGCCATAGGCGAGAATGGAGGTGGCGCTGTGGAGGTTGTTGAAGAACATGCCTTGTCCCGGAGGGATGATGGTGGAGCCTTGGTTGGCCATGCCGGCGTCCGCAGCATCCACCCAGCGTCTGGTGGCGGGGAGCAAATCGTTTTCATTGTAGAGCCAGTAGATCGTCCATGCTCCGCCTGTGAAGACTTGGATCTGATCGGCGGTGGACTGATCGGGCTCGGCAACGAAACCTGTGGCCGGGAACACTTCGTTGAGCGTCCAATGGCGGCGGATCGCCAGCGTGTCACCCGTCAGACTAACAGGTGGCGGGCCGGTGAGTGTGTTGAACGGAGCGCCGACATGCAGAGCCGCATCGTTTGCGAGTGTGACGGTGTTTCCGCTGGCGGATGTAATGTCGAAACGATGGCCTTCGTTGTCGCCCGAGGTGACTTCCACGTAGAAGGAAGCGCCGGACAGCAAAGCCGTTAGATCACCGCTGCTGGCGGCAAAGGTAAGCACTTGGCCGCTGACGCCGCTGACGGTGCCGGTGAATGCGGTCTCACGCAGATAAGGATTGTTGTAGGTGCGGCAGCAGACGGCCAGCGGTGTTTCTTTCCAGCCTTCCACTTCGGAAAACGAGGTGTGGTCGGTGCCGGTGGGAGGAACTTCATCGAGCTCCGCCTTGATGCGCACGGTACCGGTGCCGCCGGTGAGTCCGGTGAGCGTTTCCAAGTCATGGATGGTGACGGTTTCCGTGCAGTCGAGGTTATCTAGGGTGGAGATCATCAGCGGCGTGATGACGAGCGATTGCCAAACGGTGGGATTGGCGGGCGAAGCGGCGTATTGCAGTGTGTAGGTGACGTTGAGCGGAGCGCCTTTCGGACGGATGAAGACGCCTTCGAGCGTGCCGGGAGCCAGCGTGGACGGGCGGATGATCCATGCAGTGTGGCCGAGCCATGGGCTGCCAGCGCCGCCGTTATAGGGCATCGCGAATGCGAACTCGGCGAAGTTATCGTAGGCATCCGCATCGGGATTTCCGCCAGCCGTTTCACCGGGATGTTGGAATTTCCACTGCGCCCAATCGTCCGGGCAGGTGTCGAGCGTTTCGATGAAGTTGTTGTTCGCGCTGTGCTGTCCGGGTAGCAGCGTGATGGGTGAAACGTCTCCGATGATGTTGATGTCGCCGCCATCCACATCGCCGAAACTGTCATAACCAAGCGGCTGGGTCTGGCCGATCTGATAGATGCCGGGACGCACGCCGGTGAAGCTGTAGTATCCGAGTGAACTGGTGACGGTAGTGATCGGCTGGACGCCCGGTGTAATCGGATCGCCATCGACAGGTTGTCCGCTCGCATTGAGCAAGGTGAGTGTCACTCCCGAGAGCGGAGTGGCGCCCGCATAGACGTAGCCGCTGATAGTCCCGAGCTGGATCTCGATGAAATCGCGCAGTCCGACTTCCTGACCGGGATTCACGGTGATGGGCGTGATGTTGCCGATGCGATCCGGGTTTCCGCCATCCACATCCGAGACGCTGCCGTAGCCGGAAGGCTGGGTTTCGGAAATCTGATAGGTGCCGGGCAGCAGGTTGTCGAAACGATAGCCGCCGAGGCTGTTGGTGATTGTGGTAACAGGCTGGACGCCGGGAGTGTTGGGATCGCCGTCCACGGGATTGCCGGCACCATTGAGAAGTGTCAGGGTGACGCCTGCGAGCGCGCCGTCGCCAGTTCCGTTGTCATCCACATCGCGCAGCACGGAGCCGGAAATCGCGCCATAAGCGATCTCGACGAAGTTGCGGTTTGTCACGACCAAGCCAGGCGTCATCACGATGGGCGTCTGGTCTCCGATGACGTTGTTGTTCGCGCCATCCACGTCCGAAACGCTGGCATATCCTGCGGGCTGGTTCTGCGAAACGCGGTAGCTGCCCACAGGCACGAGTGTGAATTGATAGAAACCGGAAGCGTTGGTGGCCACCTGAATGGGAGCGCCAAGTCCATCGAGCACCGGATTTCCCGAACTGTTGAGTAGGTTGAGCACCACCCCGCCGAGAGCGGTGTCGCCGCTGCCGTTGTTGTCGTCGTCCTTGCGGACGTAGCCGTTGATGACGCCGAGTTCGATCTCGATGAAGTTGTTGCCGCCGTTGTTGCTGCCTGCGGAAACGGTGATCGGCGTGACATTACCGATGACGTTGTCGTTCGGACCATCGGTGTCGCTCACGCTGTTGTAGTTCGCGGGCTGGTCTTGTGAGACACAGTAATTTCCGGGAGTGAGTCCGCCGAAGGAGTAGTTGCCGTTGGTATCGGTGGTGGTGGTTATTGGTTGGCCGAGTCCATCAAGCACTGGGCTGCCCGCAGTATCGAGCAGGCGGATGATAACTCCCGCCAGCGGCAGGTCGCCGTCGTTGTCACCATCAGTGTCCTTCTGAACCGTTCCGGAAATCGAGCCGGGTTGTTCTTCTAGGAAGTTGTTTCCCGTATCGGTCTCGCCGACGGTCACGCTAACAGGAATGCGGTTGTCGGTGATGCTGGAGTTCGCTGCGTCGTCACCTGGAGAAGTGGTGTCACCATCGGACACCGTGAAGTAGCCAGAGGGCTGGTTTTGCACGACGACGTAACTTCCCGGAAGCAGGTTGGTAAAACTGTAGCTGCCATTGGACTGAGACAGGACGGGAGAGCCGGAAACCACGCCGTCGGAGGGGTTTCCATCGCCGTTCGGGTCCGTGTAGAGCGTGAGTGTGACTGCGCTGATCGGGACATCCGCCACATTGTCGTTGTTGGTGTCCGCCATGACAAAGCCGCTGATGGTGGCTGGCTGGAAGAAGCCTGCGTCGATGGTGAGATTGGATTGGCCGCCTGTGAGGGTGATGTTGGCTGTTCTGCCGGTGGCTGCGTTGGAGTCGCTATCGGTGGCATCGGCACCTTGGTCTGCGAGGGTGCGCGCGTATCCGGCGGGAGTGTCGAACACGAGGTAATAGGTATCGGGCATCAGGCTGAACGAATAAGCGCCACCCGGACCTGTGGTCGTGCTCGCCGCGATGGTGTCGTTAGCGGCTTTGAAGGCGGTGACGGTCACGCCCTGGATGCCGGTTTCCCCGCCGTTCTGCTGGCCGTTGGCGTTGGAATCGTTCCAAACGAAATCACCGATGGTCACGCGCGGCGTGTAGCCGAAGTCGATGTCCGAGCGGACTTGCGCGGCACTCAACGAGATGGTGGCGCTGTGATCGAGCGCGCCCTCGAGGTCATAGGTCTGCACATGGTTTGCAGGCAGGGTGGAGGCATCTACCCGCGCGGTGAAGATTCCCGGAAGCAGATTGCCGATGGTGTAGGCTCCGGCGGAATCGGTGGTGGCGGAAGGTTCGCTGGCGCTGTCGAAAGCGCCGTTGCCGTTGATGTCGAGATAGACCCTCACTCCGCTGATGCCGAGTTCTCCGCCGTCCTGAATGCCATCGGCATCCACATCGTTCCAAACGTAGTTGCCGACAGATGCGGACGCGCGGTAGCCGAAGTCCACGTTGATGGCGTTTTCCGAAGTGGTGAGGGCGCGGCTGGTTTCGTGGTCGAATGTCGCATCCAGATCATAAGTCTGGGTGCTGCCCTGCGGCAGAGTGCTGAACTCGACGCGCACGGAGTATGTTCCCGCAGGGAGATTCTCGATCAGGTAGCTGCCGTTGATGTCGGTGATGTCGAAGGACTCCAAGCCTTGGTCGAAGAGGTTGTCGTTGTCCGCATCGATGTAAACCAACACGCCCTCGATGCCGGGTTCCCCCGAATCGCGGACGCCGTTCGCGTTCCGGTCATTCCAGACCGTGTCACCGAGTGAGGCATCGTTTCGATAGCCGAAGTCCACATCCGTGCGGCTGGATCCGCTCAATGTCACGGTGGCGGTGTGATCGGTGGACGGCGCGGTCAGGTCGTAGGTTTCGATGTAGCTGGATGGGATCGTGGAAACATCGACCCGCACGGTGTAGGTGGCGTTGTAGAGACCACCTATCGAATAAGCTCCGGAAACATTGGTGACTGCGGACGGCTCGGTGGCATCGAAGACCCCGTCGTTGTCGATATCGAGATAGACGCGGACGTTCGCGACACCCGCCTCATAGGCATCGTAGTCAGCGGTGCCGTCGTCCGAGTTGGAGATGCCTCCTGAGCCGTTCACATCAAAGCCGCCGTTGATGATCGAGTAGCCGAGGAAGGTGCCGTCGTCGTCGTTATCAACGGGTGTGGAACCGTCGTTATCGATGTCCACATAGCCGTTGATGATCTGCATGGTGCCGATGAAGCCGTCGTCATTTCCGTTGTAGGAGCCGTCGCCGTTAATATCGATCCTGCCATTGTTGATGTTGTAGGTGGTGGTGCTGAGGTAAGTGACGAGTCCGTCGGCATTGAGATCCTCCCATACGAGATCGCCGATCGAAAGCGTGCCCCGGTAGCCGAAGTCGAGATCCCCGCGATGCTCGGCAGAGATGAGGGTGACGGATGCGGCGTGATCCAGCGCGCCGTTGAGATCGAAGGTCTGGGTGGAGCCGGAGGGCAGCGTGGAGGTGTCCACCCGCACGGTGTAGGCTCCGGCGTTGAGATTGCCGATGTAGTAGCTTCCGTCGCCTGAGGTGATGGTGTTGGGTTCACCCGCAGTCCACGAGCCGTTGCCGTTGAGATCCAGATAGACGCGCACGCCGTTGATGCCGGGTTCGCCGTTTTCCTGCAATCCATCGGCATCGCGGTCTATCCAGACACGGTTGCCGACACTGGCTCCGATGCGGTAGCCGAAATCCGCATCCACGCGGTCCTGGGCGGCTGTCAGGGTGACGGTGGCGACGTTGGAGGTGACGATGCCATCGAGATCATAGGTTGAACCGTAACCGACATTGGCTGCGGCAATGTCCGCCGGATCGACGCGGACGATGTAGGTGCCGGCAACAAGACCCGTAAGCAGGTAGTTTCCTGTCGAGTTGGTGGTGGACTTGGACTCGCCCATGTCCCAGGTGGCGTTGTTGTTGAGGTCTGCGAAGACATCGATGTTAGAAAGTCCGTTTTCACCCACATCCTGCACGCCGTCGCCATCGGAATCGATCCAGATGCGGTCGCCGATGGAGCCGTAGATCACATCGGTCCAGTTGATGGGCAGGACGAGTCCATAGGGAGAGATTTCGACGCTGCCGGTATTGGTGATCGAAGCGCCGGTGAGCTGTGCCTGGTTCTTGATGGTGGCGCGGAAAGTGACTTGCAGTTGCTGGCCGTTACCCATGTTTCCGGGCACGGAAAATCCGATGCCATCGAGGGGAAACGCTGTGCCGGATCCGTCATCAGGGATGGTGCTCCACGCCTGCCATGAACCCGCCACGGTGAAACGGTAGCGGGTGGAGCCGGCGACATAGTTCACTTCCGAGGGAAGGTTGTCCTGCACCTTGAAGGGGCCTGGAATCGAAGCGCGCGCGCTGTTGATGCCGCGGATGTCGTATTCCAAAGTGTCGCCAGCGCTGACGCTGCCGTCAGCGTCTGCATCGGTGGCGAGGTTGGATTTTTTCGCGGCCTCGCCCTCGCGCACAGGCGGCAGGAGTGTGGAAACGTCAAGTCCCGGCTGCCCTGCGGATGCGACAGAAGGATCCTGCGCCCAAGCGGCCGCGATTTTCACGGCGGGATTGAGTGTATAGACAAGCATGCCGCTCTGATCTCCGTCTGGATCGAAGAGCTTGAGTTGTTCGAGTTCACGGACGTTGTAGGAAACGTCGTATTTGTTTCCGTTAGGGTCGGTCAGTGAGCCTGCGTTGTCGCCGTTGTAATCGACGTACACGGTTTCCGCCGTGTGGCCGTTGCCAGCGGTGGTGACCCATACGGGGTTGCCGTTTTCCGTTGGGTTAGTGGAAGAATAAGGATCGCGCCCGAGACCCAGGCTGACCAACACCTGGGTGGTGAGAGAAGGCTGCCCGACAAGTGTGAAGCCTCCGTCATAAGCCCTGTTATCTTCGGGGGTGACGCTGGTGCCGTCCACCGCGCAAATGGCGTAGAACGACGGCGGAGTAGCCCCCGTGGTGTAGAAACGATAGGCCCCGAAATGAGTGGTGCCGTCGCCCGAACTCAGGTTGACCCGTGCGTTTCCACCCGCTGGAACACTGACGGTGGCCGTCGTGTAGCCACTGGTGCTACTGCGGTAGTCATAGGACACCGTTATGTCGCTGGTACCGGGGTTGTAGAGGAACACGCAAGTGCCGTATGAAGAAATTGTGGAAACCGGGGCATAGTAGCTCGTGCTCCAGCGGTAGGTCGGCAGCAGCGAGGTGTCGCGGCTCTGGTAATTGGATCCGGGCCGCCCGCAGAATAGAATCACCTGCACGGGGTTGCTGGAAACCACGCGCCCGCCGGTGTTCACCCCGGTCACGTAGCTGGACTCGCCTTCGCCGAGGGTGAGCGTTTGCTCGAAAGCGCCGTTGTTGTCGGCATCGATCTGCACTGTCGCGCCTTTCGCGCCAGCCATTATGGAAATGCCGGTGTATCCGAACATGTCCGCATCGTAGGTCAGCGCGGTGGTGGCGGCGCTCGTTGGCATGTCCACACCGATGGGAACGCGGTATTCCGTACCCCATAGCCCTTGCTCGAAAACCTCGACGCATCCCGCCATCAGCGTGTTGGTGGAGGCCGGGAAGCAGGTTTTGGTCAACGAGATCGGCTTGAACGAGGCCACCTTGTCTCGCGCGTCGTAATCCAGAACCGACTGCAATGTCGTCGATTGCACGTAGTTCCGCAGACTGAAAACCGTGCCTGCGGGAATCAGGTCCGCAGCATTTCCCGGAGGGTAGCCGTTGGCTGGATTCCCGTCACCGAATACAAGAGTCGTGGACTGTGTCGGGTTGGTGATGTCCTTTTCGTAGCCGTCCTCCCAGTGATCGTAGTAAATCACGGTGTTGTCCGTCGCGGCCGAAAACGTGACGAAGACAGCCAGCGGATCCACAGCGTCGGCATTAATGCCAAAAAAACCTGCCAACTGGTTGTCCTCTGGAAAAGGAATGTAAAATAACTGCGACGGCGGCGGGTTGGCCGCTTGGGCGGAAAATGACAGGACCAGACCGCACAACGCAGTCTGGAACCAACGGGACTTTGGAACGCTCATGTTCTCTGAGGGGTGGATTTGCTGGATCTCCGGGATGGATAACTAATGGAGGACGAAGATCGGGCACCTTTATTATTAAGAAAAATTAATAATCGCAAGGCGGATTTTTTTAAAATTTTACCCTCCTTGTGGAAAACCTCTGCTCTCAGGCGTAACGCGCGGAATTTCATGGCCCAAGCGACGCGAAATTTTCCCGAAAGCACGCTTGCCGGGTCTGGAACGTGCCGACATAGTCCCGCGCGACCCGCCGGACGACGTTTGAGCACTCAGTCCGGCTTCATTTTTAGCCATGAGCGAACCAATTTCGGCGACAGCGGAACTCACACTGCCTAAAGACCTTGCAGCCGCGAAAGGCATGGTCAACGTGCAGATCGACGGTGTCTGGCACCATTTTCCCAAAGGCACCCGGATGATCGAGGCCTGCCGGTCCGCCGGGACCATCGTTCCCCATTATTGCTACCATCCGAAGCTCAGTTCGCCCGGAAACTGCCGGATGTGCCTTGTCCAAATGGGCATGCCCCCCCGCCCCGCGCCGGGCATGGAGCCGCAGCTGGATGAGTGCGGCTACGAAAACATCGGCTGGATGCCACGCCCGGTCATCGCCTGCGCCAACACGGTTTCGGAAAACATGGGCATCCGCACCTCCGGCGAACTCGTCGAGAAGTGCCGCGAGGGCGTGATGGAGTTTCTCCTCATCAACCACCCGCTTGACTGCCCGATCTGCGACCAAGCGGGCGAATGCCGTCTCCAAGAACAGTCCGTCGAGCACGGCAGAGGCGTTTCGCGCTTCGTGGACATGAAGGTGAAGAAGCCGAAAAACGTCGAGATCGGCCCGCGCATCCGGCTCGACGACGAGCGCTGCATCATGTGCAGCCGCTGCATCCGCTTCATGGACGAGGTCGCCGGCGATCCAGTGCTCGGCTTCACCCAGCGCGGCACCCACACCACCCTCACCGTCCATCCGGGGCGTCTGCTGGACTCGAACTACTCTCTCAACACCGCCGACATCTGCCCGGTCGGCGCGCTGACCTCTAACGACTTCCGTTTCCAGATGCGCGTCTGGTTTCTCAAGGAAACGCCGAGCATCGACGTGAATTGCGGCACCGGCACCAACATCACCGTTTGGACCCGCGGCAACAAAATCCACCGCATCACCCCGCGCCAGAACGACGAGGTGAACTCCTGCTGGATGCCCGATTCCTCCCGCCTGAACTTCCACCACATCGATGGCGAAGGGCGTTTCACCGAGCCGCTTGTGAAGAACGGAGCCCAGCACATCGAGATCGCCTGGAGCGAGGCGCTGAAATCCGCAGCCGCGAAAATCAAGGGACTCGCTCCAGAGCAAGTGGCCATCATCGCCTCCGGCCGCATGACCAACGAGGAACTATTCCTCACCCGCACGCTCGCCGCCGAAATCGGCACCACGCAACTCTCGCTCGTCCCGCGTTACGCCGAAGCCGACACCCTGCTCATCGCCGCCGACCGCAACCCGAACACCACCGGCGCGAAGCTGATCCTCGGAAACGATGACCCCTTCGCAAAACTCGACTCCATCCGCGAAGGCGTCCGCTCCGGAGCCATCAAGGCACTCATCGTGCTCGGCGAAGATCTGATCTCCGACGCGGGTTTCCATTTCGACGACCTCGCGAAACTCGATTTCCTGCTCCAGAGCCACATCAGCGCCAACCCGACCGCACTGGCCGCACATCTCGTGCTTCCCGCCGCAGCCTTCGCTGAAAAACGCGGCTCAATGGTCAACCTCTCCGGCCGCCTCCAACGCCTCAACCGCGCCCTCGAACTCCCCGGCCAAGCGCACGACGATTGGGAGATCCTCCGCGATCTTATCCTCGCGCTCTCCGGCGGGAAAAACGAAGCCCACCACATCGAGGACATCTTCAAAGCCCTCGCCGAAAACGTCAGCGAATTCAACGGACTCACGCTTTCAAAAATCAGCCACCAAGGCACCCGCATACTCGACACCGGCTATCAGATTCCCCTGCTCGCCAACGAACGCGCAGCCAAAGCCGCTGGCAGAATTAACGGATAACAGACCCGACAAATCCGACCGATTAGACTGATCCAAACGAAATGCCCGAACTTCTCATCCAGCTCGCCATCATCATCACTAAGATCGTCGTCCTGACTTTCATGGTCGTGCTGCCGCTCGTGCCCATCTCGGTATACTTCGAGCGCCGGTTTTCCGCCATCATCCAGGACCGCGTCGGGCCGAACCGCGTCGGCATTCCACTCACGCTGTTAGGTTTCAAGAAGGACTTCCACTTCTTCGGCCTCGTGCAGCCGATGGCGGACGGACTGAAACTTTTCCTCAAGGAAGACTTCACCCCCGAGCACGTTCGCAAGGCCTTCTACTGGATGGCCCCCGCCCTCACCGTGGTGCCCGCGCTCATCACCGTCTGCGTCGTCCCCTTCGGCTCGCCGATTACCCTCTTTGGACACACCGAAAAACTCGCCATCGCGGACATCGACGTCGGACCGCTCTTCGTCTTCGCAATTGCTTCGCTCTCGGTCTATGGCATCACGCTCGCTGGCTGGTCATCCAACTCGAAGTTCCCCTTCATCGGCGGCGTGCGCTCCACCGCGCAAATGATTTCCTACGAAATCTCGCTAGGCCTCTCGATCATTCCGGTGCTGCTCTACTTCGGCGAGTTGAACCTCGGCAAGATCGTCCAGCAACAGGCAGACAACGGCTGGCTGCTGCTTCCGCTTTGGAAAAATGGCCAACTCGGCCTGCCGGACATGCAGACCGCGCTATTCTGGATTCCCGCCTTCATCGCCTTCATCATCTTCACCATCTCCATCTTCGCGGAAACCAACCGCATGCCCTTCGATCTTCCCGAGTGCGAGACCGAACTCGTCGGCGGCTATCACACCGAGTATTCCTCGATGAAATTCGCCCTCTTTTTCATGGGCGAATACGCCGCCATGGTCATCGGCTCCGCCATGGTCATCACCCTCTTCCTCGGCGGCTGGTCATTCGGCTTCGGCGTGGACAAACACATCGCCGATCTCAACATCGCAGGCTTCCATTTCGGCGGCCTCATCCACCTGGGCATCTTCATGGCGAAACTCGTCGCCTTCATCCTCTTCTTCATCCTCGTGCGCTGGACAGTGCCGCGTTTCCGCTACGATCAGCTCATGAAACTCGGCTGGGTCGTTTTCTTCGAGGCTGCACTCATCAACGTCTTCCTCGCCGCACTCATCATCGCCGCACCACAACTCACCGCACTCATCCTCGGCATCGGAGCCGTGCTGTTAGTCATCGTCACCGCCGCAGTCATCTGGGTGGCAAAAGTTTCCGAAGAAAAACCAAGCATGCTTCGCGCCTGAGTCACATGCCTTCCGAATCGCCATCCCCTGCTTACGACAAAGAACGCTGGATGCGATTTTTGGAACTCTTGGCGAATGCTCTCGGCCCTGATGGCCCACCAGTCAAACTCTGCCTCATCGGCTCCGCTGTTTGTCTCCTCGGCAATATGCCGCAGCGCAGTTCCCGTGATCTCGACATCTGGAAACCTACCAGCAGTTACGACACCTTGGAGCTGAAGTCCGCAGCCGAAAAAGCCGGCCTCCTTTTCAACCCAAAGGAATTCATCGAACCCGACGAACCTTACCTTCAAATCGTCGAACCCGGCATCGTCCAAACCGGAAGTTTTACTCCCGTGCTCATGGAAAAAATGGGCCGCCTCGAACTCTACCGACCACCCATCGAAAACATCATCGCCTCCAAACTCACCCGCGCAGCCGAGAAAGACATTCAGGACATCCTCTACCTCTTGAAAGCCTATCAGCCAAACATCGCGGAAATCAAATCCATCATCCACTCATTTCCAGAAGCCGCGAAAGCACAAGGAATCGAAAACCTCGTGTTTCTTGAAGTCGTTCTCTAACCCAAAATTTCCAATGACCCGGCAGCAAGAAATCATCGCTCAAAGCCTGCTCACCCGTCCTGACGGCGTCGCAAAGGCGTTGAAAGAGCGACGCTGGGCGGATGTCGGAGTCGCCGTGGAATTCGCCCAAACCGACCTCCCAAAAGACCTCGCCATCACCGATCCCTCCCTCTATCGCTCGCTTCGCGACGCGATCACCACCTTCTACCTCCGTGGCGGCGGCGCTCTCAATCTTGAGAAACTCCGCCAGCTTGCCAATCAATCCTCCTAGCCCGCTCGTTTTCCATGGCCGTCATCAAACTCCAACGCCCCAAACTCAACTTCGGTGAGAAAATCTACTTCGGAGCACTCATCAAAGGCTTCATCCTCACCATGACCCACGCGGTCAAATCCCTCCGTGGAAAATCCGCAGGTGCGGACACACTTGCCTCCTCCGGCCTCGGTGTGACCATGCAGTTTCCCGAACAACGCTGGGACGAACACCTGCCAGATTACTATCGCGGCGCACCCGCCCTCGTCACCGACGAACAAGGCCGCGAACGCTGCGTTTCCTGCCAACTCTGCGAATTCATCTGCCCGCCCAAAGCCATCAAAATCACGCCGTCCGAAATCCCCTCCGACGACCCGTGGGCAAAAGTCGAAAAACGCCCGCTCGAATTCGAGATCGACATGATCCGCTGCATCTACTGCGGCATGTGCGAAGAAGTTTGCCCGGAGCAAGCCATCTACCTCCGCAAAGACTACCTCATCACCGGCCTCAAACGCGCCGACATGGTGCATGACAAAACAAAACTCTACGAGATCGGCGGCGTGCGCACCGGCCTCGTCAACAAGTGGAATGAACTGAAGTAATGCCCAGCTATCTGTTTTGGATATTTTCAACGATCATGCTCATCGGCGGATGCGCTGTCATTGCGTTTAGAAACCCAGTCTCCAGCGCGATGTCCGTCGTCGCATGTTTCGTCGGCCTCGCAGGACTCTTCATCGGCCTCAGCGCCTTCTTCGTCGGGATCATCCAGATCCTCGTCTATACCGGCGCAGTGATGGTGCTGTTCCTATTCATCATCATGCTGCTGGACCTCAAGGATGAGGAAAAGCGTGCCAAGTCCCTCGCTCCGTTGGCCGCTGGCTTATCACTCGTCATCGCCTTCGTCTTGCAGCTCATCGGTGTGCTTTCCCGCACGCCAGACAAGATCGCTCCCCCACTGGACCAACAAGCACTCGCAAATGCCGCCACCCGTTTCAACGAAGGCACAAAAATCGCCGCCTCTCTCAAGGATGGCCGCCTGCCCGACGTGCATCTCATTGGTCACACGCTCTTCACCCAATACAACTTCCCCTTCCAGATCATCGGCGTGCTGCTCCTCGTCGCCACCATCGGCGTCGTGGTGCTTTCCAAAAAATCCACCGGATCAGACTCCTAAACACCATGGCCACTCTCAAAGACTACCTTCTCGTCTCCGGTCTGCTCTTCGCCACCGGCCTCGCAGGCGTGGTGTTGCGCCGTAACATCATCGTCGTCTTCATGTGCCTTGAGTTGATGCTCAGCGCGGCAAACCTCAGCCTCGTCGCCTTCTCACGCTTCAACACCGTCAACGGCCTGCCCGACTACAACGGCCAAATGCTCGTCTTCTTCGTCATCACCGTCGCCGCCGCCGAAGTCGCCGTCGGCCTCGCCATCATCGTCGCCCTCTACCGCGCACGCCAAACGATCCACACCGACGAACTCACCAGCCTGAAAGGCTGAGGAACATCGAACATCCAACGCTTAACTTTGAACATCGAAGTAAAGAATGAGACAGCCTGCTTCTTCCACTGATCACTGCTCACCGATCACTTTCCACTCTCCATGAACCTCGCCTGGATACTCCTCTTCCTCCCGCTCGTCGTCGCAGCGCTCAACCAGCTAGTGCTGCGCAAGAACCCGCTTGTGCCGCTGGTTTCCACCGCCTCCGCAGTCGCCACATTGGTGATTTCATTCCTGCTACTTGGGAAAAACGAAATCACTTCCTTCAACTGGGTGAGTATCGGCGACTTCCATCTCCAGATCGGCATCCAACTCGATCAGCTTTCCACCGGCATGATGATCGTCGTCACCGGCGTCGGTGCGCTCGTTCACATTTTCTCGCTCGCCTACATGAAGGACGATGATGCGAAGAACCGCTACTTCACCGGACTCTCGCTCTTCATGTTCTCGATGACCGGCATCGTGCTGGCGAACAACTTCATCATGACCTTCATCTTCTGGGAGTTGGTCGGCCTGAGCTCCTACCTACTCATCGGCCACTGGTATCAGAAGGACTCCGCCGCCGATGCCGCAAAGAAAGCGTTTCTCTGCAACCGCGTCGGCGACTTCGGATTCATGATCGGCATCCTCATGCTGTGGGGCATCACCGGCACGCTCGCGTTTTCCGAAATGGAAATCCCGGCCACCGTTTCCACCGCAACTCTATCAGCCGCCATCCTCTGCATCTTCTGCGGCGCTATCGGCAAGTCCGCACAAGTCCCGCTCCACGTCTGGCTGCCCGATGCGATGGAAGGCCCCACTCCCGTTTCCGCGCTCATCCACGCCGCCACCATGGTTGCGGCTGGCGTTTACATGCTGTTCCGCGTGCAGCACTCCATCGGCGAGGAAGCCTTCGCAGGATTCGCGGGCAACGTCATCGCATGGACCGGCGGCATCACCGCCCTCGTCGCAGCACTGATGGCCGTTCAGCAGGACGACATCAAAAAGATCCTCGCCTACTCCACCCTCTCTCAACTCGGCTACATGGTCATGGCCGTGGGCCTCGTTTCCGGTGAAGCAGCCATGTTCCATCTCTTCACCCACGCTTGGTTCAAGGCACTACTCTTCCTCGGCTCCGGCGCAGTCATCTATGCCTGCCATCACGAACAAAACATCTGGAAAATGGGCGGCCTGCTGAAAAAAATGCCCATCACCGGCATCACCTTCGCTATCGGCACTGCGGCTTTGATCGCTGTTCCATTTGTCACCTCGGGCTTCTACTCGAAAGAGGAGATCCTCGCCGCAGCCTTCGGAAAAAACAAAGTGTTGTTCGGCATCGCGATCTTCGTCGCCTTCCTCACCACCTTCTACATGACTCGCGCGTTCGTCGTTGCCTTCCTCGGCAAGCACCGTTCTGAAAACGCCGACCACGCCCATGAAGTCGGCCCGCTGATGTTTGTGCCGCTCGTTTTATTAGCCGGCATGGCCATCGGCTCCGCATGGCTCACAGGCACGCTGAACGCCATGGATCCCCGCGCTCATGCGGAAGGCCATGGAGACGGCCACACGATCATTCTTAGTGCATCAATCGCATCGCTCGTTCTTGGATTGATCGCCGGATTCATCCTCTACAACGGCAAAGACAAAGACCCGCTCTCCATCCCCCTTCTCAAGAACCACTTCTACGTCGATCAACTCTACGACAACTTCCTCGTCCGTTATTTCCAAGACGCCTTCGCAGCCATCGTTCACTTCTTCGACGAGTTCCTCATCAACGGCCTGCTCGTCGGCGGATGCAGTCGAGGCGCGGCCAGCCTCGGCAACATTTTCCGCCAGATCCAGTCCGGCCAACTCCAAGGCTACGCCTTCGCCTTCGGACTCGGCGCCATCCTCGTCATCTACTTCACGGTGTTCTTATGAGAGACAAGACTTCAAGACCCAAGACGCAAGAAATGAGCCGAGAAGGCGCGCAATTGCTTGTCTCTGAATCCACATCTTACTCCTCACTTGGCTTGAAATCACAATCTGTGATCTCAAGTCGGCCCGTTGCATCGCGCCACAAACACCGCCTATCACAAATTGTGACACCACCGGCGACCCGTAACCTCATCACCCGCATCTGCCGCCCGAGTCTTCTTCGCTTCGAATTTCGTGCCTACAATTCAGTGCTTTAATCCATGTTAGCCATCCTCGTCTTTCTCCCGATCCTCGCCTTCGTCGCGATACTGCTCGGCGCGCCCGCGCGGCTCACCGCCATCGGTGCGTCTGCGATCAACCTGGTGCTCGGAGTAGGTGCCGCGTTCACTTGGAAATGTTCATGCTGGAATAGTTTCTCCCTGCCCGTTCTTGAGAAACCCGCGCTGCATCTCGCCTTCGGATTTCCCGATGGCATGAGCGCCGTGATGGTGCTGCTCACCGTCATCGTTACGATGGCCGCCGTGCTTTCCGGCAAGGCTCCGGAAGGAAGAGAAAAACTCTACTTCGGATCATCCCTGCTGATTTCCGCAGGCGCGCTCGGTGCCTTTGCCGCCACCGATCTGTTCTTCTTCTACGCCTTCCACGAACTCGCCCTCATCCCGACTTTCCTCATGATCGGCATCCTCGGTCGTAGCGATCGCAAGGAGATCGCATGGAAAATCACCATCTACCTCGGCCTCGGTTCGATCATTCTGTTAGCCGGGCTGGTATGGCTCGCCAACCTCACCGGTACTTATGACATCGCCGCGATGATCGCCGCCAAGGACAAGGTCGATCCCGCATCACAGAAAGGCATCGCCGCGTTGTTGCTCGTCGGTTTCGGCACGCTCGTTTCGTTGTTTCCCTTCCACTCGTGGGCCGCACCCGCCTATGCCAGCGCACCTGCGCCGGTCGCCATGCTGCATGCAGGTGTCTTGAAAAAATTCGGCCTCTACGGTCTGCTGCGCATCGCCATCCCGCTCGTGCCACTGGGTCTGCAAGAGTGGCTCACGCCATTGCTCGTGCTGTTGTTAGGAAACATCCTCTGGGTCGGCTTCGTCACCATCAACCAGAAGCGCCTCGATACCATGCTCGGCAATTCTTCCGTCATGCACATGGGCTACATCTTCCTCGCCATCGCAGCGCTGATCGCATTCCCGGAAAACCCACTC